>NZ_JBMIRQ010000058.1:0-237815 GCF_049195265.1 Rhodococcus sp. MALMAid1271 | reverse complement strand
AATGGGGCCTCGCCCTTGCGTGCAACAGCGATGACGTCGCGGCGGAACTCCTCTGGGAACGCTTTCGGCATGGTGAACATCCTTCCACCGTGAGGAGCGATCCTCACAGATCAGATGTCAACCAAACCTGGGGCAGTCCCCCGTCTCCGACGGATTGGCAACGGCAGATTGTTTGAGCGGTGACGGGACCTGTCGTCACCGCCCAAAGCTATGAGGTGTCTCTGCGCACTCATGCGATTCTGACGCCATTCGTGAGTATCTCACGTGGTCCGGTAGGTGATGTAAAGTGCGAATAAAACGACGAAGATTATCAGACCACCGCCCGCCATGGCCAGTGTCCGCGCGTTGGTAACTTTGAATACTCCCTCGCCCGCTGGGATGGCGCTATGTTCGGTGATTGTGAAAGTAACCCCGAGCAGAATGAGAAACTGAACAGCCCATGCCCACCAGGGCAAGTCGAGCTTTGCCATCGTCAAAGCGGAACCCAAAGTAATGGCCAACGACACTATTGCTGCATAAACGCCTGACGGTAGGGTTAAACCCAGCGGAGTCCGGACTGTCTTCATATCTTCCACCCCTTATTTTGGTCGATGCTCGAGGAATGTGTGCGTTGCTCAGCACGCTGCTGCTGTAATCCCGGCACCAACCGCTACGCCGCCTGTCGTTTCGGTCAGGGCGTGCGCGTGGTTGCCAGTCGCCGCTGCGCGACGGCGACCACAGCGACGACCGCAACTCCGATGGCGAACAATGCCAGGGCAGCAGGCCATTCGTTGCCGACGGCCAGCAGTTCTCTGTTCTCGCCCTGCCACGGCCACAGTGCGCGCAACGATCCCAACAGCAGGCCGGCAGCGGCGACCATCGCCAGATCGTGGTAGTTCGCCAGCAACCACTCGAGCACTCGAACGAAGCTGACCAATCCCGCCAAAGCGCCCAGGGCGAACACGGCCAGGTATGTCAGGTTTCGCTCGTCGACGGCCGTGAGCGTCGGCGCATACAGGCCGATGACCAGAAGAAAGAACGACCCTGATACGCCTGGAAGCACGAGCGCACAAATTGCGATCGTCGCGGCGAAGAACACCAGGATCAACGACGGGTTCGACGCCTCGGCCCCGGGTAACGACGTGAGCACGATGACCCCGACAGCGAGAGCGACGAACAGGGCCACGGCAGACAGTCGGGACCGGGTGGTGGGGAAAGCATCAGGAGTGAGCTCCATGAAGGGGATCGCCACCGACATCGCGATCATGCCCATGAACAGCGCTTTGGAATAGACGGGTTGATCCGTGACGAAATCCGCCATGATCCCCGCCACCGAGAACACCATCAACAGCATGCCGACGCCGACCGCGAGGAGCAGCCACCAATCGACCTGACGGACCTCGGCGCGCACGTCGGACCGCGTCACCACGGCCTTGGGGATGTCCGTCAGATGCTTCGCCGACGCGATGGCCCTGGTGTAGATGCCGGTGACCAGTGCGACCGTGCCGCCGGAGACACCGGGAACCGTTTCGGCCAGACCGATCAGACCGCCGCGAACGACGTTGGCTGCCAATTCCGTCGCCGGCGGCCGCCCCCTGGGAATGCCATCGGGTCCGGGTCGCTGATCCAGCCCGGGGCGATTCTGCTCGTCGTCCCCATGGTTGGAGGGCGTCTGGCGGTTCGTCGTCATGTCCGAATCGTCCCAAACGCGTCCAGACCACCTGACACCGGCTCGGCAAGCTCCGTCTGCCGGCCCGTGCATCGGGCAGCATTCACCGTGCCTCACCAGCCGCAGACGTCGAACCAGTGCACGGTGCGCCGGAATCATCGCCGCACAGTTCGTTCATCACACGACACACTCGAGGAATTCCAGATACTCGCTTCGGCGATTCCCCGAGATGCAGCACGTAGGCAAGGCCGGGGGATGCGAACACACATCAGGGCTTCGAACGCCCGCCGTCTTCCGCGGCGTCGAGTACGGACCTGAGCCAGGCTCGTTCTGCGCGACTCGTCTTGCGCGCGAACAGCAGTAGTCCACGCCGATAGACGTCGGTGACATCCTCCGCCTTCACGGCCCGGTCCTCGTCGTAGAAGAAGCTGGCTGGTTCTTCCAGGAAGTGGAGCCTCCGACGCAGTACCGCGTGTTGCTCCTCCACCGAGGGCACGAGAGACAGGAAGGTCAGCACCACGACAAAGCGCGAAAAGTCCGAGACGTCGTTGTGCTGGGGATCGCGCAGACGAGCCGTCAGCTCGTCGCGTCCTGCGTCGGTGATGGTGAGTACGTAGCGAGCCGGTCCCGCACCGGGTTCGGAGCGGCGCTCGAGTAGACCGCTTCGATCCAGCCGTTTGATTGCGGGATACAGAGTTCCGTCGCTCACTGGTTTGGCGTAGCCGGTCAGTTGAGTTACTCGCCGTTTGAGTTCGTATCCGTGCAAGGGGCCTTCGGACAGAAACCCGAGAATTGCCAGTTCCAACATGTGCCCAGTCTGTCAGGTGTATCTCGATTCGATGTGTACCTCGAATCGAGGTAGTAGGGTGAGGGGACCGACGAACCAGGACTCACCTTCTTCACAAGGGACTTCCATGACAACCTTCGATCTCGAACGCACCACGCCGACTCCCGTGAATGGACCGAGGGGCGACGCAGACGCTTCGGGTACATCACGATGATCGCCGCGTGGTACGACTCGCAAGGGGAGGCTCGGGACGTTCTCCGTTTCGGAGATATGCCCACACCCGACCCGGGACCTGGCGAGGTTCGTGTGCGCTTGTCGTTGTCCTCGGTCAACCCGGGTGACACCAAGAAGCGACGAGGGTGGCTCGGCTCGACGATGCCGTATCCGCGGGTGGTGCCCCACAGCGACGGAGCCGGGTACATCGACGCGGTGGGGGAGGGCATCGAGCGAACGCGCGTGGGCGAGCACGTGTGGGTGTTCGGCGCGCAGTCCTATCGTGCGCTCGGCACTGCCGCGCAATTCACCGTCGTGCCGGCGTGGCAGGCGATCGGTCTGCCGGATTCGGTGGAGCCCGAACTCGCTGCCTGTCTCGGAATTCCGGGCATCACGGCGCACCGGGCAGTGCTCGGTGACGGCGCGGTCGCCGGGAAGACGGTCGTGGTCCACGGCGTGTTGGGCGGCGTTGGCTCACTGGCTGCGCAGTTGGCTCGGTGGAACGGGGCGAGAGTGATCGGAACTGTTCGCACCGAGGCGGACACGGGTCTTGCTCGTGCCCACGGCACCGACAACGTCGTGGTGTTGAGCGATGACGAAGCAGTGACGCATGTGCGGGAGCTCGCCGGAGGTGGCGTCGACCGCATTGTCGAAGTGTCGTTTTCCGACAACATAAACTTCGATGCAGCAATTGCCAAGAACGGCACAGTGATTGCCGCCTACGGAACCCGCGAGGGCCATCCGAAACTGCCGTTCTGGCCAATGTTGTTCGACAACATCACCGTTCGTCTACTAGGCAGCGACGATTTCTCACAGGAGGCAAAGTCGGCCGCAGCTGTGGACTTGACCGAGGCTGCTTCCATCGGTGCGCTGTCCATCGCCGTCGGCGACGCGATGCCTCTGGATCGCGTCGCCGAGGCTCATGACCGCGTCGACGCGGGTACTCGGACACGAGTGCTGCTGCAGATCCCCGAGTAGTCGGCCGCGATGGGTCGAGAAGCCTCAGGAATCTGCAGCAGTTCGGTGCCGGATCCGGTCAGGGCCGACGAGTGGTGTCCGGTGCCGCGCCCGTGAGAGATCGATCGGTTGCCGCACTCGGAACGGGCTGGCGGCTTCGAGGCCGCGGAACGGCTACGGCAACGATCGCTCCGGCGAGTCCGACGATCGCGAAGCTGTAGAAGTTCCAGTCGACGCCGCTGGCGCGATCGAGAACGAATGCTCCGAGGGTCGGGCCGGCGATGGCCCCGAGGCGTCCTACCGACAGGGCCCAGGCCAGTGCGCTGCTGCGGTTCTCGGGATCGTAGACGGAGAGGATGAAGGCATTGGCAAGAATCTGAGAGCCGATGAACCCGAAACCGCTGACGAACATCAATACGAACATCACCGGGGTGGGCGGGGAGAGGCTCATCAGCACCAGGCTCACGGTGCCGGTCAGGAACGCTGCCACTACCACGATGCGTGGGCCGAATCTGTCGGCCACGGGCCCGGCTGCGATGACTCCGACGAACACGCCGAGCCACATTGCGGCAGTCTGCATCAGTGCGGAGCCGAGTGAGTATCCGGCAGCCTGCATGATCGAGGGCAGCCAGGCGCTGATGCCGAAGACGAGCAGCAGTCCGCAGAACGACATCACCCAGGCGAGGATCGTGGTGGGGGCGAGGCGACGCGTCAGCAGCGGGCCGAGGCCGAGGAACCGTCCGGCGGATGTGTTCGTCACGATCGGTTCGTGGGCGAGTCCGTAGAGGTCCTCGACCTGCTTCGCGTCGGCGTCTCGGCCGGTGAGGCGCAAGTGGAACGGGCTCTCGGGCAACCGGAACATCAACGGCAGAGCAATGAGCGGCAGGATGACCCCGACGAGGTACAGCCAGTGGTAGGAGACCTCGGGGAGTAGTGCGGCCCCGAGGAGCGGAGCGGCGAGTGCGCCGATTGCGTATCCGCTCATCATCAGTCCGATGTGCCTGGCGCGGCGCCCTGGTTCGCTGAGGTCTGCAACATAGGCGTTCAGGGTGGGCAGGACGACGCCGAGACCGAGGCCGACGACCAACCGTCCGAGCCCGAATATCTCACCGGTCGTTGCGATTGTGGACAGCAGCATGCCGAAGGTGAAGATGACGATCGATCCGAGTAGCAGCTTGCGGGGTCCGAATCGGTGCATCACGGCTCCGGCGAAGGCTGCTCCGACGAGCATGCCGACGCCGACGAGGGAGCCGATGGTTCCGGCCGATGCCCTGTCGATGCCCAGTGACGGGGTCTGCAGTAGGACGGGAACCGTGGCTCCGTAGATCGCGAGATCGAAACCTTCGAGGGTGGCGACGAGCCAGGTCACGTACAGCATTCTTCGGGTGGCGCGGGGCAGGCTGCGCCCCTGTGTGTTCGGTGTTGTCGAGCTACTCACGTGTATCTCCTGTCGAGGCAAAGTCGTTGGTGCGCAGCTGATGCCGACCTGCGGCGTCGATCGGCGCGGCGCGTGCTGCGCGGTCGGCTCGACGCCCGTATGGCGCAGATCACAGTTCAACATAAGGAAATGAGTTGCGCAATAGTGAATCCGAAATTGCTTCGGTGAGCCAGGGGATGACGCCTCAGGCGGGCCGCTCGTTCGCTGCCCTCGAGCTGCCGAAACCCTCGGAGATCGCCTCGGTCGCGCGCAACAACTCCTCGGTGGCCGTGGCGATCACCTCGTCGGTGCCGATCTTCGCCGGAATCGCCACTGCTACCACCAGTGGAATGGACTGGCCTGCAGGAAATACCGGGGCTGCGATCGACATCACCCCTGGAATCACCTCGCCGGAAATCCTCGCGACACCCTGCGTCCGAACGCGCGAGCGGAGCGCCGCCACCTCGTTCTCGCCGGGTGCGGCGGCACCCATGGACTCGAGCTCGTCGCGCAGGAACGGCGCGATCATGGTCTCGGGCAGATGTGCGAGGTAGACGTGGCCGATGGCAGAGGTCAGCAATGGCATCGTCGACCCAACGCGGATGGTGATCGGCAGCGCGTGTGCGCCGTAATCCCATCGGACCAGGACCGGACCGTGGTCTCCCCAGACGGCCAGGTTGATCGAATGGCCGGTGCGATCACGCAGGGTCGGTAGGTGTTCCGAGGCGACGCTGACGTCATCCATTCGGCGCAGGGATTCGATGCCGAGCCGCCGCATTGCCGGCCCGAAGTCGTACAAGCCCGATCGGCCCGACTGCACGATCAGCCCGGCCCGTCCGAGGCTGACCAGGTAACGGTGGACTTTGCTCGCTGCCATGCCCGAGGCGTTCGCAATCTGGGTCAGGCTCATCGGCCCGAGGCCTCGCTCCAGCGCTTCGATCACGGCCATCGCGAGTTCGACCGACTGAATGCCCTGGCGAGCGCCCGGGCGATCGGAAGCATCTACGGAATCGGAGTCTGGGGTATCGGTCACGGATCCACCCTAGGCACTTGCGCGCGTTTCAACTCCGTCACCGTAGATTCACCAATATGCATTGACTTCACTAATAATGAACTCTAACGTGTGGTTGCAATCACATTCGACGACGGAACGTCACAGCGAGAGGAGCAGCACCATGTCTGCTTTCGAACCAACGCAGTCCAGCAACGACACGACGGCCGATGTCGTTGTCGTCGGCTGCGGTCCAACCGGCATGGTGCTGGCCGCCCTTCTCGGACGTCAGGGACGCAGCGTGGTGGTCCTGGAGCGCTACAGCGGTCTCTACAACCTGCCGCGAGCGGCAGCGTTCGACGACGAAACGATGCGCACCTTCCAGAAGCTCGGTATCGCGGAGAAGATGCTGCCGGGCGTCAACGTCCAGCGCGGCTATATCTGGGTCAATGCCCAGGACGAGGTTCTGCTCGACATCGAATACGACAACCCGGGTCGCAGTGGGTGGCCGTCGCAGTACATGATGCACCAACCACACGTCGAGACAGTGCTCGACGAGTTGCTGACCTCCCTACCGACTGTCGAGGTACGGCGCGGTCACACCGTGACAGGGATCGAACAATCCGCTTCGAGGACAACCGTTCTCGCCACCGACGCCGAGGGGCGGACCGTCCGCGTCGACACCGAGTTCGTCGTCGGCTGCGACGGCGGCAACGGAATCGTCAGGGAGGTCATCGGCGGGGATCTCGACGATTACGGATTCTTCGAGAACTGGCTGGTGTGCGACTTCGAATTGACTCGCGACGTTCCGACCCTTCCCACGTTCCGACAGGTCTGCGACCCCGCCGAGCCGATCGCGATCGTGAACATCGGACCGCGCCACCACCGGTTCTCGTTCCGCCTCGACAGCGGCGCGCAACGAGACGAGGTGGTGCAGCAGGACAGAGTGTGGTCCCGCGTGTCGGCATACCTGACCCCCGAGGACGCCGAGCTCGTCCGCGTCGCGAACTACACGTTCCGATCATGCATATCCTCGAAGTGGCGCGCAGGCAACATCTTTCTGGCCGGCGACGCTGCACATCAGATGCCGCCCTTTCTCGCGCAGGGCATGGTCTCCGGTATCCGAGATGCCCGAAACCTGGCGTGGAAGCTCGACATGGTGCTCTCCGGGCATCCTGACGCGCTCCTGGAGAGCTACCAAGCCGAACGAGAACCGCACGTACGATTCATCACCGAGAAAGCGATCGAACTGGGCCGCGTCCAGACGATGCGAGATCCCGTCCTCGCCGCCGAACGTGACGCGCGAATGATTGCCGCTCGCAAAGCCAATCAGAAGCCGGACAAGCTGCAGTACCCGGCGCTGTCCGGCGGTGTGATCGCCAACAGCGGCGACATCTTTCCCCAGGGATTGGTCTCGACGCCGTCCCGCACGGCATTGTTCGACGAGGTCGCCGGAACCGGATGGCTGGTGGTATCGGACGGAACCGCTCCGCTGCAGGCCATTTCGGTCGACGAGCGGAATCGGTTCGCAGAGATGGGTGGCAAGGAGATCGTCTTCGGACTGTCCTCGATGTTCGACGGTGCGCCGACCTCCGACACCGGTGGTGTGTACACCCGTTGGTTCGACGCACAGAAATGCGTCGCAGCAATCGTGCGGCCCGACGGCTACCTCTACGGCATCGCCCACACCGGCGGCGAACTGGCCGCGTTGATGTCCGGCCTCATGGAGGCGATTGCACCGGCCGAGTCAGCGCTGTTGGCCACGTCCGCCTGACACCACACTTTCGTACCGACCGACACCACCCGAGGAGAGACCATGCAGGGCAAGATCGCACTGGAAGAACACTTCGCCATCCCCGAGACCCTCCAGGACTCGGCGGGATTCGTACCCGGCACCTACTGGGACGAGCTGCAGAAGCGGTTGCTCGACATTCAGGATGTCCGATTGAAGTTGATGGACGACAACGGGATCGAAACCATGATCCTGTCCCTCAACGCTCCTGCTGTGCAAGCGATCCCAGAACACAAGCGCGCCGTAGACATCGCTCGCCGCGCCAACGACGTGCTCGCCGAGGAAATCGCCAAGCGTCCGGACCGATTCCGCGGCTTCGCTGCCCTTCCACTGCAGGATCCCGACGCCGCCGCCGAGGAACTGCGACGCTGTGTCACCGAACTCGGATTCGTCGGTGCACTCGTCAACGGGTTCTCGCAGAGCGAGTCCGTTGACGACGGAAACACTCCGCTGTACTACGACCTGCCGCAATACCGTTCCTTCTGGGCCGAGGTGGAACGGCTCGACGTGCCGTTCTATCTCCATCCGCGCAACCCGCTCGAGCAGGACGCACGCATCTATCAGGGCCACCCGTGGCTGCTGGGACCGACCTGGGCGTTCGCCCACGAAACCGCGGTGCATGCACTGCGACTGATGGCCTCCGGTCTGTTCGACGAGCATCCCGGTCTGAACATCGTGGTCGGCCACATGGGGGAGGGAATCCCGGCCATGCTGTGGCGCATCGACAACCGAAACGCATGGGTGGACGTGCCTGCGACCTACCCGGCGAAACGTCGCATGGTCGACTACTTCACCGAGAACTTTCACATCACCACCTCGGGCAACTTTCGCACCCAAACGCTGATCGATGCTCTCCTCGAACTCGGATCCGAGCGCGTGATGTTCTCCACCGACTGGCCTTTCGAGAACGTCGACCACGCGGCGAACTGGTTCGACTCGGCCAGCATCTCCGACGCCGACCGACTCAAGATCGGGCGCAGCAACGCCGCGGCACTGTTCAAGCTCGACCGATGATCCGGGAAACGGCCGTATCGCCGTTCGTTCACAGTGGGTCACCCGCACGCGTGGTCTTCGGGCGGGGCAGCGTCAAGACGGTGTCCGATGAGATCGACAGGCTCGGATGCAGCCGGGCGGTCGTGCTGTCCACCCCACATCAGCGCGACGACGCCATGCGTCTACTCGGCAGCCTCGGCGCGCTCGGTGTCGGCGTGGTCGCCCTGGCCGAGATGCACACCCCGACCTCGGTGACCGCTCGCGCCCTGATCGAGGTGGAAAGCCTCGACGCGGACTGCGTCGTCGCGATCGGCGGCGGCTCGACGACGGGGCTGGGCAAGGCACTTGCGGCAAGAACCGGACTGCCGCAGATCGTCGTGCCCACCACCTACGCGGGTTCGGAGGTGACACCGGTTCTCGGCGAAACCGACAGCGGTGTCAAGACCACGCGGCGCGGACCGGAGATTCTCCCCGAAACCGTGGTCTACGACCCCGATCTCACCGATTCGATGCCGATCGACCTGACCATCGCCAGCGGCCTCAACGCGATGGCGCACGCTGCCGAAGCTACCTACGCTCGCGACGGCAGCCCCATCTACACGCTGATGGCGGTCGAGGGTCTGAGGGTGCTGCGCGATTGCCTGCCCGCGTTGATCGAGGTTCCCGAAGATCAGGACGCTCGCGACGGAGCCCTGTACGGCGCCTGGCTGTGCGGCACGGTCCTCGGTGGTGTGGGAATGTCGGTGCACCACAAGCTGTGTCACACCCTCGGTGGTGCCCTGGATCTGCCGCACGCGCAGACCCACGCCATCATGCTGCCCCACACCATCGGCTACGTCGAAGAATCCGTCCCGGATGCACTCACCGATGTCGCGGCGCTGTTCGGTGGTTCGGCGGGCACGGGACTGTACGACTTCGCCGTCGACATCGGAGCACCATTGCGGCTGGCGGACCTGGGAGTGACCGTCGACCAGCTGGATCTCGTCGCCGATCAGGCGGTCGCCTCGCCGTACTGGTCGCCGCGCCCACTGGACCGAGACTCCATCCGCGGCGTCCTGCGAGATGCCTACGAGGGCATCCGCCCGAACACGAGGAGGGGACCACTCGCATGAAGTACTTCACCGAACAGGCGTCGGTAGACATCGTCAACGAACGCATGGGTGTGCCCGCGGACGACCGAGCGTCCGTCGTGATGAGCAGCCTCGTTCGGCACCTGCACGAGTTCGTCGAAGACGTCGGGCTCACCGAAGCCGAATGGGATCTCGCCATCGACTTCCTCACCAGGACAGGTCAGATCAGCGGGCCCGAACGGCAGGAATTCATACTGCTCTCCGATGTTCTCGGCGTCTCCATGCTCGTCGACGCCATCAACCACCGTCGCCCCGAAAGTGCCACCGAAAGCACGGTATTCGGGCCGTTCCACGTCGAGAATGCGCCGATCCGCGAGATGGGTGAGAACATCAGTCTCGACGGAAAAGGCGAGCCGTGCCTGTTCGAGGGGCGCGTGAGCAGTACCGACGGCGCACCGATCGCAGGTGCAGTTGTCGACGTGTGGTCGGACAACGAAGACGGCTACTACGACGTCCAGCAACCCGACATCCAACCCCGCTGGAACAACCGGGGCCGTTTCATCACCGGAGCAGACGGCAAATACAGCTTCCTCGGCATCAAACCCACCTCGTATCCGATCCCCGACGACGGCCCCGTCGGGCAGATGCTCACCCGGCTCGGGCGACACCCGTACCGGCCGGCGCACATGCACTTCCTCGTCTCGGCCGACGGCTACGAACGGCTGGTGACACACACCTTCGTCGACGGCGACGAATACCTCGAATCCGACGCCGTGTTCGGGGTCAAGGAATCGCTCATCGCAACCTACGACAAACGCGACGTGGGCGCCCAGACCATCTGGACTTCCGAATACGATTTCGTTCTCGCGTCGTCCTGAGCCCCGATAGGTCAGTGGCGCAGGTCTTTTCGCATGACGACCCTCGGGAAACCACCGGACACCGACGTCGTCGGCGCTGCGAACTCGAAGCCCCCCGATTCGAACAACCCGCGAGTGCCCACATAGGCCATCGTGAGGTCGACCTTGTGGCCCTCGTTGTCCACCGGATATCCCTCCACCGCCGGGGCTCCGTGGTCGGCAGCGAACCGAACGGCACCGTCGAGCAAAGCATGTGCGATGCCGCGTTTTCGGTGCCCGGCTCTGACCCGGAAGCACCAGATCGTCCAGACGGGCAGATCGTCGACATGCGGAATCTTGTTCGACCGCGCGAACGGCAACTCCGAGCGTGGTGCCACCGCCGCCCACCCGACCACCTCGTCCCCGTCGTAGGCCAGGACTCCCGGCGCCACTGCGCGACGGGTCAGTTTCTCGACATAGGCGGCGCGTTCGGGGCCGACCAGTGCTCTGTGGGTAGCGGAATCGAGTCGATGACTCAGACACCAGCACACGGACGAGGTCGGATTCTTCGGGCCGAGGATCGCGCGAACATCCGCGAACGACGTTGCAGCCCGCACCGAAAAGCTCACCGGCCGATCATACCGAGCTTCGATCGAGAATTCCGGTCCTACGCTGCTGCTCCGCGGGCGCGGCGAGGAGCGCGAGTCACGGTAGGTGTGCCGGATCGGATGAGCCGGGGGCGCGTAGGCCAACGAACAGTGTTCGGGTGCCCTCGGACAGCAATTGTGCGAGGTCGAGAGCCTCGTCGGTGAGCCACTGTTCGTATGCCGAGATGGCCACCCCGAGGACCATCCAGCCGACGGTCCGCGGAAAGTGGTCCGTGGGCTCGGATCCGGTTCGCGCGGCGACGTATTCTGCGATGACGGCTCGCCAGCCCTCGTACATCAGCATCGAATAGCTCTGCAGTGCGGGATTTCCCAGAATCAACGACATCCGTTGTCGGTGGACGGCGGCTTCCTCGACCGGGAAGGTGTTGAACTGCAGCAAGGCCGAACGTAGTCCGTCGGCGAGCTCGATGTCCTCGGGCAAGCCGGCCAGATGAGTTCTCAGCGCTGCGAGTTGAGTATCGAAGTCGCCCCAGGGGACCGCATTCTTCGAGGGGAAGTAGCGGAAGAACGTGCGCCGGGCGATACCCGCTGCGTCGGCGATGTCGTCGACGCTGGTCTCCTCGAAGCCTTTGGATGCGAACAATTCGATTCCGAGATCGCTCAATTCGCCCAGCGTGGTGGACGGGCGGCGACCTGCCCGAGTGGACGGTTTCGCGGTCTTCGCCATCATTGTCCTTCCAACTTCTAGTTTTCTGCACTCAGTGCCATTATGGTGGGTGATCCAAGCCACTGTCGATCGCGAGTGTGGTCCCCATCAATTCCAGGAGGTTACAGATGTCCAAGAACAACGAGAATGCTGTGGTCAGCACGGCTGTCGTGGAGTCCGATCTGGTCGAGGAGTCGTTGGTCGAGGAAGTGTCCATCGACGGCATGTGCGGCGTGTACTGATCATGACTGCTGCAGTGCAGGACGCACTCGATGTGGATGTGCCGTGGGTATTGCATCCGCAGGTGGCGCTGCGTCCCGAGTCGTTCGGGGCGCTGCTGTACCACTTCGGCACGCGCAAGCTGTCGTTTCTGAAGAACCGCACGATCGTGGCGATCATCGAATCCCTGCCCGATCACCGCGATATGCGCTCGGCCATCGCGGCAGCGGGTATCGATGAATCCGCGTCGGCTCCGTACGTGAAAGCCCTGGCGACGCTGGCCGAGTCGAACATGATCACTCGCTCGTAATGCCCTGACTACTGCAGAACAGGACCGCCCTCATGACATCCACCCTCGAAAGACCAGCTCCGGTAGGAAAACTGGTCGATCAATTCGAACTCGGTCTCGACGCCCCGATCTGTTTGACCTGGGAGTTGACCTACGCCTGCAATCTCTCCTGTGTGCACTGCCTGTCGTCGTCGGGTCGCCGTGATCCGCGTGAATTGTCGACCGAGCAGTGCAAATCGATCATCGACGAGTTGCAGAAGATGCAGGTGTTCTACGTCAACATCGGCGGCGGTGAGCCGACGGTGCGATCGGATTTCTGGGAACTCGTCGATTACGCCACTGCGCATCAGGTGGGGGTGAAGTTCTCCACCAACGGCGTCAAGATCGACAAGAAGGTGGCGGCGCGGCTGGCGGCGTCGGACTACGTGGATGTGCAGATCTCCATCGATGGCGCGACCGCGGAGGTCAACGACGCCGTCCGTGGTCCGGGGTCGTTCGACATGGCATGCCGGGCGTTGGAGAATTTGAAGGAGGCCGGGTTTCGGGATGCGAAGATCTCCGTAGTCGTCACCCGCCACAATGTCGGTCAGCTCGACGATTTCAAGGCGTTGGCCGACAAATACGCGGCGACGCTTCGGATCACGCGTCTTCGGCCGTCGGGACGCGGCGCAGACGTGTGGGATGATCTGCATCCCACGGCTGGTCAGCAGCGTGAGCTCTACAACTGGCTCGTCGCGAACGGCGAGGGCGTATTGACGGGGGATTCGTTCTTCCACCTGTCGGCATTCGGAGACGCGTTGCCGGGTCTGAATCTGTGCGGTGCCGGGCGTGTGGTGTGTTTGATCGATCCGATCGGTGATGTGTACGCCTGCCCGTTCGCCATCCACGAGAACTTCCTTGCCGGCAACATCGTCCGTGACGCGAAGGACGGCATGGGCGGGTTCCAATCCGTATGGCAGACATCGGACTTGTTCCAGGAGCTGCGCTCACCACAGACCTCGGGTGCGTGCACCAAGTGTGCGCATTTCGACGCCTGCCGTGGTGGGTGCATGGCGGCGAAGTTTTTCACCGGACTTCCCATGGACGGTCCCGATCCCGAATGCGTCATCGGTAACGGTGAAGCGGCGTTGGCGGCGGCGGGAGAGATCCCCAAGTCCAGTGTCGATCATTCCCGTACCGGTCAGCGCAAGACACCCCGAAAGTCGGTGCCGCTCACGTTGTTGATGCGTCCCCCGGCGAAGATCTGCGACGAGAATCCGCTCGCAGGAATGGAACAGGAAACACAGTAATGGCCAAGAGTGAGTGGTTCGAAACCGTTGCCGAAGCGCAGCGGCGCGCGAAGAAACGGCTACCGAAGTCGGTATACGCCGCGCTGGTGGCGGGGTCCGAACGTGGGTTGACGATCGACGACAACATGGCGGCGTTCGGTGAACTCGGCTTCGCCCCACACGTGGCGGGGCTGTCGGACAAGCGCGATCTGTCGACAACGGTGATGGGACAGCCGCTGTCGTTCCCGGTGATGATTTCTCCTACCGGTGTACAGGCCGTCCACCCGGACGGTGAGGTCGCGGTCGCGAGAGCTGCTGCAGCGCGGGGTATTCCGATCGGATTGTCCTCGTTCGCGAGCAAGTCCGTCGAGGAGGTCGCTGCGGCCAACCCGCAGACGTTCTTCCAGATGTACTGGGTGGGTTCACGTGAGGTCTTGTTGCAGCGGATGGAACGCGCCCGCGCTGCGGGCGCCGTCGGGCTGATCATGACTCTCGATTGGTCGTTCTCCAACGGACGTGATTGGGGCAGCCCGTCGATCCCGGAGAAGATGGACCTCAAAGCGATGGTCCAGTTCGCACCGGAGGGCATCACCCGGCCGAAGTGGTTGTGGGAGTTCGCCAAGACCGGCAAGATCCCTGACCTGACGACCCCGAACCTGACCCCGCCCACCGGCGGTCCTGCGCCGACGTTCTTCGGGGCGTACGGCGAATGGATGGGCACCCCGTTGCCGACGTGGGAGGACGTCGCCTGGCTGCGGGAGCAGTGGGGCGGGCCGTTCATGCTCAAGGGAGTGATGCGGGTCGACGACGCGAAACGTGCCGTCGATGCCGGATGTACGGCGATCTCGGTGTCCAATCACGGTGGTAACAATCTCGACGGCACGCCGGCTCCGATCCGGGCGTTGCCTGCCATCGCAGACGCCGTCGGAGATCAGATCGAGATCACCCTCGACGGCGGAATCCGCCGCGGCAGCGACGTGGTGAAAGCGCTCGCGTTGGGTGCGCGCGCGGTGTTGATCGGTCGGGCGTACCTGTGGGGTCTGTCGGCGAACGGCCAGGCCGGGGTGGAGAACGTGCTCGACATTCTGCGCGGCGGAGTCGACTCGGCCGTTCTGGGGCTCGGGCATACCTCGGTCCACGATCTCTCACCCTCGGATGTGGTGATGGCGGACGGGTTCGAACGGCGACTCGGCGTCCTCACAGCCTGAATGTTCACCGAGTCGGCGTGGTTCGAGACCGTTGCGCACGCGCAGCGGCGTGCACAGAAGCGGCTTCCGCGTTCGGTGTATGCAGCTCTGGTGGCCGGGTCGGAACGCGGAATCACTCTCGGTGACAATATTGCTGCGTTCGGTGAGCTCGGTATGGCTCCGCACGTGGCGGGACTGTCGAACGAGCGTGAACTGTCGACCACGCTGATGGGGCAACCGCTGTCGTTCCCGGTGATGATCTCCCCGACGGGTGTGCAGGCGGTGCACCCTGACGGGGAGGTCGCCGTCGCCAGAGCCGCTGCGGCCCGAGGGATCTCGATGGGGTTGTCGCTGTTCGCGAGCAAGCCCATCGAGGACGTCGTCGCGGCGAACTCGCAGACGTTCTTCCAATTGCACTGGGCCGGGTCGCGGGAGTTGTTGCTGCACATGCTCGATCGCGCACGCCGAGCGGGAGCGGTCGGATTGATTCTGACGATGGACTGGTCGTTCTCCGAGGGCCGCGACTGGGGCAGCCCGGTGATACCCGAGCGGGTCGACCTACCGGCGATGATGCGATTGGCACCGGAGGTGTTGGCGCGGCCGCGGTGGCTCGCTCGGTGGGCCCGCTCGCGTTCGTATCCGGATCTGACTGCTCCGAACCTTGCTCCGCCCGGCAAGCCCGCACCGACATTCTTCGCCGCGTACCGGGAGTGGAAATCGACACCGCTGCCGTCCTGGGAGGACATCGCGTGGCTCCGTGAGCAGTGGGACGGGCCGTTCATGCTCAAAGGTATTTCGCGGGTCGACGACGCGCGGCGGGCCATCGACGCCGGTGCCACCGCGGTGTCGGTGTCCAATCACGGCGGCAACAATCTCGACGGTTCCCGTGCGTCGATTCGCGTGCTGCCCTCGATCGTCGAGGCGGTCGGTGATCAGGTCGAGATCACTCTCGACGGCGGAATTCGGCGGGGTAGTGATGTGGCGAAGGCGTTGGCGCTCGGTGCGCGGGCGGTGTTGATCGGGCGGGCGTATCTGTGGGGGCTGGCGGCGAACGGGCAGACCGGCGTGGAGAACGTGCTCGACATCCTGCGTGGGGGCCTGGACTCGACGGTGCTGGGACTCGGGCACTCGACGGTGCACACGCTCGGACCGTCCGATGTCGTCATCTCGCCCGGGTTCGCGCGGGCTTGATCGCCCCGCCCCGTCGCGTCCGTCGACGACCAGAACCGAACGGATCTCAGGTCCAGGCCAGTGCGGACCGGTTCTCCCAATAGTGGTCCGGGGATTCGGCAAGGTCGGCCTCGACAGCGGTGATCAGCTCGGGATCGACGGTCGGTGCTGCGAGGTTCTGCTCGAGTTGCGCTTCGGTGGCTGCTCCGGACAGTACGACATCGGCCCAGGGTTGGGCGAGTGCGATCGCCAGCGCGAGTGCGTCGCGGCCGATCTCGGCCGCGTCGGCGATCCGGGCCAGTTCGGACTGCTCGGCGACGAGTCGTCCGTTGGCCATGGCTTCTTTGACGACGACGAACCAGCCGGCGTCGTGTGCGAGCGCCAGTGCCGGCCCGACGGACGGCTCGAGGGGGTTCCATGTCGACTGCACCGAGCTGAACACCTCGATCTCGAGCGCTGCCTGCACCACATCGGCTTGGCGTGGACCGCTGGTGCTGATGCCGATTCGGGTGCCGCCCTCGGCCAGTGCACGTAGATCGTCGAGCAATGCGGTGTCGTGGAGAGCCGGACTGTCCGGGGTGACGCTGTGGATCAGGTAATGATCGGGTTCGCCGCCGAGTTCGCGCAGAGTCTGGGGCCACTGTTCGGCCAACCGCGCAACCGAGTGTTCTTTGACCTCGTGCACCGGTGCACCTTGTTGGAAATCGGCCACGTAGGCATATCCCCATTTGGAGCCGATCACCAGTTGCTCCCGCCGACCGGGGTGTCGAGACAACCAGCTGCCGAGGAACCGTTCGGCCGACCCGTAGGACCGCGCGGCATCGATATGTCGAATTCCGCGTTCCCATGCGGTATCGAGGACTGCGTGGCACAGCTGTTCCAGGGCGGCCGGTTCGAATCGGCCGTCCACAGCCTCCGAGTGGCCGATCGTCAGATATTCGGGGCGTCCGAGGGCAGCGAGTCCGAGGCCGAGTTGTGTCATGGCGTCCATACTTTCGTGGCCTTCGAGGTGGACACAAGCCGGCCATCGGCAGAGGAACCTTGATAGGCTGGCACTTCGTCGGGATACGAACTGATGCTCGCCAACTGCCAGTGGATGTGCATGCCCTCTCCGAGAGGCACCGACGTGATCACTCGAGCAGGCAAGCCGAATACGCCCGATCTTCACGACCTCATCGCGGGGACAGGGACCGCTACGACACTTCGGTTCAGCATCGGATTCGGATCGCTGAATTTCGCCTTCATCGCACTGTGGGTCGCCCTCGACACCGCGGTGGGACCCACGTCGCAACCCATGCGCATCGCAGTCGGCGTAGCTGCCGCGTCGGCAGCTGTCGCCGCCGGACTGTGGGCCTGCACCGACAAGATGCTCAATGCCTTACCTCGTAACGCATTCGGCGTGTTCGGTGAGATCGGCACCGGACTGGTGATCCTGTGCGTACCGGATGCGCAGGTTGCCCTGGTGGGGTGCTCGCTGTTCGCCGTTCTGGGAGCGCAGTTCACCCTCCTCATGGGAACACGATGGTTGGTGTTGCATCTCGGCGTAGCGGCCGCGGTCATCGGAACCATGGCCGTGCGGTCAGCACAACAGGGCTCGATGTCGGTCACTTCGACACTTCTGGCGACCTATGTTCTGTTGGTCGCAGCTGTCCTGACTCCCTGGGCGGCCCGCATCACCTGGTCACGTCTTCTGGTGTACGCGGCGAAATCGTTGACCGACCCACTGACCGGTCTGCTGAACCGTTCAGGTCTCGAGCATCGACTGCACCGGCTGACCGATCCCGCGATGAGCTCCGGTCTTGGGCACTGCGCGATCGTCGTGCTCGACATCGACAACTTCAAATCGATCAACGACGCCCATGGCCACGACGTCGGCGATCTCGTGATCCGTGAGGTCGCCGAGATGCTCGACGACTTCGCCCGCAGACACAGCGCGCATGCCGCCAGAATCGGGGGCGAGGAATTCGCACTGCTGATGCCGAAGAAAGCGCAGATCTGCCTGCACGAGGTCGGGGCCGCCTTTCCGCTGTCGACTCGGGGTAGGCGGGGGCCTCGGGCAACGCTGAGCGCTGGGATCGTGCGCCTCCCGCTGGTGCACGCCAATCCGAACGCCTCTTTTGCAACAGCGCTGAGGTCGGCCGATCAACTGATGTACATCGCAAAACGATCCGGGGGAGCAGTCGCGGTGACCGAGGACGACCGACCGGACGCCGGTGCCGAGGAACTACAGGACCGGCACTAGGGAGGACGAGCGTTGCGTCCGCCCTCGCGAGGTTCGATGCGTGGCCTCAGCTCGCCGAGAGCTGATTCCATATCCGCACCAGGTTGCTGAACTCCTTCACCTGAACCAAGACGTGGTCGCGTGCGGCTGTTTCGGCTGCGGCGGCGTCACCGCGGGAGATGGCGTCGGCGATTGTTCGGTGCTCGGCCATCGAGCGACGCATCCTGTCGGGCACCCGTAGCTGTAATCGCCGGTACGGCTGCAGAATTCGCTTCAATGCGAATGCCTGTTGTCTGAGGTAGTCGTTTCCGCACGATTCGTTGATGATGCCGTGGAAACGCGCGTTGGCGTAGTAGTACGCATCCGCATCGCCACTGAGCGCGTGTTCCTCGCATTCGACCAGCGCCAGCTCGAGGTCCGTCAGGGCCTCGCGACCGATGCGGCCGGCGGCGAGCCGCGCCGCCATTCCTTCCAACTCGGCCATGACCTCGAAGCGTTCGGCCACTTCCGAGATACCCAACTCGGTGACGTAGGTGCCCTGTTTCGGGCGGATCTGTACCAGGCCGGAGCGTTCGAGAGCTTGCAGGGCCTCCCGAATCGGGGTGCGTGAGCAGCCGAACTCCTTCTCCAGCTGGGCGGGATCCAGGCGTTCGCCGGGTCGATAGTGACCGTCGACGACGGCGTTCTCCAGCGCGTCGCGCACTCGCGCAGACTCGGGAACTCGAATCATGTGTGCCTCCTCGGCAAAGTTTATCCGATTCCAGGGGTGGTGCAGCTCACATTTATCCGCTATGGTCCTTGTTATATATATCACGCAGAACCTTGTATATGGTTCGACTCACCCTCCCGGTGACGCAGGTACGACCGAAAGGACACGACATGGGATGCGAGGACGGCCGATCGCTCAACAGGCTGCTTGCCGCGTGTGAACTCCTGATCGGTGACGTGGGCGAGGCATCCATCCGTGCAGTCGCCACCGGTGCGCTCAGCGCGTATTCCGAACTCGACGATCACGACAAGTTGAGATTCTTCGAGCACATCACCTCCGCGTACGGCGTCGACGCCGACAGAGTTCGGTCCGCGTTTCACCAATGGGACAACGCGGGCGACACCCCGTCCGCCGCCGACGAGGACATGATCGAACTGTTCAGCGCGGTCGAACCCGCGCGCCAGCAGTTGCTTCGCCGGATCAACCACGCGCCCGGTGCAACACTCGCCCTGGTCGAGATGCGCGCGGACTTGCGCAGGCTGATGCATGGCCACCCCGGCCTGCGGGCCCTCGATCACGACTTCCATCACCTGTTGACCTCGTGGTTCAACCGCGGGTTCCTTCAGATGGCGGAGGTCACCTGGGATTCCCCGCCCGAGTTGCACCGGTATCTGCTGCACTACGAAACGGTCCATCCCATGGCGAGCGAAAGCGAGTTGCGCAGGCGGTTACAGCCCGCCGATCGGCGGGTCTACGCGTTCTTCCATCCGGCGACCGGAGATGTACCGCTGATCTTCGTCGAGGTCGCCCTGGTTCGCGGCGTACCGAGCCGCATCGGTCCGCTGCTCGAACCGGGCGAGGAGCTCGATCCGACGGCCGCGGACACGGCCGCGCTGTACTCGATCAACAATGCGCTCGACGGGTTGGCAGGCGTGTCGTTCGGGAGCTTGTTGATCAAGCAGGTCATCGAGCAGGTGAGTCAGCAGCTGCCTCATTTGCGTGAATTCGTCACGCTGTCACCGATTCCCGGATTTCGATGCTGGCTCGATGCCAAGGCAGCCGGTGATGCCGAGTTGCGTTCGCTCGTCGATCAGCTCGACGGCGTCGAGGATCCGGCGCAGCTCGGCGAGCACCGCATCGAGGAGCTTCGCAGTGCACTGTTCCCGGCCCTGTTGGCCTACCTGACCGTCGAGCGCCGAGCCGACGGCTGCCCGGTGGACGCCGTTGCTCGCTTTCATCTGGGGAACGGGGCCACCGCCTGGAGGCTGAACTGGCCGGCGAATCCCTCTGACGAAGCGTGGCGGCAGTCCTACGGGGCGATGGTCAACTACCAATACGAACCGGAGCAGCTCGAACAAAGGCACGAGGACTTCGTGCGCAGGCGCAGGGTCGCAGTGAGCGGGCCGCTGTCCGAGCTTGCCGCCGCGCTGCCCGGCGCATCCGACCCGAGATCATCCGCAGAGAAAGGAACACCGATGGCGCACCCCACCACCATCTACCGCCTGTTCGCAGAGCAGGTTCGTACTCGCCAGGACGCACCGCTCTTCGAGCTGCCGGACGGACGTGAGATCAGCTACCGCGACACGGCTGACATCGTGCACAAGATCGCTGCCCGCCTGATCGAGGACGGCGTGTCGCCCGGAGATCGAGTGGCGATGCAGGTGTCGAAATCGCCTGAGGCCGTGGCGCTCTACCTGGCCACGCTGCAGATCGGTGGTGTCTTCCTGCCGCTCAACACCGCCTACACCGGTGCCGAGATGCGTTACTTCATCGGCGATGCCGAACCTCGTGTCCTGGTCTGTTCGCCCGAGCGGGAGGCCGAATACGCCGAGTACCGAAGCAATGTGGTCATCGAGACCCTCGGCGACAGCGCCGACGGCACCCTCCTGAGCGGCGATGGCGCGCACGAGGACGTCTACGACGCCATCTCCGCCGATCCCGCGGCGATCCTCTACACCTCGGGAACCACCGGGCGTTCCAAGGGCGCGGTACTCACCCACGGCAACCTCGCCTCCAATTGCGAGGCGTTGCTCGACGCCTGGCAGTTCACCGCCGACGACAAGCTGATTCACGCGCTGCCGATCTTTCACATCCACGGCCTGTTCGTTGCGGCGAACATGACGCTCGCGGCCGGTGCCTCCATGCATTTCCTACCCAAATTCGACGCCGAGGCGATCATCGATCTGCTCCCGACATCGACTGTGTTGATGGGCGTGCCGACCTTCTACACGCGGCTGGCCAAGAGCGAGCGCGTCACCCCGGAACTCTGTTCCTCGATGCGCCTGTTCGTTTCGGGTTCCGCCCCGCTGCTGGCCAGCGATCACGAGGCATTCTCCGCTCGCACCGGCCACGCGATCCTCGAACGCTACGGAATGACCGAAACCGGCATGAACACCACCAACCCGTACGACGGTGGCCCACGCAAGCCGGGAACCGTCGGTAAGGCTCTTCCCGGCAGTGAGATTCGGGTGGTTCACCGGGAGACGGGAGACCCGGTGGCCGACGGGGAAGTGGGCATCGTGGAGGTACGCGGGCCCAATGTGTTCTCCGGCTACTGGCGGATGCCGGAGAAGACGGCCTCGGAATTTCGTGCGGACGGCTTCTTCATCACCGGCGACCTGGGCATGATCGACGACGACGGCTACCTGTGCATCGTCGGACGTGACAAGGATCTGGTGATCTCCGGGGGATACAACATCTATCCCAAGGAGATCGAGGAACTGCTCGACGAACACCCCATGGTGCTCGAATCGGCCGTCATCGGTGTTCCGCACCCGGAGTTCGGCGAAACCGTTGTGGCCGTGGTTGTTCCCAGTCCTGGTGCGGAACCGCAGGGACCCGAGTTGCTGGACTTCATCGCCGGCGATCTCGCGCGATTCAAACAGCCACGCGCCGTGCGCGTCGTGCAGGCCCTGCCCCGAAACGTCATGGGCAAGGTGCAGAAGGCCGAACTCCGTAAGCAATACGCCGATCTTTTCGACGGTATAGACGCATGAATTCCCTTGTCGACCTAAGGAGTACGTGATGGTTCTGTATGGAGTGGCAGCGTTGGCGCTCTGCATGCTGTCCGGCACGATCGTCGGTGAACTGCTGGGGCTGGCCCTCGGTATCGACGCCAATGTCGGTGGAGTCGGCTTCGCGATGATCATGCTGATCTTCGTCACCGACTGGTTGCGAAAGAAAGACAAGTTCCCCAAGGCGACCGAACAGGGCGTGCTCTTCTGGAGCGCGATGTACATCCCGATCGTGATCGCGATGGCATCGATCCAGAACGTCGCCACAGCAATCACCGGTGGCCCGATGGCCATTCTGGCGGGACTGGGTGCCCTGGTCGCCGGGGCCGCACTGGTTCCGGTACTGGCGAGAATCGGAGAACCGTCCGAGCCTCTGCCGCCGATGACCGAAGAAGAAAAGCAGGAGGCCTGATATGGAAACCCTGAGCTCGGTACTGGAGAAGAACGATCTTCTGGTGGCCTTCGTGGTGGTCGGCGCGCTGATGCTGGTGTCGGGATGGCTGTCGAAGAACCTGACCCGCGGCAGACTGCACGCTTCTGCCATTGCCATCATCTTCGGTCTTGCCCTCGCCTACTGGGGCGGCGTGACCACCGGAGGCACGCACGGCCTGGCGGACTTCGCCGTCCTCTCGGGGCTGGCGCTCATGGGCGGATCGATGCTTCGCGACTTCGCAATCGTGTCGACGGCATTCGGAGTCGATCTCAAGGAGATCAAGCGATCCGGGTTGACGGGTGCGTTGTCGATCGTGCTCGGTGTGCTGGTGTCCTTCGTCGTGGGCGCGGCCATCGCCGCGGCGTTCGGCTACCGGGACGCGGAATCCCTGGTGACCATCGGGGCCGGTGCGGCGACCTACATCGTGGGTCCGGTGACCGGAACCGCGGTGGGCGCGAGCTCGGAGGTGATAGCGCTGTCCGTGGCCGCGGGATTGGTGAAGTCGGTCGTGGTCATGGTCGGCACTCCGCTGATCGCCAAGGTGATCGGCCTGAACAACCCGAAATCGGCGATGGCCTACGGCGGGTTGATGGGAACCACCTCCGGGGTGGCTGGTGGGTTGGCGGCCACCGACAAGCGACTGGTTCCCTACGGCGCGATGACTGCGACGTTCTACACCGGAGTCGGCTGCCTGCTCGGCCCCTCGCTGTTCTACGTGGTGACACGAGCCATCGTCGGCGGCTGAGTCGGCCGGGCCCGCGAGGCGATGGTTGCCTGATCTTCCTGCGCCGCCGATAGTGTGAGGCATGGACATGCTCAACCCCGATGTACCCGAGGACGTCTTCGCCGATGTGAGAACGCAGGTCTCGCAGTTCGTCCGGTCGAGGGTGGTGCCACGAGAACTCGAGATCATGAACACCGACTCGATACCCGAGGATCTCCGTAGGCAGTCCGCCGAGATGGGTCTGTTCGGCTACGCGATCCCCCAGGAGTGGGGTGGACTGGGGCTGAACCTGATTCAAGATGTCGAGATCGCCATGGAACTCGGGTACACCACCTTGTCGCTGAGGTCGATGTTCGGTACCAACAACGGGATCGCGGGCCAGGTGCTCGTCGGATACGGAACCGAGGAGCAGAAGGCTCGATGGTTACCGGGGATGGCCGCAGGCGAGATAGTGGCGTCGTTCGCACTGACCGAGGACGGGGCCGGTTCCAACCCGGCCGGTCTGAGGACGACTGCGAGGGTCGACGGGTCTGGCTGGGTCGTCAACGGCAGCAAGCGATACATCACCAACGCCCCGGTTGCCGATCTGTTCGTCCTGTTCGCCAAGCTGGACCCGAAACCCGAGGGCAGCAACGGTATTGCAGTGTTTCTGATCCCGGCCGATTCGGTGGGCGTCGAGGTCGGCGGCAAGGACGCCAAAATGGGTCAGCAGGGGTCCATGACGGCCGACGTTACGTTCACCGACGTACGGGTCGAGGCCGATGCGTTGGTCGGTGGCAACGCAGATGTCGGGTATCGGTCGGCGATGACCTCGCTGGCGCGGGGACGAATACACATTGCGGCCCTGTCCGTCGGGCAAGCGCAGCGGGCCCTCGACGAATCGGTCTCCCATGCCGCCGTCGCCACACAGGGCGGGGAGCTCATCGGGGGCTTCCAGCTCGTTCAAGCGATGATCGCCGACCAACAGACCGGGGTGATGGCCGGGCGGGCGATGGTGCGCGAGGCCGCGCGTGCGTGGGTCGAGGAGACCGACCGCAGGATCGCGCCCTCTGCCGCGAAACTGTTCTGCACCGAGATGGTGGGCAAGGTCGCCGATCTGGCGGTTCAAATCCACGGTGGCGCAGGGTATATGCGTGAGGTACCCGTCGAGCGAATCTATCGCGATGTGCGGTTGCTGCGTCTGTACGAGGGGACGAGCGAAATTCAACGGTTGATCGTCGGCGGCGGGTTGATTCGTGCCGAACAAAAACGCACTCGGTAGCAGCCCGCACCGTCACGAACCGTGACCTGGACGGTCTCGCAGCGCAGCCGACACGTCATCAGTACGCCGACGCGGCCCGATATCCCCGTTCTTCGGCCACCGAGTTACCACCGTCGACGACGAAGACCTGGCCGGTGATGTACGACGCAGACTCGGAGGCGAGAAACGCCACGAGTGCGGCAACCTCCTCGGGCCGACCCGAACGGCCCAACGGGGTGGCCGCTCCCATCGCGTTCTCGTGCTCGGTTGCCGAACCCGTTGCGATCCAACCGGGTGCGACGATGTTCGCGGTGATACCGCGATGGGCATTGTCGATCGCGACCGAGCGGGTCAGCCCGACGAGGGCCGCCTTGGCCGCGTGGTAGGCGGCCTCTCCTCGGTAGGCCATCGCCGATCCCGATATCGAGCCGATGTTCACGATCCGCCCGAATCCCTGCTGCGCCATGGGTGCCAGAGCCGCACGGGTGACGAAGAAGTTCGTGTCGAGGTTCCGGGAGATTCCTGCGTGCCATTGCTCGTCGGACGTGAGCTCTGCCGGTGCCTGCTCCTCGCTGCTCGTGGTGGACGTCATGCCCGCGTTGTTGACGAGGACATCGATTCGGCCGAAGTGCTCCACGACGGAGTGCACGAGGCGTTCGGCACTGGCCGAATCGGTGAGATCACCGACGAAACCCACCACTTCTGCACCGGCAGATGCCAACTCGGCAACGCGATCATCGATGCGGCGAGATGTCGCCGCGATCAGCACCGAATGCGTGGGTACCAGGGCCCGGGCACAGGCGAATCCGATTCCTGTGGCACTGCCTGCCCCCGTCACGAGGGCAACGCGTGGGGCGCCGGGCGAGGTGCTCGTCACGTGCGGTCACCAGCCCGTGGTGAGGACGCGATCGAGGCAGTCGACGAAGTAGTCGACCGAGTCCTGCGAAATGCACAGCGGCGGCTTGATCTTCAGTACGTTCTGGAAGTCGCCGGTCGGCTGCATGACCACACCCAGCTCGAGCAGGCGGTTGCAGATGGCGGCCGTCTCCTCGGTCGCGGGCTCGATGGTGGCCCGATCCCGGACGAACTCGAGCCCGAGATAGAAGCCCGACCCGTGGACAGCACCGACGATCGGATGTCGTTCGGCGAGCTCGAGCAGACGCGATCTGAGGTGCCCGCCGACTGTTCTTGCATTTTCCTGCAGTCCCTCGTGCTCGATGACGTCGAGGACGGCGAGGCCGATGGCCGAGGACACCGGTGAGCCGCCGGTCGACGAGAAGAAGTAGCCACCTGTGCGGTACCGGTCGGCGATGTCCCGTCGCGTGATGACGACGCCGATCGGCTGCCCGCTGCCCACGGATTTCGCGACGGCCACGACATCGGGAACTGCCTTCTGCTGTTCGAAGCCCCAGAACCATTCACCCAGTCGGCCGTACCCGACCTGCACCTCGTCGGAGATCGCGATGCCGCCGTGCCTGCGCACTGCGGCGTACACCTGCTGGAGGTAGCCGTCGGGTAGCGCGACACCGCCGGCATTGCCGAAGTAGGACTCGCAGATGAAGCCGGCCGGAAGTGTTCCTGCAGCCGCGAGGTCGTCGATGAACTGCACTGCCTCTGGGGCGTACCGGCCGGCATCCGATCCGCGGTGGACCCCGCGATACCCGTTCGCCGCATCGACGGTGTGCACCCAATGGGGTCGTGTGGCAAGGGCATTGGGGTTGTCTGCAATCGAGGTCGAGACGGCGTCGCTGGCGAAGGTCCAGCCGTGGTACGCCTCCCTCATCGCCACCATGTCCGTGCGTCCGGTCGCGGCCATCGCAATGCGGATGGCCAGATCGGTTGCCTCCGAACCGGAGTTGACGAAGAACACCGTGTCGAGTTCCTCGGGCAGTGTTGCCGTGATCCGTTCCGCGAAGTCGGAGATCGCGCGGTAGTGGAAGCGTGAGTTGGTATTGAGCAGTCGCATCTGCCTGGCTGCGGCGTCGACCACTCGGGGATGGGCATGCCCGACCGAGCTGACATTGTTGACCATGTCGAGATAGACCCGACCGTCGGTGTCGGCCAGGAACTCGCGCCAACCACGCTCGATGCGTGGCGGGTGCGCGTAGTAGTGCTCCTGTACCTCGGCCAGCACTCGTTCGCGGCGTTCGAGGGTGTCGTCGTCGGTATCGTCTGCCGTCGGAGCAAGCCCGATCACCGGTGCCGGATCACCAGCCAGGATGTGCCAGCCTTCGGCGTACGGCCGGCCGACCAACGGTGGAACAGCGCCGGAATCGGCACGGGTGAACTGGATCTCGACAGCGCAGCGGGCGGGGAGCATCGGGCGTTCGGAATCCCAGCCGAGCGGGCCGGTGATGTGGACGACCCCCGCGTCCACCGAGATGGTGATGCCATCGTCGACATCGGCGATCTGCGCGCTCGCCGGGACGTCCAAGGCGGTGTCGTGGGCGAGCCACAGGGTCAGGGCGGTGGGTACGGTGGCGGGTGATGCGGGGGTGCGGAAGGGTGCTCCGGTCAACCGCGCGGACCAGGCGGGTGCGACTGCTGCGGATGCTCCGCTGTTCAGTGCCGCCAGCGCAGCATCGTCGAGCGCGTCCGGGCGCAGCCACCGTCCTTCGTCGTTGAGTTCGGACACGGTTCCGGCGTCGAGGACCACGGCCTCGGCCACGCCTGCGAGCAGGGGAGCGTCGTTCCAGATCGGTCGTGGTCGGGGCGCGAAACCCAGTGCCCGACGGATGGTTTCGGTCATCACCGCCAACGGGACCGAGGCTGCCTGTTCGAGAATCCTGAATTCACGCTCGAGCGCAGCATCTGCGTACGAGTTCCCGGCGTCGAGTCGAACCTGCTGGCGGCCACTGAGTACCAGCACCACTCCGCGTAGGGCAACCAACGGCCAGAGCGCTTCCACCTCGTCTTCGCTGAGCGGACGAGCCGAGTGGAACGCGAGGATGGCAGGGAGGGCGTCGACCGGGGTGGCGCCGTCGTGGTGGAGCAGCGAGGACACCGTGACCGCGATTTCTCCGACGGCCCAGGACTCGGCGACATCACCGAAGTCGATGACGGCGTCCGGCAGGGCCCCGGGTGTCGCGGGGGCGATGACGTTGTCGTCGGTGATGTCGAAATGGCCGATCTGAACGGGCAGTGTCGACGAGACCGAGTGCAACTGTCGGCATGCCGATTCGGTGACGTCCGCGGCGAATCGGCTGACCTCGGCGTCAGGTTCATCGGGCAGAAGTGTCGCGATGACGCGCTCGGCATGACGTAGGTTCCATTGCAGGACACGGCTCGACGCGGGGTGCGCGATATCGGCGAGAGCGAGGCTGACCTGCGCGGCGAGTTCGCCCATCCGCTCCACCGTGGCCGGGGACAGGTAGTTCGATCCCATCAGGGTCGACCCGGACATGAATTGAATGATTCGGCCGTGGATAGGTCCCTGCGAGGTCTGCCACCATGCCGACATCGGGCCCCGGGGTCCCTCGACCACCTGCGGAGTACGCAGTCCCGGTCGGTGTTCGGAGACGGTCGAGGCGGCGAGGTCCTGTAGCTCGATCTCCGCTTCGCTGAAGACGGGATTGCTGAGCTTGAGAACACCTATCGGAGTGGAGTTCTCGTCGTGGACCACAAAGTTCTGGTCCTGTTGACTTCCTAGTTCGACGACGGTGGCCGGCAGGCCGAACGTTTCGAGAAGCATTCGCTGCACCTCGTCGATCTCGAGGGTGGGCGTGGGGAGTTCGGGGCAATCGAAGAAGTCGAAAACGATGTCGGACATGGGTGTTTCTCCGTTCGTCGTCGGACACACTGACGCTTCCGACCATGATGTGCGTGAGGTTGCTGTTCGGGTGGTGACAGAATTTCGGTGCGGACGGAACTTCGGTACGGACGGATTCCGGTATGTCAGGGGCTGCCGAGGCGGTGCCGAAATCCGGTCAGCAAGGCCGTGAGCCCCGCCTCGAAGGCGGCGTCGGCGGGGTGCGCACCGCTCTCGCTCGCCTCCACCGCGGCCGACAGTGCAGGGTGCAGCTGCGGATCGGGTGCGTTGATGTTGCCCCCGCTCGCCAAGTCGAGTGCGGATCCCAGGACGAAGCTGTCGAACGCGACGATGATCGGCAAGATCTCCGGCCACGGAAAGCCTGCGGAGTGGAGTCCGTCCGCGATGCGGTCGTACTCCGCCAGCGACTCCTTGTCGCGGATGAGCGCAGTTGCGAACAGTCGAATCGATCCGGCGTGACGTGCGAAAGCGGCACGATACGACCAGGCCAACTTGCGCAGGGCCTCGTCCCACGGGACCTGCCCGAATGCCGAGTTGTCGATCGCCCGAGCGATCCGCGCTCGCATGAGATCGACGACCTCGTCGCGACCGGCAACATGGTGATACAGCGAGGACGGGTGTACGCCCAGCTTCGCGGCGAGCTGGGTGACGGTGAAATCGCCTGTGGCGTCGGATATCCGGAGTGCCTCTTCGACGATGCGATCCACGTCGAGTAACGCTGTTCGTGGTCTTGCCACATTCCACCAATTTCTCTCTACGACTATCCAAGTTGGTCTCTGTGGTCTACATTACAGCAAAACCAAAACAGTTTTGGTTAATCGGACGGGAGCCCGCCATGACAACCCCCCATCAATCAGGGCAGCCGAGTGCCCTCGATCGCGCCAGTCTCCACTCGCGCGACATCGTGTTCTTCGTCGTCGCCGCGGCGGCACCACTCACCGTCATGGTGGCGGTGGCCCCGATCGCCCTGCTCGTCGGTGGGGTCGGCGCTCCTGCCGGCTACCTGGCCGCAGGCCTGATCAACATGGTCTTCGCCATCGGATTCACCAAGATGGCGAAGCATGTGCACAACAACGGTGCGTTCTACTCCTACATCCGCAAGGGCCTGGGCAAAGTGGCCGGTCTCGGCAGCGCCATGGTCGCCGTGGTGTGCTACAGCCTGCTTCAACTGAGCATCTACGGACTGTTCGGTGCCGTGACCGAAGCGACGGTGAAGGACTTCCTCGGTATCGACCTCCCCTGGTGGTTGTGGGGGTTGGTCGCAGCGGCGATCGTCGCTGTTCTCGGCTACCGGTCGGTTCGGATCGGTGCCAAGGTTCTCGGAGTGCTGCTCGTGCTGGAGGTACTCGTCCTGGTGGTGTTGGCCGTCGGCGTCATCGCGAAAGGCGGGGCAACCGGTCTCACCCTCGAGCCGTTCTATCCGGAGAACGTCTTCACCGGATCGATGGGTGCAGTGCTGGCCGTGTCCTTCGCTGCGTTCATCGGGTTCGAGGCGACAGCACTGTTCCGGAACGAGGCCGTGCGGCCGGACCGGACGGTTCCCCGCGCAACCTACACGGCGGTGATCTTCCTGGCGATCTTCTACTCCTTCATCGTCTGGGTGGCGGTCATGGCGTTCGGTACCGGCAAGGCGGTCGAGACGGCCGCGGAGGATCCGGCCGAGTACTTCTTCACCGCGATGGACATCTACGTCGGAAGTGCCGCAACCGATGCGATGCGGATACTCATCGTCTCGAGCGGTCTCGCTGCATTGTTGGCCCTGCACAACGCGATCACGCGCTACGGATACGCATTGGGCCGCGAACGAATCGTTCCGGAACGACTGAGCTCGGTGCACAGCAAGCATTTGTCTCCGCACGTCGCCAGTGTCACGCAGACGGTGATCGCCGTTGTGGCCGTGCTGTGCTTCGCGATCTCCGGCGTCGAGCCGATTCTGCAGATGACCGCGTGGACTGCCAGTACCGGAACCGTGGGAATTCTTGCGCTGCAATGGCTGACCTCGCTGTCGATCGCGGTCTTCTTCCTCAAGGGCAGAGACGCCGTGCGAGATCGAGGTGCTGCGGCGGCGGGCATCGCCGCGTTCGTCCTGTTCGGTCTCGCCCTCTACCTGGTGATCAGCAAGATCGAAATAGCCACCCTGACAGACAATCCCGTCGTCAACACCATCGCCATCGGTGGTCCCTTCCTGGTGTTCGTCTTCGGTGTCCTTCTCGCGCTGTGGATTCGCAACCGTCGCCCGGAGGTATACGAGGGATTGGGCAGCACCGATGTCGATTCCGAACTCGCCGCCGCCCCACAGCCCGTCGAGTAGACGCTCACGCAAGTCAGGGGGCCGATCCCACTTTCTCGGCCGATTACGCACAAGGAGTTTCACCATGGCTGACGCCACCCTCGCCCTGATCAACGGGCACGTACTCACTCAGGTGGACGACGCGCCCACCGCGGAGGCGGTAGCGGTCCGCGGGGACCGTGTCCTGGCCCTCGGCACGACCGCGGAGATCCTCGACATCAGCGGCAGCGACACGAGAATCGTCGATCTCGCGGGCGGCACCCTGACCCCGGGTTGGGTGGACGCGCACACCCACGTCGTTCAAGGTGCGCTGATGTCGCTCGGGGTGGACATGAACGGGTGTGAGACTCTCGACGACGTTCGCCGTGCGCTCGACGGGGCGACGCCGGTGGACGGGTGGATACGCGGATGGGGCCTCGATCACAACGTGTTCGAGGGCAAGGCACCGACGTTCGACGCGATCTCCGAGTCGATCACCGAGCCTGTGCTGATCCGGTTCTACGACGCCCATTCGTCACTGGCCAATCGGGCGGCGCTGGAGGCCGCCGGTGTGAGCGGCCGAGAAGTCTTCGAGCACGGCGTTGCCCGGGTGGTAGTCGACAGTGCCGGAAGACCCACCGGTCACCTCCTGGAGGAGGCGGCCATCCACCTGGTGGAAAGCGTGGCACCGGCACCGAACCCGGTCATGGCGAAGGCCTTGCTGCGCGAGGTGACCGAGAAGATGGCCTCGGTCGGGTTGACCGGCGTTCATGTGATGGACGACTTGCCGGGAACGGTCGAGATGATCCGGGCCCTCGACGAGGACGAGTCGGGGTTGCGGTTCTGGGTGTACGGCTGGGTTCAGCCGGATCACCCCGCGGAGCGGGTGGACGAATTGGCAGCGTTGGTCGACGGTCCCGGCGGCGTGCGATGGCGATACGCAGGTGCGAAGCTGTTCATGGACGGAACCGTCGAAGGCGGCACGGCATGGTTGTGCCATCCGGATGTGTACGGCGAAAGCACCCACCCGTCGTGGACCGATCCGCAACGCTACGCGAACGTCGTGCGTGAGCTCAGCTCTCGCGGAGTGACGACGGCAACCCATGCGATCGGCGATGCTGCTGTCCACCACTGTGTCCGGACGCTCGCCGCTCTGGGGGACGGGGTTCGGCACCGCCTCGAACACCTGGAGACGGTCTGCCCCGAGGACCTGATCTCGATTGCCGCTGCGGTCGACATCGCCACCTCCATGCAACCGACGCACTGCACCAGGTACACCCGCGCCGACGAGGCCGACGACTGGTCGCGGCGCATGGGTCGTGATCGTATCGACCGCGCTTGGCCGGTAGCCGAGCTTCGGGATCTCGGTGTCACGGTGGCCCTCGGATCCGACTGGCCCGTAGCGGATTTCGACCCACGAATCGTGATGGCCGATGCCCAGCTGCGCCGCCCGGCCGATCGTCGGTCCGATCCGCCTCGCCAACCGCGGCAGGCGATTTCGGCACGGCAGGCCCTCGACGGCTACACCACCCACCCCGCCGCGGCCGCCGGTCTCACCGACGGCACCGGAACCATAGTCGTCGGTGGGCCCGCGGATTTCACCGCGATAGACGGTGATCTGTCCGGACCTGCCGAGCGGCTGCCCGAGCTACCGATCATCGCCACTGTCGTCGCAGGCGAAGTGGTGTACGAACGGTGACGGTGGCCCCCGTCGATCTGCCGCAGCCGGAACTCGAGTTCGTCTTCGAGGTCAGAGTCAGCGTTGCCGACGAGTTGCGCATCGGTCGAAGTGCGGAGGAAGTGCTGCACTTCGTCGCGATCACGGGCGGTACGGTCGCGGGCCCGAGGCTGACGGGCGAGGTGCTCGCCCATGGTGGCGACTGGTTCGTCGAGCGCGGAGACACGGTTCAACTCGATGCCCGGTACGTGCTGCGCGCCGATGACGGATCATTGATCGACGTTCGGAATCGGGGCTACTATCGCGCCGATTCCGGTGTCGAATCTCGTTTGGATGCAGGTGAAGTGGTGGACGAGCGCGACTACTACTACCGCACGGCTCCGGTGTTCCAAACCGATTCGGAGCAGTTTCGATGGTTGGCCGACAATCAGTTCCTCGGGATGGCCCGCAACGAGGGCGGACAGATCTGTATTCGGTTCTTCTGGTTGCGTTGATCGCAGGTTCCGGCTCAGCCGACGATGGCCTTCAAGGCCCGTCGTAGCGCCGAAACATCCTCGTTGCCGAGGGCAGCGAGGATGTCGGCGTTGCTCGACGCGAGCGCGCGCTGAGCGTCCACGCACGTCGCGCGCCCGTTCTCTGTGGCGTGGATCCGCTTGTGTCTGCGGTCCTCGGGGTCGACGCGCCGGGTGATCAGGCTGCGGGTTTCGAGTTCGTCGACCAGCGCGACGATCTGGCTGGGATCGAGACCGAGATTTTCGGCGATCTGTCGCTGTCCGAGTCCGCCCGAGTGCTCGCAGGCGAGTGCGAGTACCGAGTACGAGCGCACGCGCAGCTCGAACGGTACGAGGGCGGACTTGGCCGCGGCTGCCATTGCAGAGCCTGCGCGGCTGAGCAGAAACCCGATGTCGTCGGACAACGGTGCGATGTCGGTCATGGTGCTCCTCGGTTATACGGCAAAGCCTAGCAAATCTAAATCATTGACATTCGCAATCATTGATGATTCTCTGGCACTACACCACGAGAAGGAGACGGCTATGAAGCTCGACAACAAGGTGGCAGTGGTCACCGGCAGCGGCCAGGGTCTCGGTCTGGCCTACGCACAGGACCTCGCTCGCCACGGCGCGTCCGTCGTGATCAACGATGTGAATCACACGATCGCCGATGCAGCCGTCTCCTCCATCGTCGAGGCCGGCGGCACAGCAGTGGCCGTCGTGGCACCGGTCGGCAGCACCGAGACCGCCCAGAAATTGGTTGCCGGCGCGATCGAAGCATTCGGTCGCCTCGACATCATGGTCACCAACGCCGGGATTCTGCGCGACAAGGTGCTGTGGAAGATGACCGACGAGGACTTCGACACCGTCGTGAACGTCCATCTGCGTGGCACCTTCACCTGTGCCCGCGAGGCGGCTGTTCAGTTCCGCGCGCAGGGCGATGGCGGTCGGATCGTCTGTATCGGCTCGCCCGCGGGCCAGCGCGGAAACTTCGGCCAGACCAACTATTCCGGTGCCAAAGCAGGCATCGTCGGCATGGTGCGCACCTGGGCCATGGAACTCGAGCGCGCAGGCATCACCGTGAACGCGGTGTGCCCGGTCGCTGCGACCGCGATGACCGAGAGCGTCCCGTTCCTGCAGCCCTACATCGAAGCGATGCGCAACGGAGAACCGCTGCCGCCGTTCGCACGTCGCGAACTCGGATTCGGCACGCCGGCCGATGCCGCAGGAATCGTGTCGTTCCTCGCCAGCGATGCGGCCGCGGAGGTCACCGGGCAGGCGTTCGCCATCGGCGGCGACCGACTGGCGCTGTGGACCCATCCGGACATGATCGCCACCGGTTACCGCGACGGCGGCTGGTCGGCCGAGAGCATCGCTCAGGCCTGGGGTTCCACGTTTTCCGACAGTCTCGAGTCGGTCGGCGAGAACCTGCCGGTGGAGCCCGCACGATGAGCTCGAAGTACGAGTGCAACATCGACGTCGATGCCATCGTCGCACTCGATGTGCACACTCACGTCGAGATCGACGGCTGTGGGCATCGGTCGCTCGACGACGAATTGATGGCAGCGTCGGAGAAGTACTTCAAGTCCGGTGAAGAACGCACCCCCGGAATCGACGCGATCGCCGACTACTACCGGGCGAGAAACATGGCTGCGGTGGTGTTCACCGTCGACGCCGGTGCGGCGTCGGGGCATACGCCGAACTCGGTCGAGGAGATCGCCGAAGGAGCAGCACGCCACAACGACGTGCTGATTCCGTTCGGTTCGGTCGACCCGTGGCAGGGAAAGGTCGCGGTGCGGCGAGTGCACCGGCTCGTCGAGGAGTTCGGTGTCCGCGGGTTCAAATTCCACCCGAGCATGCAGGGCTTCGAACCCAACGACCGTCGCTTCTATCCCATCTACGAAGCCATCACCGAAGCCGGAGTGCCCGCACTGTTCCATACCGGCCAAACCGGTATCGGTGCAGGACTTCCTGGTGGGCACGGCATCAAGCTTCGGTACTCGGATCCGATGTTGCTCGACGACGTCGCTGCCGACTTCCCCGATCTGACGGTGATCATGGCCCACCCGGCCGTGCCGTGGGTCGACGCGCAGATCTCGATCGCGACACACAAGTCGAACGTGTACATCGATCTGTCGGGGTGGGCACCGAAGTACTTTCCGCCGCAGCTTGTTCGGGCCGCGAACTCGATGCTGAAGCGAAAAGTGCTGTTCGGCTCGGATTTTCCCGTACTGACGCCGGATCGGTGGATGAAGGATTTCGCCGAGCTCGACCTGAAGGACCAGGTACGCCCTCTCGTAATGAAGACCAATGCACTGGCCGCACTCGGCCTGACACCCAAGGAGACAGCATGACCACGCGGGTAGCAACACTTGCCGAGTTGAAGAGCCTCGAAGGCACCGAACTCGGAACCAGCTCGTGGATCGAGGTTGCGCAGCCGCGGATCGATACCTTCGCCGATGCCACCGACGATCATCAGTGGATTCACGTGGACCCGGAGCGAGCCAAGGCGCACAGCCCGTTCGGAGGCCCGATCGCACACGGCTACCTCACCCTGTCACTGATCATTCCGATGTGGGAGGAGGTGCTCGTGGTCGACGACGTCACCACGAAAATCAACTACGGCCTGAACAAGGTGCGCTTCACCAATCCGGTGCCTGCAGGCGGGCGGGTTCGACTCTCCGCAACCTTGAAATCCTACGAGGAACTGCCGAACGGCGGAGCGCAGTTGACCGTCGACGCCAAGATCGAGCTCGAAGGCAGCGAGCGGCCTGCCGTCGTCGTCGAGGCTCTCTACCGCATGTTCGTCTGATCCACACACCGAGAGGAACCGATCGCGATGCGCAATCAAGGAGTCGGCTCGTGGATCTGGCGACGCAGCAGGCAGTGCCCGCTCGCGCCTGCCCTCGAGTTTCGGGGGCAGGTGTCGACCTATGCGCAACTCGACGACCGTACGACGCGTTTCGCGCACGTACTGCGCGGATTGGGTGTCGGTCCAGGTGACCGAGTGGGAATTCTCTCCACCAACCATCCCGCCTATCTCGAGGTGCTCTTCTCGTGTGGCATCATCGGAGCAATCTTCGTACCCCTCAACGCCCGGCTGACGGCCTCGGAAGTTGCGTTCGCGGTGCAGGATTCGGGATTGGCGGTCCTGGTCCACTCGACGGCGCTCGTCGCTGTCGCCGTCGGTGCGACGGAGACGGGCAGTACTCGGCGCATCGCGCTGGGGGATGAGCTCGACGCGCTGATCGCCGCTGCGGATTCCTCGCGTATCGACGAACCTGTGGTGGGTGAGGACCTGTGCTTCGTCATGTACACCTCCGGTACGACCGGGAAGCCCAAGGGTGTCGTGATGACGCATGACAACGTGCTCTTTGCGGTCCTCAATGCAGTACTCGATCTCGATCTGTGCAGCGACGAGGTCGCCCTGGTCTGCGCTCCGCTGTTCCACACCGCCGCACTGGACATGGTGGCCCTTCCGACACTGTTCAAGGGCGGAGCAGTGGTGATCGAGGAGGGCTTCGATGCTCGACGAGTTCTCGATGTCGTCGAATCGCGTTCGGTAACCTACACATTCGGTGTTCCGACGATGCTGGATGCGCTCGTGGCTCATTCGATGTGGGCAGAGACCGATCTGTCGTCGCTGAGGAGGGTCGTGGTGGCCGCTGCGCCGGTGCCGGCGCGAACGTTACGTGCGTATTCCGAACGCGGAGTGAAAATGTGTCAGGGCTACGGGCTGACCGAAAGTGGACCGGGTGCAACGATTCTCGCATCTGTCGATGCCGAACGTAAGATAGGTACCGCGGGGGTGCCACACACGTTCACCGACGTGCGGATCGTCGACGCACTGTCGGAGCCGGTCTCGCCCGGCGAGCGGGGAGAAATTCAGATTCAGGGCCCCCACGTGATGAAGGAGTACTGGGGTCGCCCCGACGCGACCGCGGATGTCTTCGACGACGGATGGCTTCGCACCGGCGACATCGGAATCGCCGATGCAGAAGGGTTCGTCACCATCGTCGACCGCCTCAAGGACATGATCATCTCCGGCGGCGAGAACATCTACCCCGCCGAGGTCGAGGCGGCACTGCTCGAGCTACCCGGTGTCGAGAGCTGTGCGGTGTTCGGTGTGCCCGACGACAAGTGGGGCGAATCGGCGGTGGCCGCGATCACCGTCAGCGAGGGAACTCGGGTGGCACTGGACTCGCTGGCCGAGGCCCTCGGTGGCCGGCTCGCTGGATACAAAATTCCCAAGCGGTACGTTCTGGTCGACGAGATCCCCCGCAATCCGACGGGCAAGATCCGAAAGAACGTTCTGCGAGAGCAGTATTCGGCATCGATGCCGAACCGGCCCGGCTGACCCGGACTCCCCGCAGGCCGAACCGTCGACATCGGCGACGGTTCGGCCAGGTGCGGGGCTAGGCTCGGATTCTCGACACGATATCTGCTGCGGTGCGATGACCCATTCGCACTGCGCCGTCGACGTGTTGGTAGCCCTCCGCAGCGATGTCCGAGCACGAGAAGTGAATCGGACCGACAGGAGTGCGACTGTCCTTGCCGTACCGATGCAGTCCGCCGAGATCGAAGCTGGCCGCGTACGCCCCGCGGGTCCATTCCTCCGAACCCCAGTCGGACTCGTAGTACACCACCGGTTCGGTTGCCTTCGGCCCCAGGTAGCGCGCGATGGATTCGAGGATCGTCGCGCGGCGCGTCGACTCGTCCAACTCGAACATCGCATCGGCCTTGGCATCGGAGACGAATCCGACGAGAGTGCCACGGCTGTCCTGATGATTGGTGTTGTCGTAGACCTCTTGCACAATTTCGGACGCACCGAACCCTGTGCCCGAGAGCCCGTCCGCGCGCCAGAACGCGGTGTCGTAGACGGCGTGGACCTTGATGACCAGACCCAGCGACTGATGCTGGTGCATCTGATGTTGGCGTCGCGGCAACGGCGGGTCGTAGGAGATACGTGAATACAGATTCGGCGGAACGGCGAGGACGACGCGCGTGGCGATGACCTCGAGGTCGCCGTCGGCCAGTACCACCGCTCGATCGGGGTTCCACCGGATCGTCCGTACCGGGGCGCCGAGAAACACGTCGTCGCCGAGGGCAGCCGCCATACGGATCGACACCTGCTGCATGCCGCCGACCACGCGCTTGTCCAGAATGAAGTTCTCGTCCACCAGGTGCGAGAAGGAACCTGCCGAGGCCGCCATCAACACCGCCTGCAGAGCGGAGAACGCGTGCGCAGGTTTGGTCAACATGCCACCGGCGATGAACATGCCGATGTTCGCACGTGCCTCCGGGTCGTCGGACTGGCCGATCAGCCACTGCTCGAACGAGATGGTGTCCAGTTCGCGGGCGAGAGGGTGCGCCCACGGCTCCTCGGGGCCGACCTGATCGGCCAAGTCGTCGAGCAGGGCGATGAGGCGATCCATTTCCTTGTTCGTCGTCTCGTCGACGGGGAACGAATCACCCGAGTAGCGGGTGCGCTCGCCTGCGGCAGAGATGTAGACCGACTCGCCCTCGCGGTATCGGTCGAAGGTGTCGAGGCCGAGCTCGTCGATCAAGGCGATGAGCGACTCCTGGTCGGGAGAGACCCACTGACCGCCGATCTCGAGGGACGCGCCGTCGATGGTCTCGGTCCAGGTGCGTCCGCCGACCCGGTCGCGTGCCTCGATCACTGCCACCGACAGCCCCGCCTTGCGTAGTTCGGTGGCTGCGGCAAGGCCGGATGGACCGGCCCCGACAATGGCGACGTCACGTTTCAGGGTGGGCACTGTCGAGCTCCTCGGGTTGCGGTACTTCGGTTTCGGCCGATCTCAACTCGCATTCTTTCGCGGACCGTCTGCGAGCACATGCGCCGAAGTGGCTACTCCTCGGCGGTCGCACGCTCCATTTCGGACAGTCCGAGCCGGCACTGCGATGCTCCGCGCCTGCGAACTGAAACGCCGCTGTCAGGTGCCGCAGAAGGTCTGAAATCCGGCACTGAAGCTCGCTGGGGCCGGCGCGGCGTAATCGGACCGTTCGGCGCGGTAGCCGAACGGTGTGGTGACGACGTCGAGCAGTTGCTCGAAAGGCTCGAGATCGCCCTCGGTGGCAGACCTGAGGGCAGCGTCGAGCAGATGATTGCGGGGAATGTACGCCGGATTGACCCGATCCATACCGTCGGCGATCGACGCGAGGTCCTGATTCGTGTCGGATACCGCAGTGCGCCAACGGTTCAACCAGGTCGACGACGCGTCCGGCGGAATCAGCGCCGCCAGCGGTGCCGAGTGTCCGCGTAGTTCGTCGGCGAGGGCACGAAAGGCAAGGGTCCAGTCGGCGCGGTGTTCGGTGAGCAGCCGATGCATGTCGTCGATGAGAGCGGCGTTGTCGGCGGTGTCGTCCAGGCCCAGCTTGGCGGCCATCGCGGCAGAATAGTGCAGCCGATAGCGCTGCCCGAACGTGTCGAGGACGGCAGTGAGTGCCTCGATCGCAGTGTCCGGTGTCGAACTCACCAGCGGCAACAGGGTTTCGCCGAACCGGGCGAGATTCCATCCGAGGACCGCGGGTTGATTGCCGTAGGCATAACGTCCGCCGTGGTCGATGGAGCTGAACACCGTCGCCGGTTCGTAGGCGTCGAGAAAGGCACACGGTCCGTAGTCGATGGTCTCGCCGGAGATCGTCGTGTTGTCGGTGTTCATGACTCCATGGACGAATCCGACCGACATCCACTGTGCTACAAGCGATGCCTGCGCTTCCACGACGGCCTCGAAGAAGGCGAGGTAGCGATCCTCGGTGGGCAGCTCGACGAGCTCCGGGTAGTGCCGGGCGATCGCATGATCGGCGAGGGGCTGCGTGAGTCCTTCACGCCGGGCCGCGAATTCGAAGGTGCCCACGCGCAGATGGCTGGCGGCCACTCTGGCGAGCACCGCGCCTGGCTGCGGAACGCCATCTCGCCGTACGTGTTCGCCGGTGGTCACCACGGCGAGCGAGCGCGTGGTCGGGATGTGCAGAGCGTGCATCGCCTCGCTGATCAAGTATTCGCGCAGCATGGCTGCCACCACCGCACGTCCGTCGCCGCCGCGCGAGAACGGCGTGGCACCGGAGCCTTTGAGATGCAGATCCACGCGACGGCCTCGATCGTCGTGCAGTTCGCCGAGAAGCAACGCTCGACCGTCGCCCAGTAGCGGTGCGAAATTGCCGAACTGGTGTCCCGCGTAGGCCATCGCCACGCCGACGTCATCGGCCGGTGGAGTCGACCCGGACAGCACCGCGGCACCGTCGTCGCTGCGCAAGGAAGCCGGGTCGAGTGCAAGCGAATGCGCCAGATCCTCGTTGAGGACCAGCACACGAGGGTCCGGCGAGCGCGTACCCTGCCACGGCACTGTCACACCGGGAACCTCGTTCGCCAGCGTTGCTTCGAACCCGAACGCGGGCCCGATCGTGCTGGGGGCTGCCGGTCCGGTCGACGATTCACTCATGGGTGAAGGGTAGCCACGAACCGCGGTCCCCAATCCCGGTGCAGGTCGGCGACCGAAGTCCCGCGAGGTCGATCAGAGGTGGACCGCTGCCGGTAGGCCGGTGCCCGGGTTCCTCGCGAGCGCCGCGTCCCCGGCAGCGGCATCGAAGCGGATGTGCACGCGTCCGTCGTCGCCGTCCACGGACACTCGCGCCCGTACTCGATACACCTTGGCGATGAGTTCCTCGGTCAGCACCTGCGCGGGTGGACCTCCCGCGACGATCTTTCCGTCCTGAAGCACCAACACCTCGTCGCAGAACATCGCGGCCAGGTTCAGGTCGTGCAGTGCGACGATGCAGGTGATCGGTAGCCGAGCGACGAGGGCCAGCAATTCCAGCTGGTGATGGATGTCGAGGTGGTTGGTCGGCTCGTCGAGCAACATCTCGCGGGGCTGCTGAGCGAGCGCGCGGGCAATATGCGCCCGCTGCTGCTCACCGCCGGAGAGCGTTCGCCACAATCGATCCGCTTTGTCGGTGAGTCCGGTCTGTGCGAGCGCATCGTCCACTGCGTCGTCGTCCAGTTCGTTTCCGCCGAAGGCCCCGCGGTGCGGGATCCGTCCGAGTCGGACCACGTCGCCGACCGTCACGTCGACGTCGGTGTGCGCGTGCTGTCCGACGACCGCGACGGCGCGCGCGATGTGTTTGCGTTTGAGCGAACCGAGATCGGTGCCGTCCAGTTCTACGACGCCGGAGGTGGGCGACGCCGCCCCGGCCAGCAGGTGCAGCAGCGAGGACTTACCGGAACCGTTGGGCCCCAACAGCCCCACTGTTCGGCCGGGCGCGGCGTGCAGCGTCACACCGTCTACCACCAGAGCGCCGCCTCGCTTCCAGGACACGTTCGACGCATGCAGAGTCATCGAATTCCTCTCTTGCGAGCCATGATTGCGATGAACGCGGGAACCCCGACCAGTGCGGTCCCCACGCCGACCGGCAAAGGAGTAGGGGCGAACGCGACTCGCGAGACGGCGTCCACCCACACCATGAAGATCGCGCCGATGACGGCAGTGGTCGGCACGAGGCGGCTGTGGTTGGGCCCCACCAGCAGCCTTGCTGCGTGCGGAAGAATGAGGCCGACGAAACCGATGGCACCGGCCACGCTGACCAATGTCGCGGTGATCAGCGCGGTGCCGACGAGCAGTGCCAACCGTACCTTCTGGACGTCGAAGCCGAGCGATGATGCCACCGAGTTGCCGAACGCGAATGCGTCGAGCACGTACGCGTAGTAGCAACACACCACTGCGCCGACGCCTGCCACGGTCACACACAGCACGACGTCGTTCCACCGCACGCCCTCGAACGATCCGAGCAGCCAGAACATCACGCCGCGGGTCTCGTCGGAGTCCGCGAACGCGAAGATCACGAACGAGGTGAGCGCAGAGAACAACTGGGTGGTCGCGACACCGGCGAGGATGACGCGGTCGTGTCCGCTCCCGGACATGCGGGCGAGGAAGAGCACCAGGGCGAACGCGACGAGCGCGCCGATGAACGCACCGCCGGACAGTCCGAGAGCGGCACCGCCGACTCCGAGTACCCCGACCACGACCGCTCCCGTCGATGCACCCGAGGACACTCCGAGCACGAACGGATCTGCCAACGGATTGCGCAGCAGCGACTGCATCACCACTCCGCAGATGCCGAGTCCGATGCCACTCGCGGCGGCGACGAGCGCTCGGGGTAGCCGTTCCTCCCAGACGATCGCGTTCTTCGACACCTTCACCGGCACATCGGTGATGCCGAGATGATTGAGCACCACATCGCGCACGTTGACCAGTGAGATGTTCGCCGGCCCGAGGGTGATGGCGACGAGAATCGACACCACGCACAGCACGAGACCGCCCAGCAGGGCCAACGTCCACCGCCACAGATGACGGGAGGCCTGCGATCGCTGGGTGGAGCGCCTGGGGGCGATGGTCGCGGTCAGGACGACAGTCCCAGGTCGCGCAGTCCGGCCGACACCTTCTCGGCACCGTCGACGGTCCGGATCGACGGGTTCATCTCCGCACCGTGCAGCGAGATGTAGCGCTTGTCGCGGACGGCGGCCAACGTGCTGGTGACGGGATCGGACTCGAGGAATGCGATCTTGTCGGCGAGGAGGTCGCCGGGAAAACGGTTGCGCGCCAGGTCGCCCAGGACGAGGACGGTCGGATCCCGATCGACCATGGTCTCCCATCCGACGGCGGGCCAGTCGTCGTCGGTATCGGCGAAGACGTTCGTCGTACCGGCCGTGCGGGCGAACAGATCGGCCGATCCTCGCCCGCCTGCGATGTAGGGACTCTTGGTGTCTGCGAACCAGAATGCCATGGAGACATCCGATTTCGCCGTTGTCGCGGTGGCGTCGGCCATGCGGGTCTTCAGCTCGTCGACGAACTCGGCACCGCGCTCGTTGACGTCGAAGATCGCCGCGAGTTCGGTGATCTCCTGGTACAGCGACTCCATGGTGAGCGGCGTCGTTCGGGTGTTGCCCCCGTTGATGCTGCGACCGGCATCGCAGTCGGTGGGTGAGAGGTAGGTGGCGGCGCCGGTTTCGGTGAAGCGTGACCGCTGAGCGACGCCGCCCTGCTCGAAGTGACGTCCGAACGATGCGGTGACGAGGTCGGGTTCGGTATCGACCACCACCTCGTAGGTCGGTGCGTTGTCGGCCAGCCGGGGAACCGAGGCGTTCGCGTCGGCGAGGTTCTCACGGACCGGATCGGTCCAGGACGCTGTGCCCACCATGCGGTCCTGCACGCCGAGGGAGAGCAGAATCTCGGTGGAGTTCTGATCGAGCGAGACCACTCGTTGCGGGGCGGAGTCGAAGGTGACCGACTCGCCGCAGTTCTCGATCGTCAGCGGATACGACGTCCCGCCATCGGTGGCCACGGCCGTCGCATCGGGTACCTCCTCGGACGCTCCGCATGCGACGAGCGATCCGGCCATGGCAACCGCGGCGGCGAGGGTTCCCGCACGGCGACGAGCGTTGAGCACTTCAGGTGTCCTTCGGTCGAAGACAGCAACGAGCCGCCGGGGAGTGCCCGACGGCGGTACGCACCGAGGTGCGTGTGAGCCCAGGCTAACCTTTGGTTGGCGGTGATGGAAATCGTCGCTTCCGAAGAATCCGGCACAGAACCGGTCCGCGGTGCCGTAGAGCGCGGCACAATAGCGCTGTGACCGACTTCAACCAGATGATCATCGAGGAGTTCCGCGAGAACGGCGGGCATGTATCGACCGCTGGGTTCGGCGACGCCCTCGTCGTCGTGCACTCGATCGGTGCCAAGAGTGGGGAGGTCCGGCTGAATCCGTTGATGGCGATTCCCGAGGAGGGCAGCTGGTTGATCGTCGGCTCGGCAGCCGGTTCACCCAGGGACCCTGCCTGGGTTCACAATCTGCGCGCACACCCGTCCGTCGACATCGAGGTGCCGGTGGACGGCGCAGTGCAGACCGTCGCGGTGAACGCCTCGGAAGTCCCCGATGCCGAGTGGGACGGAAGTTGGCAGAAGTTCCTCGACGCGTCCTCCGGATTCGCGAAGTACGTCGAGACCGCCGAGGGCCGTCGATTCCCGATCTTCCGCCTCACTCCCGCCTGAATCGGGCCTAACGCACCGCAGTGAGTCCGGCGACCTGTGCGGCGATGCGCTCGCCCACCGCGTGCGTTTGCGCAGCGAGTGCCTCTCGGCTTCTGGTGTCGGTCTCGTGCAGGAACGTCGTCGAACCTACTGTCGCACCGCAGTATTCGACGATTCCCCGTTCGATCTGTGTTCGGAAGGCGGCCTCGATGCCGTGACGGGCGAAGCTGTCGGCGTCGTCGCCGGCCAGGGACACCAGGTGGACGGTGAGACGATCGAGTTTGGTGGTGAAGCCGCCGTCGGCGCTCATCTCGTAGGCCCATCCGTTGACGAAGACGCGGTCGATCCACCCCTTGAGTAGTGCCGGCATGGACCACCAGTACATCGGGAAGACCAGGATCAGGTGCTCGGCCCGGTCGATTCGTTCCTGTTCGGCGAGCACGTCGGCGGGCGTGGGGTGGGTGCCTCGGAAGAGGCCGAGGTCGGTGCCGGTGAATCGCGGATCGAAGTTCTCCGCCGCGAGATCGGCCGTCTCGACGGAGCCTCCTGCGGTGCGGATCGCGTCCGTGACGGAGCGAGCGACATGGTGGGTCAGTGAGTCGGGGTCGGAATGGGAGACTACGACGAGTGCGGTCATGGTTGATTCCTTCGATGGGGCGAAACGGCTATGTACCAAGAGTAGGTTACTATTCGTATATAGCGCAAGGAGGTTCCGGATGGCCCGGACGCGACTGTCTCGCTCCGACCGATACGAACAGTTGGTCGAGGTCTCCTGGGCCCTCGTCCGAGCCGAGGGTGCCGACGCACTGACCCTCGGCCGGCTCGCCGAGCATGCAGGCGTCGCAAAACCCGTGGTGTACAGCCACTTCGCCTCGCGGGCAGAACTTCTGGCCGCACTCTTCACAGAATTCGACGACCGGCAGACGGCCATGCTCGAGGAATCGCTGCACGCCGCGCCCACGTCGTTGAACGGACGCGCACGCGCGATCGCCAACTCGTACGTGGGCTGCACCTTGGCACAGGGGCGCGAACTGACGGGTGTGCTGGCGGCATTGGAGGGCTCACCCGAACTCGAACGGGTCAAGCGAACGGCCGAACGGGCGTACTCGGATCGGTGCCGGTCGATTCTCGAGCCGTTCAGCGGCTCCGGAGGGATCTCCGCGTCGTCGATCACCGCGATCTTCGGTGCAGCCGAAGCGCTGTCGCAGGCGGCGGTTTCGGGTGGCATCGCACCGGAGGAAGCGACAGATGAACTGACCGAGTTGATCATCGCCGTCGTGGGCAAACTCTGACGCAGAAGCTCACTCCGCTATGAACATCGGCCTACCGACAACCGGATCGGCCACTACTCGGGCTCGGATCTCGAATACGTCGTGGAGCAGCGTCGGCGTCACGACGTCGCGGGGATGACCGTCGGCGACGATGGCACCAGCGCGCATGGCCACGATTCGATCGCAGTACCGCGCAGCTTGATTGAGATCGTGCAGCACCATCACCACCGTCTTGCCTCGATTCCGGACCAGGTCGACGACCAGTTCCAGCACGTCGATCTGATGACGAACGTCGAGATACGTGGTGGGTTCGTCGAGCAGTAGGATTCCGGTTTCCTGCGCCAAAGCCATTGCTAGCCACGTGCGTTGACGCTCCCCACCGGAGAGCGAATCGACAGTGCGGTCGGCGAGGTGTTCGATTCCGGTCGAGGACATCGCCGTGTGCATGGCCTCGTCGTCATGGCGTCTGAGCATCGACAGTGCACCGAGCCTCGGATACCGACCTTGTTCGACGAGTTCTCGGACGCGCAGCCCCGGCGGTGCGACCGCCGTCTGGGGCAGGATCGCCAGTCGTCGAGCCGTCTCGATCGCCGATCGATCACGCAGCGGACGGCCGTCCAGCCGTACCTGTCCGTGTCGAGGTGCCAAGACCCTGGCCAGGGCCATCAGCAGCGTCGACTTGCCGGATCCGTTGGGGCCGACCAGCGCAGTGACCGTTCCCTTCTCGATCGCGATGTCGAGGTGCTCGGATACCGTTCGATTGCGATATCCGAGCGCGAGGTCCACGGCCTCGAGAATCGGAATGGTGACGTCCACCGTCATCGGGTGTCCTTTCTGATCAGCCAGATGAGATAGGGAGCCCCGACGAGGGCTGTCACTGCACCGACCGGCAGCCCCGATACATCTGGGCCGCTACCGGGGATGTCGATCGACGCGCTGAAGGCAAGGAGGTCCGCGGCGGACAGGAGCACTGCACCGCCGATCATGCTGACCGGAATCAGTCGCCTGTGGTCCCCGCCGAGCGCGACACGGGCGGCGTGCGGTGCGATCAAGCCGACGAACGCAACGGCGCCGGTGGCGGTGACCGCTGTTGCCGTGGCCGATATCGCGATGGCCAGCAGTAACATTCGGGTTCTCCGAGTGTCGATTCCGAGGCCGGTGGCCCTCTCGTCGCCCAGGACGAGCGCATTCGCCCGTGACGCACAGAGCATCCCCGCAGGTATCAAGACGATTGCCCAGGGCCACAGCCAGTTCCAATCGCCCATGGTCCTGGCGTTGAGAGAGCCGATCAGCCATCGAAGGACGACGCCCATCGGTTGTGCGTCGACGACGAGCAGCAGTGATGTCACTGCGGACAGGACGGCACCGATGAGGATTCCCGCGACCGCCAGGGAGCGTCGGCCCAGTAGGTACAGCGCCGTTCCTGCGAATGCGGCACCGAGTAGTGACGCCAGGGGAGCAGCACCGGAGGCGGGGAACACCAGAATCGACACCACAACGCCCAGTGCCGCACCGGATCCCACCCCTGTCGTCGACGGTTCGGCCAGCGGGTTGCGCATCACGGCTTGCAGCAACACTCCGGCCAGTGCCAGCAGGGCTCCGGCGACCAACCCGACGAGCACTCGTGGAAGTCGGTAGTTCAGGACGATGATCTCGTGTGCTCGCACCGGCGAGGTGCCGGTCAATGCCCTGATCACCTCGGCCACTGCGAGTTCGCTTCGCCCCGAAAGGAGGTGAAGCATCACCAGTACGGCGATGCACATCATCCCGATCGCCACGAGGTGTCGACACTTCATCGCGTGGCGGCCTGTCGGTGCAGTGCTACGAGCAGTGCCGGGACGCCGATGAGCGTCGTCGTGATACCCACGGGAATCTCGATCGGATACAGCGCGATTCGCGAGGCCAGGTCTGCGGCGGCGAGCAGGACTGCGCCGACGATGGGTGTGAGCAGGAAGACTCGCCGTGAACTGGTCGTGTTCAGCATCCATCGAGCCAGATGAGGGGCGAGCAACGCCACATACGCAACCGGGCCGCACACCGATGCAACCGCGGCGGTGAGCGCAGCGGCGCACACCAGCGCGGTCAGTCGGGTCGGCACCACGGAGATACCGAGTCCCGCAGCCACATCGTCCCCGAGTGCAAGGGCGGCGACCCGATGCCGCATGAACAGAGCGACCGGGATGAACACGGCGAGCCAGGGCGTCACGACGCCGAGATGGCTCCACCCTCGCTCCCCGAGACTGCCGAGCAGATACCGGAAGAGCAGGGGAAGGTTCCCTTCGGTGCCGAGGCTCACCAGTGCAATGACCAGTCCCGATGCGAGTGCGCTCACCGCCGCCCCGAGTAGTACCACCCGGTGCGGGTCGCTGGTGGGTCCGACGGTGGTGATCACCGCACATCCGGCGGCAACTGCGCCCAACAGCGCCAGATAGGGAAGTGCTGAGAGCGGAACCGAAATCGAGAACACGGCAACGGCCGTCATCGCGACGGCTGCGCCGGAGGACACACCCAGAATCTCCGGACCGGCGATTCTGTTGCGCAGTACATCCTGCATCAATGCTCCCGCGAGGCCGAGTGCCGCACCGCTCACCAGGCCCAACAGCACGCGCGGAAGTCGGATGAGCGCAACGTGCGCATGAACGGGGTTCGCCGGGTCGGCAATGGCACGGAGGGCGCGCAGGGGATCGAGGGTCGGCTCACCCAGGCACAGAGCCGCCACGATCACCGCGACGCAGGCGCAGATACCCGCAGCATGAACCCCTCTATCGGTAATGGTTATCATTTCGGACACATCATTCTGTAAAGGAGTTCCCATGCGCAAGTTGTCCGGCTCTTCGCTCTGGTTCGGCGCACTCGCAAGCTCGGTGCTGGTGCTGGCGGCCTGCAGTACTGCCGATGCGGGCAGCGCCGACGCTGCATCTGCCATCTCGGTCACCGACGACAGCGGAGCGGTGATCGAGCTCGATGCACCGGTCGAGCGAATCGCGTGTCTGACGCTCATGTGCGTCGACGCCCTGAGGGAGGTGGGCATGACCCCGGTCGCCTACCGCGAGGAACTTGCGACCGACCCCCGATACGCCGGGCCGGATGCCGACATGCGCCCGATCACAGGCGGGTTCGGTGAGGAGAACGTCGAGGACATCGCGCTCTCGGAACCGGACCTCGTCATCGGACTCGGTGGCGTACAGGACGGCTTGCGCGGTGCCGTCGAGGATGTAGCACCGATGTATCTGGTGAACCCGGCATCCTGGCAGGATTCGGTCGATTTCCTGCGCACGATAGGGCTTTTGACGGATCGGCAGCAACAGGCAGACGCCGCCGCCGAGGAGTTCATCGCAGAGGTCGATGCGGCCGCAGGGAAGTGGCGGGGTCTCACCACCCTGTCGATGTACGGCGAACCGGCCAGTCTCGGAGTCGATTCCGTCGCTACCCCCGTAGGGTCGCTGCTCGCGGAGGTCAGTGACTATCCGTGGCAGGCGGGAACCGATGCCTTCGCCACGGTGTCGGTGGAGCAGATTGCGTCGGCGGATCCGGATGTGATTTTCGCACAGGCATTTTCATCGGGTTCCGACAGTGAGCCCCTCTCGGACCGGCTGGCGAGCAATCCGTTGTGGTCGGGCCTGACCGCTGCTCGCAACGATCGGGTGATCGAGGTGGACGCCGGAGTGTGGGCGACCGGGCGCGGAACGATCTCGTTGCTTATGGTGCTCGCCACTGTGACAGCGGAACTCGAGAACTCGTGACAGCTTATTGAAAATGATTGTCACTTGACGTAGGGTCGGATTCCTCGACGATGTCGAGTCCATGAATCGGTTGCCCGGCAATCGATTTGACCATCGAAAAAGGAGAACCATGAACGACAACGAGCTGTTCCGTTCGATCCAGTCACCGGTATCCCTGGCGACGCACTCCGCGGGCCACAGCAACGCACTGGTCGAGAATCCCTTCGAGGAAGCCGAGGACTGATCTCGGTGGGGTCTGCACATCACGATGTGCAGACCCCGGCCGGGTTGCCGCCATGGAACTCACACCCAGAACCGAACTGTACGAATCCGATTCAGGGTTCGTACTCCGCACCGCCGACGACGAACACTTCGCACTCGCACTCGACGGCGAGGAGTTCGACCAACTGGCACGGGCGTTGGCCGGCACCGAGGACGCGATATCCGGCAAGCCGAAGGCGGCGCTGTCCGCTCTACTCGCTGCCGGCCATGTCGTCCCCGATCCACCGACCGAGAACGTTGCGGTGCTCGGCAGCGGCTCCGTCGCCGCGGCGCTGCTGGAATTGCTGCGGCGCGTCGGTGTGAACTCATGCCGCACTGCGACCCGGTCGATCACGGTCAGTGACGACGGCATCGAGACGCTGGGGTCCGCCGGGTCGATCGCGTGCTTCCGTGACGGCAATCTGTATGTCCTCGTACCCGAGGTGGTCCGGCTGAAGGATGTCTCGATGCGGCGCTCGGCCTCCCGTCGGCACCGGCATCGAATCGAGGAGGGGTACACCCCTCGGGTGGGTGGGCGGCGACTGATCTCGCCGATTCATCCGGTGTCCGGGGCCGCGGCCGAATTCCTGGCTGCTCAGGTCATGGCCGAGTTCATCGGACCCAGGGTCGATCACAGCGTCACGGCGATTGACCTGCGTACGCTCCGAGTGACTCGGCATCCGATTCTTCCGGTGCCGGAACCACCTCGATGACACCGCACGAGTATCGAATCGGCGGACTTCGTACCTTCGTCGTGGAGGCGCGAGATCCGCGTGCAGTGCTGTTGCTCCGTACCCCGTACAACAGCGAGGCCCACCTCGCCGAGGCCACGGGTTGGGCCGAGCGCGGATTCACCACCGTCGTACAGGACGTGCGCGGCCGATACGGCTCTGCCGGGTCGTTTCGACCCTATTGCGGTGAAGGGGCCGATGGCCTGGCCTGCATCGAGTGGATCACCGCCAGAGCGTGGTGGCTGCAGGCCCCGGCCCTGTTCCTCTACGGCACCTCCTACGGAGCGCACTGTGCCACCGAAACAGTCTTCGCTGCAAGCGAATTCGATTCGATTGCCGGAGTATCCGTGGTGGTGCCCGCGCTGGGACTGGGGGAGACGGCGCGGAATCGAGACCGGGCCTTCTACCTGGAGTCTCGTCTGGGCTGGTGGTCCGAGCACGGCGACGCTGCCCACTCGCGCACGAGTTCGGCATCGCCCGGTCTGCTCGAGAGGCTGCCGGTGTCCGACATCGGATCGTCCTCGAGCGCGCCGATACCCTCGTGGCACTCCGTCCTGGCGGCGCGACGGTCCGATGCCGAGCGCGCCGCCGTCGTTGCAGCACAACACTGTCCGCTGCTGGCACAAGGCGGGACCGCGGACTGGTTCACCCAGGACACCATCGACCTCTGGTCGTCCTGGGGCGGCCCCTCGGCGCTCGCACTCGGACCGTGGGACCACTGCATGCGGGGATCGAATCGAGCCGGACGCATGAACGAGTGGCTGGGTGCTGTGCTCGACGGTCGGCCGTGGACCGGAGCGCAGCTGTACGGTCACCCCGATGGTCCGCTCCGACTGCACCGGTGGCCGAGCGATCGGAAGGCGATCGAGTTGCCCGGTGGCAGCTTTCTCGCAGACCCTCTGCAGCCCTTTCCTTCCCACGCGCCCGGCATCGATGTCCGCGGCCTGGCGAGCCGATCGGATTGCCTCGTCCGTCCGGTGCCGTGGCAAGCGGGAGCCGTCGTCGGCACACCCGTGGTGCGCATCGACGGCGGAAACAGCGACCGGCATTGGGGTGCGATGCTCGTCGCTCATCGACGCGGCGGCGAGGTGGAGCACCTGACCCAGGGCATGTCCCTCGGCTCTGTCGTTCACCTCGCGCCGTTGTCCACACACATCCACGAGGGAGAGGAACTGACACTGATGATCTCGGCACACGCCTTCCCACGATATGCCCGCGATCTGCACACCGACGAAGACCATCTGTACGGAAGCCGAGCGGTGCCGATGCATCGCACCGTGCGAGGCATCGAGCTGGAGATGCCCTCATGAGCGAGGTCTGTTTCGGCGCAGACGATCTGGTCGATCCGTTCACCGGACTGATCCGTGCGCTGCATCCGGTCGACAGACTCGACGGCATGCCGCAGCGGTACGTCGGATTGACGGCGGAGATCGCCGATACCCGCGCGCTCGGGAACTGGCCGTGCGACCTGGTGTCCCTCGGTACCACCTTCGCCGATCCCGCAGGTGCCCGGATAGCGGCGATCGGCGAAGCGGTGGAGCGGTACTGCGGAAACTACGTACCGAACACTCTGCGCTACGCAACGCCGGCGGAGCTGCGCGCCGAAGGCATCCGACATTGGGGCAACGCGACATTGGAGTTCTTCGCGCCCTGGCAGCTGAACTCGCCAGGGTTCCCCTTCGAGCGCTTCACCGAGAACACACGCGTCGCCTGGGTCGACGGGGTATCGGACGACGGGGGATGTGTCGCGATTCCGGCCTCGTACGTGTACCTGAACTGGCGCGGTGGATCTCGCAGGAAGGACCCGTGGATCCACCACCTGAACTACGCAGGCATCGCCACAGGACAGGGGCTCGACGATGCGGCCACACGCGGCCTGCTCGAGCTGGTGGAGCGAGACTCGCTGTCGCTGTGGTGGCACCTGAACCTGCCTGCCCGGGGCATAGATCCGGCATCGGTGCCCGGCCTCGCGGCAGACCTCGGTGACTCACGACTGCGGTGTCATCTCCTCGAGCTGCCGTCGTACTTCGGAGTTCCGTTGGTAGCGGCGGTTGTTCACGATGTCGAACTCGGGATCGTCGCAGGCGGTTTCTCGGCGAAGCTGGATCCGGTGGAGACGGCTCGCAAGGCGGTTCTCGAAGCGATCCACAGTTGGGTGTTCACTCGAGGGCTGCTCGACGCGGACGGCTGGGTGTTCGGATCGATGCGGGCCGGGGTGCTGTCACCGGGCCTGTATCTGGATCACCGCGCCGATCGCAGTTACCTCGACGCCGCCGGAGCACGCAGTGAGCACATCCGCGACCTGGGCGCACAGGCCCAGGTGTGGCTCGATCCGCGGACTCAGGCCGCCTATCTTCCCCGGTTCACGCATCCGGCGGAGACGGTGTCGATCGACGCGCTTCCTCACGGCACCGCCGACGGCATGCGGAGCGCACTCGCGACAGCGGGCCACGAGGTGGTCGTCTGTGACATCACCACCTCGGACGTGGCGTCGACGCCACTGCGGGTGGCCCGGGTCTGCGCCTCCGGCTTGATTCCCAACGCCCCGGCCGCATTTCCTTACTTCGGGCTACCCCGGTGGCGTGAGATCGCCCGACGGTACGCACCCGATTGCGACCTGGCCGATCCGAACACGCTGCTGCTCGCTGCGCCCCCGAGCCTGTGACCGCCTTTCAGCGTTTCGTCCTGGCGCGGGCGGTCGCCTGGATCGGCAACGCGATGTCCACGGTTGCCGTGCCGATGCTCGTCTACCAGTTGAGCGGCTCGCCCCTGCTCTCCGGCGTCGCCTTCGCGGTGGAGTCGTTGCCGTACCTGATGTTCGGACTGATCGCGGGTGCACTGGCCGACAGGTACGACCGTCGTGCGGTCCTGCTCGCAACTCAACTGGCCAGTGCTCTGGCCCTGGCCAGCATCCCGGCGGCCCATCTGATGGCATCGGTGACGGTTGCACACCTGATGATCGTCGCGTTCATCGTCTCGACGCTGTTCGTGTTCTTCGATGCCGCGTCGTTCGGCGTCGTACCGGCTTTGGTCGGACGCCATCGGATCGCGGACGCGACGGGCACACTCGTCAGTGTCGGCACGGTTATCGGGATCGCGGGTCCGTTGCTCGGCGGAATTGCCGCGACGACTCTCGGTCCGCCGGGTGCCATCGCGATCGACGCACTGTGTTTTCTCGTCGCGGCGATGGTCACCTCGACGGTTGCGCTACCAGCGGCATCGGCGTCGGCTCCGGGCGGTCTCGATCTCGGCGCGTCCATCGTCGAGGGGTTGGCGTTCATTCGGCGTCACCGGGTGGTGCGGGCCCTGACGACGGTCGGCGTCGGGGTGAGTATCGCCAACGGTGTGGTGGTGGGACTGATGGTGGTCGTCGGCGTTCGGCAGCTCGGTCTCGAACCCGAGGATGCGAGAATCGGATCGCTCTATGCAGCAACGGCTCTCGGCGCATTCCTGATCAGTCTTGTCAGTGCGCGCATCCAGCGGGTGGTCGGCACCGGTGTGATCACCTGTCTCGGGGTGGTGGTGGCCTTCGTGTCTGTACTCGCCTGGTCCATCACGGGAGTGCTTGTGGTGTCTCTGCTGCTCCTGGTCGTCTATCAGGCCGCCAACACCATGATCGTCGTCAACGGCATCGTGGTTCGTCAGTCCGTCACACCCGACCACCTGCAGTCCCGAGTGAACACCACGGCGCGGATGATCGCGATGGGTGGCACTCCTGTCGGGGCTGCTGCAGGCGGGGCTGTTGCCGGTAACATCGGTGTGACCGCGGCCGTCGGACTCGGGGCGGGCGCGCTCGCTCTCGCCGGGGCGGCGGCCCTGTGGCTCGGGGTGCCGCGGTTACCCCTGCTTGCCGCCCTCGTCGAGTCCGCCGAGCGCGAAAGCCAGGAGCGGAACGGACAATTGGTCCAGGCGGAGCATGTTCGAGATCTCCGCGTCGTAGAAGCCGGAGATTGCACAGCACGCCAATCTCAGTGCCGTCGCGACCAGATAGAGGTTTTGCGCGACGACGCCGGCGTCGATGTGAAGGGTGCGGTAGTGGCGTGCCGAGTATTTGATCAGGGTTCGGTCGAGGCGTCCGACGAGAATGACGACGAACGGCGCCCGCCGCGCGAATTGTGGCTGCACAAGGCATGATTCGAGCGCGTCGATGCACGGTCCGGTGCCGGTTCTGCTCAGCACATGTCGATGTGGATCGAAGAGATAGGTTCCCGAGCCGATCTCACCTGTGCGGCGGAGGGCAACCAGATGCAGGTCGATCGATTCGAGGCCACCAGCAGTCGGGTTCATGCGGAAGGTGTGCGGCGTGCCGTCCGGCCGCTCCACTCGCCGGCCGGGCCCCGTGGCCGACCGAAGAAGAGTCGAGAGCTGGCGCGGGTCCATGTCCGCGAATCGATAGTGCGAACGACGGTCACGCAGTGCTGTGTCGAGCGGCATCGGTGGCAGTGGCAGTGGCGGGAGCAGCGCCCACGTCCCGTCTGCTGCAGGCACCGTCGGAAGAACACCGCGGGTGCCGCGATCGACGAGGCATCGGTGCACTTCATGGACGCGCGCGACCGCGGAATCGAGCGAGTCTTCGGCCATGGAGCCCGACTCTAACGAACACGGTAATCAGTGTCGACAAGGACTGCTGGGTATCTGAATCCCGTGTGGTTTCTACGAGCCGCAGTGCACGGCGGGAAACCGGGTTCGCAGTGCGGTCAGTTGGCGATGCAGCTCGTAGAGGGCCTGCTTGTGCGCCTGCGTTTCGCCGCCGTGCCACTCATGGCTACGAGCGTCGCCGACGCGCAATGCCGTGCGCGCGAGCTGCTCGGACGCCTCCACGCGACTCGATGCAGCCGCGATCTCGACGTTCAGCATGTCGGCGAACACCCGCGCCTGAGCCACGTCCGAATCCTCTGCCATATGTATCCACTTTCGATCTCGCGGCTCGACCGTTGACGATTCGAGTACCGAGGATCAGGATAACCATCCGAAAAAAGACCGCCGGTCCGGCTCCGGAGTCCGAGGATCTGTTTCGGATGCCTGGTCTACTACGCGGCGTAGTCGGTAGTAGGATCCCGTTCATGTCTGCCACCACGGATGGATTCGCGCCCCTGCGCGGTGCCTCCGTGGGTGCTCTGTCTGCCCTGGTCACGGCAACAGCACATACCTTCGGCGGCGGGATGTTCCCCTCCGACGCGGCGATCGTGATGCTGGTGCTCGTGTGCGCGGCGGTCGGATATGCGACATCGGCGACACCGAACACGGCGGCACCCCGAGCGCAGCTCCTGGTTGTGCTGGCCTCAGCTCAGGCGATCGGACACCTGCTGCTCACCGCCGTCGACGGTCACCATCACGGTCCGATGCTCGGTCAGCAGATGCTGGCTGCCCACGCCGTTGCAGTGGTGGTCGGGGCGCTGGCCATCCGCGGAGCGGAGCACGGAATCCGGCGTGCCATCACCTCACTTCGGAGGGCCCTTCCGCTGTTGGCAACCCTCGTCGTCGACGAGAATCGCATCAGCCCACCGTTCCCGGTCTACCGAGTTCCGCGCTCCTACCGACTGCTCGACCTCTCCGGCTGTGGAAATCGAGGACCACCGGCTCGAACTGCCTGAGCACAGCCCGATCTCATACCCGCCCGTGCCGTTCGGTCGTCGGGTAATGGGCTGTTGCCGCATTCGACACCGCACATCGCACTCTCGGTGACGCGCGCCGCCTCCGTGCGGCCCGATCCGTCCTGCGATGCCACCTCGCGCACATCCGCGCGCCCGCATTACTCACGAAACGAGTTCTCGTGTCCACACCGGAATTGGAACGCATCGCCGATCCTTCCCCGCCCACCCGTCCGACCATTCCCCGCAGTTGGCGTCCGCTGATCCTGCGGCTGCACTTCTACGCGGGCATCCTCATCGCACCGTTCATCCTGATCGCCACCATCAGCGGCGGCCTGTACGCCGTCGCACCGACCATCGAACAACTGATGTATCGGGACTACCTGCACGTCGACGCCGCAGGCGCGGCCGCGCCGGTGTCGGATCAGATACGAGCCGCCCAGGCCGAAAGACCCGACCTCACCGTCGCCGCAGTGCGCCCCGCCGCCGATCCCGGCGACACGACGCGGGTGATGTTCACCGACCCCACCCTCGGCGAATCCAAGCGGCTGGCCGTCTTCGTCGACCCCGCCACCGCGATGACCATCGGCGAACTACCGGTGTACGGCTCGTCCGGCGCATTGCCGGTGCGCAGCTGGATCTCCGAACTCCATCGACACCTGCACCTGGGCGAGCCCGGTCGCCTCTACAGCGAACTCGCCGCCTCGTGGCTGTGGGTGATCGCGCTCGGCGGCGTGTTCCTGTGGTTCGAGCGATATCGACGCAACCCTGACAGGGCACGTCTGTTCACCTTCGATCGACGGTCGAAGGGACGCAACCGCTCGTTGAACTGGCACGGTGTAGCCGGAATCTGGATAGCGGTGGGTCTGATCTTCCTGTCGGCCACCGGGCTCACGTGGTCCACCTACGCGGGAAAGAACGTCAGCGACCTACGGGCGGCGATGAGTTGGACCACCCCGACCGTCACGAAGACGATCGGTTCCTCCGGCGCAGCGACGGCGGGGGATCACTCCGGTCACGATGGTCATTCGATGGATATGTCGACCGACGCGTCGACGGCCGACTTCAATGTCGGACGGATCGATTCGGTGCTCGACATCGCTGCAGCCAACGGCATCGACGGGGCGGTGGAGGCATCGATTCCGGCGGCGGAGGACGCGGCCTTCGTCGTCGCCCAAACCCGTCAGCCCTGGGTGATGTCGAACGATTCCATCTCGATCGACGGCAGCACCGGCGCGGTGGTCGACATTTCGCGCTTCTCCGACTGGCCGCTGGCAGCCAAGTTGTCGGCCTGGGGCATTCAACTGCACATGGGGACACTGTTCGGCGTGGCCAATCAGCTTGCGCTCCTTGCACTCGCAGTCGCGTTGGCATCAGTCATCGTTCGCGGGTACATGATGTGGTGGAAACGCCGTCCCACCAGAGCGAGCGGTCTGAGCGCGGGTCGGCCGCCCCTCCGTGGCGGTATTCGCCGCATCTCGCCGGTCTCGGCCGTCGTACTGGCCGTCGTTGCGGGTGCCGTCGGGTGGTTCGTCCCGCTGCTCGGCCTGAGCCTGGTGGCCTTCCTCGCGGTCGATGTGGTCCTCGGCTCGATCAGTCGAGCGCGGACCCGAGCGGCCGTAGTACATGATTCCCAACACGAAAGCGAACTCGTATGAACCTCTCCCGACGTACTTCGATGCTGGTGGCTGCCCTGTCGGTCACCGGTCTGATACTCACCGGATGCTCGAACAGCGATGGCTCCACCGAGACTGCCGCGAAGGAGTCCGATTCCGTTGTCGTGCGCGAGCAATGGGTCAAGGCCGCCGATTCCGGCATGACAGCTGCCTTCGCCGAACTACAGAACACCGGAGACACCGATGTGCACGTGGTCGGAGCGTCGTCTCCTGCCTCGAGCCGAATGGAATTGCACGAGATGGCAACTGGGGCCGATGGTGCGATGGTGATGCGGCCCAAGGAAGGCGGCTTCGTCATTCCGGCAGGCGGCACACATGTGCTCGCCGCGGGCGGTGATCACCTGATGTTGATGGACGTCACCTCGCCGCTGACCCCCGGAGCCGATGCCGAAGTCACGCTCGAGTTCGAGGATGCGTCGACCACGACGTTCACCGCACAGGTTCGCGACTTCTCCGGCGCCCAGGAGAACTATCAGCCCGGAGGGATGAACATGGACGGATCGACGACATCGGCACCGGCGAACGGTGGGTGAGCACGAAAACCGGTTTCCACGCTCGATGAGCCGGCGACGCCTCCTCGGTGGAGGCGTCGCCGCGCTCGGCGTCGCGGGCGTCGGAGCGGCGACCGGCTACGGGATCAACGACCGTCGCGCCGAGGCGGCTGCCACCGGAAGTGACACGGTGCCGTGGCGCGGGCTGCATCAGGCCGGAATCGATACCGTTCCACCGCAGGCGCACTCGGCCTTCGTCGGGCTGAATCTGCGCAGTCGCGTCGGGCGTGCGGAGCTGATCGGGATCTTGAAGGTCTGGACCGAGGACATCGGACGGTTGACTGCCGGTGCACCGGCGCTGGCCGATACCGAAGCAGAGTTGGCCCTTCGGCCCGCGCGTCTGACGATCACCGTCGGACTCGGTCCCGGTGTGTTCGATGCGATCGGATTACCGGATCGACGACCGTCCTGGCTGGCCCCGCTCCCGGCGTTCGAAATCGACCGTCTCGAGCCAGAATTCACGGGTGGCGATCTGATACTGCAGGTGTGTTCCGATGATCCGGTCACCGTCGCGCACGCGGTGCGGGTGCTCACCAAGAACGTACGTTCGTTGGTGACCATCGCCTGGACCCAGCGTGGATTCCGTCGAGCGCGTGGTACGGAGCAATCGGGCACCACGATGCGCAATCTGATGGGACAGGTGGACGGCACGGTCAATCCGGCGGCTGGGAGCACCGACTTCGACACCCTGGTCTGGGACGACGGCAGCGATCAGCCGTGGATGCAACACGGAACGTCGATGGTGTTACGGCGCATAAGAATCGAGATGGACACCTGGGACGAGCTGGATCGACCCGGGCGGGAATTGTCGGTGGGGCGAACTCTCGATACCGGTGCCCCACTGACCGGAGCCAGTGAATTCGACGAGGCCGATTTCGACGCGACCGACCGATTCGGCATACCCGTCATTCCGCCGTCCTCGCATATTGCGCGCGCTCGGCACACCCGAGAGGACGAGCGCATCTTCCGGCGCGCGTACAACTACGACGATCCACCTGATCCCGGTTCGGTGTCGAACTCCGGGCTGTTGTTCGCGAGCTATCAGCGCGATGTACTGACCCAGTTTCTGCCGATTCAGCAGCGTCTCGATGCATTCGATGCGCTCAACGAGTGGACCACACCGATCGGGTCTGCGGTGTTCGCGATACTGCCGGGAGTGGCCGAGGACGGCTATCTGGGCCAGAGCTTGCTCGAGTAGACGCACCGGGGTGTTCACGATCGTCTCTGGCCGGCGGGATCGAAGCAGCCGGAGTTCGATCGTGAACAACCAGGTGCGCTCAGGCCGGTACCAGAGTCCTGTTCACAGTGGACAGCGCCAGACCCATGCTGGTGGTCATGCCTATCCCGGTGGTGACGGTGACGATGTGCACTCCATCGACCGGCTCTTCGAGCAGGAACTCCGAACCCGGTGCCGAACAGTACGTCCCCTGCCACCGCTCGGTGACGTCGATGTGGTCGACTCCGAACAGCGCCCGAGCTTCGGTGAGCAGTACCTCGAAGCCGTCCTCGCTCTGGAAGGGGGAGGCGGTGATCTCGCGAACGTGTGTGTCGCCGAGCAGGATCGACCCGTCTGGTTGGGGGGTGTACATCTGGTGCAGATCGAGCTCGACGTAGTCGGGATACTCGGCTTGCAGACGAGCGGCGACGTCTGCGACGGCGGGGAGGTTCTCGAAACCCGAGTACCGGAGCAGCGACCAACCGGTGAACAGCGGCGTGGGTAGCGGCGCACGCAGCGGGAGTGCGGCGCGCATCATGTGCAGCCGACACCGCACCAGCCCGCCGCGTTCGGCGTACTCGGGGAACAGTCGATCGATGTCGTGGTTGACGGTGACGAACGTGGTGCCGGCATGCAGGTCGCCGCGTGAGGTGCGGACGACGCCCGGTGCGAACGACGTTGCAGCGGTGCGCCAGTGGAAATCCACTCCGGCGGTCTCGAGCCAGCGTGCGATTGCGGGCGCAGCAGCACGCGGGTCCACCTGCACGTCCTGCGGAAGATACATGCCGCCGACCACATCGGTGTCGGCAAGAGGGAGTCGGCTCAGCACCTCGGTGCGGTCCAGTAGTTGTACCTGCTCCTCGCCGCGCAGTTTGGCGAACTGCTCGAGCACCGCGAACTCGTCCTCGTGCCGGGCTACGCAGTGTGTTCCTGATTCGGCAGCCCAGAATCCCGCTGTGCGGGCGAGGTCGAGCCAGTGACTGCGGCCGACTCGCGCGTAGTCCAGTGCGGTGCCGGATTGCGCTGTGATGCAGGCATGTCCGAAGTTCTGCACCGAGGCGCCTGCGACGCGATCGGCATGATCGACCACCGCCACGGTGAGACCGCGCCGATGAGCGTGATAGGCGTGTGCGAGACCGACGATGCCGGCCCCGACGACCACGACGTCGTATGTCGATATCATCAGTGGCGTCTTCCTCGAGAGGTCATGTCAGGCGTCCATGACAGCGGTGAAGGTCATTCGGTCTCCGCGGTAAAGCGATCGCCGGTGTTCGATGGGAACCCCGTCCGTGTCGTAGGAGACACGGCCCAGCAGAAACATCGGTGTCCGAGTGTCGACGGTGAGCAGTGCGGCCTCCCTGGCGTCGGGGAGGACGGTTTCGATGGTGTCGACGACGCGACCGAATGCGACTCCCCGTGCTGCCAATTCGGCATACAGCGACGAACGGTGATCGAAACTGTCCTGCAGGCCCGGGATGCGAGAGGCGGGGATGCGAGTGGTTTCCAGTCCCACTCGAACGTCGCCGGTGGTGAAGACGCGTTCGAGTTGGACCACCTCCGAGCCGATGTCGATTCGCAGTAGCTCCGCCAGAGTTTCATCGGCTCGGAAGACATCCCAGCCGACCAGGATTCGGGTGGCGCTCATGCCCTTTTCCCGCGCGGCCTCGGTATACGAGCCGATGGCCAACGGCAGTACGACCTTGGGTTCGGCAACAACCGTCGCACGGCCGCGTCGTTCGATTCGACCGGCTACCAACAATTCTCGAATGGCCTGACGCAGCGTCTCGCGAGACACGTCGTATCGATCGGCGAGATCGCGCTCGGAAGGAAACGCATCGCCCGCCGACATCCCGTCGAGCATGGCGTCGAGACTCCTACGCACGATCTGGTGCTTGAGTACGCGAGGTTCGGTGTCGACAACCATGGACAGACCATAGCACTAATTGGTCTAGACCTATTCTTCGCGCGTCGTTCACTATGTGTTCACCCGGGTTCCACGCAATGGTCTATACCAAACGGCAGTCTCTTCGTCATGCCGAACCCCACCAGCCCGCACACCAGCACCGCCATCGAACTCGTCGTCCTGGACATGGCCGGAACCACGGTCAGCGACGACGGTCTGGTGCTCGAATCCTTCGAAGCCGCTGCGACCGCAGCCGGACTCGCCGACACCGGCCCCGAACGCGACGATGCCCGCCGCTACGTCCTCGACACGATGGGGCAGTCCAAGATCGAGGTGTTCCGGGCGCTGTTCGGATCGGAGGACCGTGCTCAGGTCGCGAACCGCGCCTTCGAATCGGCGTACGACGCGCGCATCGACGATGGCGTATCGCCGGTACCCGGTGCGGCCCAGGCGATCACGAAGCTTCGTGAGTCCGGTGTCACTGTCGTTCTGACGACCGGATTCTCGACCTCCACCCAGAATCGCATCATCGATGCGCTCGGCTGGCGGGATCTGCCCGACGCCTTCCTCGCACCCGGCAGCGCCGGTCGCGGCCGTCCTCATCCCGATCTCGTGCTCTCGGCTGCCCTGCTCTCCGAGGTGAGCGACATTTCCGCCGTCGCCGTCGTCGGTGACACGTCGAGCGACATCCTGTCCGGTCGACGCGCAGGCGCATCTCTTCTGGTCGGTGTGCTCACCGGAGCGCACTCCGGCAGCCAGCTGCGCGACGCCGGTGCCACCCACGTGCTCGACAGCGTCGCCGACCTTCCCCCCATCGTCCTGCCCTGAACAGCTCTGTCTTGAACAGCTCTGCCCTGAACATCCACCACAGCCCGAACGGACACCACACCATGATCACCACATCTCACCGTCGTGCCGCGACCGCCGCGGCCATGCTCTCGGCTGCGGCATTGGTCGCTGCCGGTTGCTCGAGCTCCTCCGACGGAGCCACCACTGAGCAGGGATTCCCCGAAACCATCACGCTCGCTGCCATTCCCGCGGAGAACTCGACCGATCTGAAGGCCAGCTACGACCCCGTCATCGAGCGGCTCGAGAACGAGACCGGAGCGAACGTCGAGTTCATCCAGGCCTCGGACTACGCCGGTGTGGTCGAGGGTCTGATCGCCGGCAACGTCGACATCGCGTTCTTCGGCCCCTTCGCCTACGTCGTCGCCGGGATCAACGGCGCACGGATGACGCCGCTGGGTGCGGTCGTTCAGGACGAGGGCACGCCTCCCGGATACCAGTCGTACGGAATCGCTCGCTCGGACAATGCCTCGGTCAACAGTCTCGAGGACTACGCGGGAAAGAAGGTCTGCTTCGTGGACCCGAGCTCGACCTCCGGATTCCTCTATCCGACAGCGGGACTCATCGAGGACAACGTGATCGCCTCCGGTTCCGAGGCCGACATCTCCGCCGCGATGACCCCGATCTATGCCGGCGGGCACGATGCATCGGTACTTGCTGTGAAAGCGGGCGATTGCGACGCCGGATTCGCATTCGACACCATGGTCGACCGGACGATGATCGACAACGGCGAGATCGCACCCGGCGAACTGAAAACCGTCTGGAAGTCCGACACCATCGCCGGCTCGCTCTTCGCCGCCAACGACGATCTGGGTGCCGACGCCATCGCAAAGCTCGAGGACGTGTTCAGCGAGGGCATGAACTCGGATGCCTTCGTCGCCGACGGCATCTGCGCCGAGGAATGCCGCATCACCGACGAGGATGCCTGGGGCGTCGTGCCCGCGCAGGACAGCGACTACGACGGCGTCCGTGCCGTATGTGAGATCACCGGCTCCGAGAAGTGCCGGGGCTGATGATGTCCGCACCGATGGACCGAGGCGATGTGGTGGTCAGCGTCCGCAACGTCACCAAGGCGTTCGGATCCACCACCGCGCTCAAGGACGTGAATCTCGATGTGCATCGCAGCGAGATGTTGGTTCTGCTCGGGCTTTCCGGATCCGGCAAGTCGACGCTGTTGCGGTGCATCAACGGCCTGCATCCCGTCACCTCGGGGAGCATCACCGCCCTCGATGTTCGCGTCGACCTCGCGAACCGGCGTCGGGTACGCGAACTGCGTCGAGATGTGGGCTTCATCTTTCAACATTTCAACCTCGTCGGTCGGTTGAGCTGCCTCGAGAACGTTCTCGTGGGAGGTATCGGCCGTCTGTCTGTTCCGCGCTACGGCGCGGCCACCTACCCGAAAGCGATGCGGGAGGAAGCGCGGGCGTGCCTCGACCGAGTCGGGTTGGCGGACTTCGCTGATCGACGCGCCGACACACTGTCGGGCGGGCAGCAGCAACGGGTGGCAATCGCACGCACCCTGATGCAGCGTCCACGGATCGTGCTCGCGGACGAGCCTGTAGCGTCGCTCGACCCCGAGAACGCGAGTGTGGTGATGGACCTGTTGCAGCGGGTGTGCAGCGAGGAAAAGCTGACCGTGGTGTGCACCCTGCATCAGGTCGATCTCGCGCTCGGCTGGGCACATCGCCTCGTAGGTCTGCGAGACGGCCGGCTGGTGCTCGATCGTCCGGCCGCCGGTCTGCAGCGCGAGGACATCATGCCGATCTACCAGCGAATCGCGCCCGACCCCGGGAACAGAACCACGGTGGCACCGACATGACCGTCACCGCCGAACCCAAGCCCGCAAACGCTGCAGTACAACACGATCCGCGTCGACGTCGATGGGTGTTGCCGGCGCTCGGCGTCTGCGCGCTGGTTCTCACCGTGCTCTCGGCGGGGTACATCGACTTCGCGCCGACCACGTTGATCGACGGTCTGGAGGATGTCGGAAATCTGCTCGAGCGGATGCTGCCGCCCCGCGTCGACGACACCGGCCGGATCGTCTCCCTCGCACTCGACACCTTGCTCATGGCCGTACTGGGCACCGTGCTCGCAGCGATCGTCTCGGTACCGTTGGCATTTGCGGCGGCACGGAACACCTCGCCGCACCCGGTCCTCTACGGCGTTGCTCGCGCCGTCATCACGTTCTGCCGGGCGATGCCGGATCTGCTGTTCGCGGTGCTGTTCGTCAGGGCATTGGGAATCGGGGTGCTGCCCGGTATCCTCGCCCTCGCACTGCATTCCATCGGCATGCTCGGCAAACTGTTCGCCGACGCCATCGAAGAGACCGATGTCGGGCCGCGGGAGGCGCTCCGAGCCGCCGGAGCCGGCTACTGCCGGGAGATGATCAACGCCGTTGTTCCGCAGGTCGTTCCCGCATGGATCGGAGCTTTCGTCTATCGAATCGACATCAACCTGCGCATGTCGGTGGTGCTCGGCTTCGTCGGGGCAGGCGGTATCGGATTCGCTCTGCAGGACGCACTTCGCGGACTGATCTACCCGCGTGCTCTCGGAATCGTGCTGGTGATCCTGGCGATCATCGCCGCAATGGAATTGGCAGCGATGGCCCTTCGCCGGATGCTGCTGGTGCCCTCCGCGGCAGGTCCGCAGCGTGATCGACTGATGCGGGTCGGGGCGTCGGCCGTGCTCGTCTTCGCGGTCGTGGCGTCGTTCGTGGTTCTCGAATTGGATCCGCGCTCTCTTCTGACGTGGATCGGGCCGTCGATCGAGGTGTTCGGGCGGATGGTCCCACCGGACTTCTCCGCGCTGGGAGCGGACCTGTTCGACGCTGCCGTACAGACCGTCGCCATCGGAGTCGTAGCCACCGCGATCGGAATCGCACTGTCCGTTCCCGTCGGAGTCCTGGCCGCGCGCAACGCATCCCCGCACCCTACGGTGTACTGGATCGCGAGATCGTGGATCCTGCTGGTTCGCGCCGTCCCCGAACTCATCCTCGCCGTCGTGTTCGTCGCAGCGCTCGGACTGGGTCCGGTGGCGGGAACCTGCGCATTGGCCATCGGATCCATCGGATTCCTCGGCAAACTCGTTGCCGACGCGATCGAGGAGATCGACCCCGGTCCAGTGGAAGCGGTGGCCTCGGTCGGTGGCGGTTGGTGGAACAGAACGCTGAGCGCTATTGTTCCGCAGGCTATTCCGTCGATCATCGGGTCGAGTCTGTATCTGCTCGACGTGAACATCCGCACATCGACGATTCTGGGCATCGTCGGCGCAGGCGGAGTCGGCTTCCTGCTGTTCGAGTCCATTCGCACTCTGAATTTCGATGTCGCCGGTGCGATCGTTCTCGTCATCTTCATCGTGGTGTATGTCGTGGAAAGGATCTCCGGATGGATCAGATCACAGTTGGTCTGACACAGGCTGCCGTATGGACCGGGACCGGGATCGAGATGTGGGACATCGAGATTCCCGCCCTCGAGCCGGGAGGACTGCTGGTGCGTGTCGATCTCGCCACGGTGTGCGGGAGCGATCTGCACACCGTGTCCGGTAGGCGGCACGCAGCGTGTCCGTCGGTACTCGGACACGAGGCTGTCGGCCGTGTGGTTGCCGTCGGTGATGCGACATCGTCTGCGCAGGTGGGGGATCGGATCGTCTGGTCGGTGACCGTACCGTGTCGTCGATGCGCCCGGTGCACCTCCGGCTTCACGGCCAAGTGCTCGTCCGTGCGCAAGGTGGGTCACGAATCCGCGGAAAGCTCATGGGTTCTCAGCGGCTCCTACGCCCGACACATCGTGCTCCCGCACGGAACCGCAGTGGCCCGGGTACCCGACACCATGCCCGACGCCGTCGCCGCGCCCGCAGCGTGTGCCACGGCGACGGTGATGGCCGCTCTCGACGCCGCCGGTGATGTCGAGTGCCGGCGGGTACTGATCGTCGGAGCGGGGATGCTGGGGGTCACGGCAGCCGCGGCAGCGAGTGAGCGAGGAGCATCGGTGTCAGTGCTCGATCGAGACTTCGAGCGGCAGAATCGATCCCGCGCATTCGGGGCCGAGCCGGACGCCGGCGCACGAACCGATGTGGCCATCGACTTCTCCGGATCGTCCTCGGCTGTGCAGGCGGCTTCGGAGCGACTCGATATCGGTGGGCGGCTCGTGCTCGCGGGATCCGTCGCGCCGGACGCACCGATCTCCGTCGACCCCGAAGCAGTTGTGCGGAACTGGCTGACCATCACCGGAATCCACAACTACGAGCCGCGGCACCTGCACCGAGCCGTCGACTTCCTGGCTGCTACCGGTGAGAAGTATCCGTGGGAAACCCTCGTCGAGGCACCGGTGCCCTTGGCTGAACTCGCATCGGTGTTGCGGCCGACGTCGGCGGGAATCCTTCGGTCGTCGGTTGCACCGTGAGGAGCGGTGCCGGATAGGGACCTCGCGGGCACAACGCTGGGTATCCCGGCCACGGACAGCGTCGAACAATGGTGGTGTTCGAGCTGTCGACCAGAACTGCGGCGACGAGCGGTCTATCGCTGTTGTCTCAACGACGTAACCGCCCGCGGATATCGAGTGTTGCCAGCCGATACCACCGACAGCCTTCCTCGCAAGCAGCTGATCGAAACCCCGAGGTGGTCAGAAGGTCGAGTTCGTCGGGTGATCGGCCTCGACCAGATCGCGAGCCACCCGGTGCAAGGGCAGGTTCTGCTGCTGCGACAGTTTCGCGAGTAACTCGAATGCCTGTACCGCGTCGAGGCCGAAGCGTTCCATGATCATTCCCTTGGCCTGGCCGATGATGTCGCGGCTGGCCAGCCCGGCGCGAAACTGCTCGTTGTCGCGCACACTGAGCATCGCGATGGCAGCGTGGGCGGCGAGTGCTTCGCCGATCTCCACCGCGTCGGCGTCGAATGCGTCGGGGACGGTGCTGTAGAGAACGAGAGCCCCGAGATCATCGGCGTTGCTGTACAGCTGGAATGCGGCCAGAGACCGGAGCCCTTCGTCGACTGCGAGGGCGGCGAACTGTGGCCAGCGCGACTCGCTCGCGAGATCGTCCGAGACAACGACGTCGATGTGTCGTACCTCGGTGGGTATGGGTCCTTCGTCGAGTTCGTATTGAAGTCGACACAGCTTCTCCGCCAACGGATCGGTGGATGCGACGACGGTGCGTTCCCCCTTGTTCACGGTGGTGACGCAGCCGATGGTGGCATCTGGGATGAGCCGAATCGCGGTACGCAGGATAGAGCTGACGGTCTTGGGCATCGACCGACGGCTGTCGCGCAGTGAGCGGGCGAACTCGGCAAGCATCGATGCGTGGGACGAGCTGGAAAAGTGGACATCGTCAGGTGATGTCGACATCACAGGGTCCTCTCGCATGGGACCTCTGCCGCCCTTTCGTCGGAGAGGTCCAACATCATGCGCCTTCTGCTGGACGCCCGTACCGGCCGAACGGCCAGCGCTGTGCAGTGTATACATCGCACCGAGATCGCTGTTCAACCAATACCGAGGGTCCGGCACAACGAGGTGAGGGCCGCCGATCCTGGGATCGGCGGCCCTCACGGTCGTCGATTACTTGAAGGTGTCCTTGATGTTCTCGCCGACCTTCTTCACCCCTGCCGTGCCCTGGTCCTTCTTGCCCTCGGCCTCGAGGTCCTTGTTGTCGGTGACGTCGCCGACAACTTCCTTTGCCTTGCCGAGGGCATCTTCTGCTGCGTTCTTCGCCTTGTCGATGAAGCTCATGTGAATTCCTTTTCTCGTGCCGGGTTGGTACTGAAGAGTTGGTCGATGCTCGACGCCGAAAGCGCACGCCGCAGTAATGAGACGTGAGTCACAGAGCACGGTGTGGACGGTGCCGGGAACTTCGGCTTCGCCGATCAGATTCAATCCCTACGGTGGGTGAACGACAACGCGGCGGCGTTCGGAGGAGACCCCGACAATGTGACGGTGTTCGGGGAGTCCGCGGGTGGAATGGCTACGTGCGCTCTTATGACTTCGCCTGCGGCACAGGGGCTGGTGGACAAGGCCGCGATCATGTCGGGATCGTGTGCGTTGGCCTTTCCCGCCGGCTCGATTTACCCGGGTGTACCCGAGCAGCGCCCGTACGTGTCGCTGGCCGAGAACGAGTCGGTGGGAAGCGATGTCGCGCAGCAGTTGGGCTGTACCGGAAGCGGCGTCGTGGACTGTCTGCGCGCACTACCCGTGGACGCTCTGGTGGCGAATGGGGAGTACTTCTCCGATGTCCTCGCGTACGGGACCGACCTGCTCCCCGAGGATCCGAGGCAGGCCGTCGAAAATGGTGCTGCACTGCCGGTTCCGGTGTTCTCCGGTGGGAATCGAGCGGAGCAGAATTCGTTCGTCGGAGGTGCGTTGTTGGCGGACCCCTCCGCCGTGACGGCGCAGTCGTACCCAACCCTTCTGGCCGACGCGTTCGGGGGCAATGCGGGTCGCGTAGCCGATCTGTATCCGCTGCAGGGCTTTTCGTCTGCCGCCGTCGCCTGGGCGTCGGCGACCACCGACGCCGGATGGTCCTGCCCCACCTATCGGAACAATCGCGCGCTCGCGGCGCAGGCACCGGTGTACTCGTACGAATTCGCCGATACCGGGACCGCGGACGTGAGCGGTGTCGGCGCGTCCGGTGTGCCGCAGGACGCTGCTCATGCAACCGATATTCCGTATTTCTTCGACCTTGACGGTCACGATGTGCTGAAGACTCCGGCGCAGCACGATCTCGCCCGAACGATGATCGCGTACCTCACCTCGTTCGCGCATACGGGAACACCCGAGGCCGACGGTGCGCCCGAGTGGCCGCGCACCACCGTCACCGACACACCCGTGCTGCAGTTCGTCTCGGGCGACATCTCGGTGATCGACGCCGATGCAGAGCATCACTGCGACTTCTGGAACGCACTCACTCGCTGAGTGGCGCGGCCCGGTGTTCTGCCCTCGGCAAAAGCGCGCGCATTCGCCAGACGCGCGCGAAGTAGCCCCATCGCAGAGCGCAAATCCGAACGCGGATGACGAACGCGCGCGCGTTTGCGAGTGAAGACCGGGGAGTGGATACCGGCGAATGAAGACCGGGGAGTGAAGACCGGCGAATGAAGACCGGCGAGCGGACATCGGGGAGGGTGCCGGGCCATCGTGACCCCCGTCATAAATCGGTCTCTTCGGGCTTCGGAAGGAAATCGAAAATTTTTTTGACGAAAGCGCATGCGCAAGCGCTTGTATGCTCCTTAAGCTCCTGCAATCGAGCGACGCGACCGCGTGGCCGGGGACAAGGGAGTCCAGATGTTCAATCACCGTCGGAAGTCCGCGTTGACGATCGGGACCGCGCTCATGGCCGGGTCGCTCGTACTCGGCCTGACCGCCTGCAGCAGCTCTGACTCGGACAGTGTCAAGGTCGGTCTCATCACCAAGACGGACTCGAATCCGTACTTCGTGAAGCTGCGTGAAGCAGCGCAGGCCCAGGCCGACGCCAGCGGAGCCCAGCTGGTGGCCCTGGCCGGTGCCTTCGACGGTGACAACGAGGGCCAGGTTTCGGCCATCGAGAACATGGTGGGACAGGGTGTGAAGGGAATTCTGATCACTCCGAACTCCTCGACCGGTGTGCTGGACGCGATCAAGAAGGCCCGTGACGCCGGCGTCGTCGTCATCGCCCTCGATACCGCGACCGATCCCGAGGATGCGGTCGACGCCACGTTCGCCACCGACAACAAGGCCGCGGGCGTGAGCCAGGGCGAATGGGTCAAGGGCACTCTGGGGTCCACCGTGCCGCAGGTCATCATGCTCGACGGCACCGCAGGTGGCACGGTCGACACCTTCCGGCACGACGGCTTCCTGCAGGGCATGGGCCTGACGAACAACTCGCCGGAGATCGTCGGTCAGGAGAACACCAACGGCGATCAGACCAAGGCGCAGACCGCCATGGAGAATCTGCTGCAGAGAGCCCCGGGCGTCAACGCGCTCTACACCATCAACGAGCCCGCAGCGGCCGGTGCCTACCAGGCAATTGAGTCGGCAGGCCGCGCAGATCAGATCGTCATCGGCTCGATCGACGGCAGCTGCACCGGCGTGGCGAACGTCAAGTCCGGGATCATCGGTGCGACGGTGATGCAGTTCCCGGCGAAGATGGCCCAGGACGGCGTCGACGCCGTTGTGAAGTTCGCCCAGGACGGCACGAAGCCCAGCGGCTTCAACGACACCGGCTCGCAGCTCATCACCGACAAGCCGGTCGCAGGCCTCGATTCGCAGGACACCGCATGGGGCGAAGAGAATTGCTGGGGCTGATCTCGGGTCACCGGACCACCGTCGAGCACGAGGACTGATCCGTGAGTACCGATACCGCCTCCGCTGCCGAGTCCACCACTGCGAGTCGGTTCAGCGTAGGAACGATCCTGCGTGAACCGCTGCTCGGGCCGATGGCCGCTCTCGTCATCGCGATCATCGTCTTCAGTTCGATTTCGAGCTCGTTCCTCAACCCGCAGAACGTTTCTCTGATTCTGCAGCAGTCCGTGGTGGTCGGCATCCTGGCCGTCGGCCAGACTCTGATCATCCTCACCTCGGGTATCGATCTGTCTATCGGTGCCGTCGCTGTGATGGGCACCATCGTGATGGCGCAGTCGGCCGGTGCGAACGGGCCGGTCGTCGCATTGGGTTCGACGCTCGCCGTATGTGTCGCCTTCGGTGCGATCAACGGCGGGTTGGTGACGGTACTGAGATTGCCGCCGTTCATCGTCACGTTGGGCACCTTCACGGCCATTCAAGCGGCGACCAGGCTGCTCGCAGGCTCGGAGACCTATCAGGTACCGAGCGGACCGTTGACGCTGCTCGGCAACTCGTTCAAGATCGGTAGCTTCTCCACCACCTACGGCGTGGTGGTGATGCTGCTGGTGTATGCCGTCATGTGGTACGCGCTGTCCCAAACATCCTGGGGCAGGCATATTTACGCAGTGGGTGGCAGCCCGCAGGCCTCGGATCGCTCCGGTATCAAGTCCGGTCGAGTGCTGTTCTCGGTCTACATCGTCACCGGCGTGATCGCTGCGATCGCCGCCTGGGCGGCACTCGGGCGAATCCCCAACGCCGACCCGAATGCCTATCAGAACGCCAATCTCGAGACGATCACGGCGGTGGTCATCGGCGGCACCAGCCTCTTCGGCGGCCGCGGCAGTGTCATCGGAACGCTCGTCGGAACCCTGATCGTCGGCGTGCTGCGCAACGGTCTCACCCAGGCGGGCGTCGACAGTCTCTACCAGAACATCGCGACCGGAATTCTGGTCATCGTCGCGGTGGCCGTCGATCAATTCGCGCGCAGGAGGTCACAGTGAGTGCAACCCCGGTCTTGGAAGCGCGTGGTCTGGTCAAGAGATACGGCAGCGTGACGGCCATCAACGGTGCCGACTTCGAGTTGCGAGCCGGCGAGGTGCTGGCGGTCATCGGCGACAACGGGGCCGGAAAGTCCAGTCTCATCAAGGCTTTGGCCGGGGCTGTCATTCCCGACTCGGGCCGGATCCTGATGAACGGATCACCGGTGTCGTTCAAGAACACGCGCGACGCCCGGGCGGCGGGGATCGAAACGGTCTATCAGGACCTGGCTGTCATTCCCGCGCTCGACATCGCGTCGAACGTCTATCTCGGTCGTGAGATCAAGCGCAAGGGCATCAGCGGGAGCGTGTTTCGCCGATTGGACATGCCGAGGATGCGGCACGAGTCCTCGAAGCATCTGCAGGATCTGAAGATCGGCATCAAGTCGGTCAACCAGGCGGTCGAGACGTTGTCCGGAGGTCAGCGGCAGGGCGTCGCGGTGGCCCGTGCGGCGGCATTCGGCCGCGGCGTGATCATCATGGACGAGCCGACTGCTGCACTGGGCGTGCGGGAATCGGGAATGGTGATCGATCTGATCCGTACGATCCGCGACCGCGGCATTCCGGTGGTTCTCATCAGCCACGACATGCCGCACGTGTTCGAGGTGGCCGACCGGATCCATATCCATCGACTCGGCAGGCGCGCGGGCGTGGTGAATCCGAAGAACCGCACCATGTCCGAGGTCGTAGCACTGATGACCGGCGCGGAGGAGCCGACCGACGATGAACGCGCCGGTCGCTGAGTCGGCACGTCCGGTCGGGGTCTTCGTCGGGCTGGCCACGCTCGATGTCATCCATCGAGTGGCCGCTGCCCCGACGTCGAACCAGAAGATCACCTCGCGCATGCAGTTCGTCGCGGCGGGCGGGCCCGCTGCCAACGCGGCGGTCACTTTCGCCGCGTTGGGCGGCACTGCTGTGCTCGTCACTGCGCTCGGAGACGACCCGGTGGCGGCGCTGGTGAAGGCGGACCTGGCCGCGTTCGGGGTGCAGGTGATCGACGCGGCCGAGGGCACCGACAGATCGGTGCCGGTCTCGGCGGTGACGGTGATCGAATCGACCGGCGACCGGTCGGTCGTATCGGCCGATGCCGTCACGTCCGACGCCGCCCCGCCCGTGCAGCTCGAGGATTCGATAGCCGGTGCCGATGTCGTTCTCGTCGACGGGCACCACCCCCTGATCGCCTGCGCCGCCGCGGAACATGCGGCGGCGCGGGTTACCACCGTGGTCGTCGACGCCGGTCGGTGGAAGCCGGTGATGGGAGAGCTGATCCCGTTGGCCACGGACATGGTGTGCTCGGCGGACTTTCGGGTGCCCGGGGCCGCAGACACGGACGCCACCGCTGCGGCCCTCGTAGGCTCGGGTGTGCACACGGTCGTCACCACTCACGGCGGCGACCCCGTGCGATGGTGGTCGGAGGAGGTATCGGGCTCGGTGGACGTCGAGCCTGTGACGGTGGTCGATACCGTAGGTGCCGGTGACGCCTTCCACGGCGCGTATGCCTACTATTCGACGCAGGGGTGCACTGTGCCCGAGCGGATCCACAGGTCGGCTCATGTTGCGGCCCTGCGCTGCTCGGTGGTCGGACCGCGAACCTGGCTTCGCACACTTTCCACCAACGGACCCGAAGGCGGCAATGGTGAGTATTGACCAGGACGTACAGGAAGCCACCCTCGGTGAGCTCGTGGAGCTGGCCGGGCAGCTGGCCGTCGCCGGTGAACGGCACATACTCGGCCTGACCGGTGCTCCGGGAGCCGGAAAGTCGACGGTGGCGCAACAACTGGTCGATGCCCTCGGTCCGGAGCGGGCGGTATTGGTCCCGATGGACGGCTTCCACCTCGCGAACGAGGTGCTGATCGATCTGGGTCGGCTCGATCGAAAAGGCGCGCACGACACCTTCGACGATGGAGGGTACGCGCGGCTGATCGCGGCGATCCACGGCCAGCGACCCGGTGATCCCGATGTGTATGCACCGAGATTTCGGCGGGAGATCGAGGAATCGATCGGTTCGTCCATCCCGGTGTCGTCGACCGTGCCGCTCGTGGTCACCGAGGGCAACTATCTGCTGATGGAATCGAACGCGTGGCCTGCCGCCAGAGATTTGATCGACGAGGTGTGGTTTCTCGCCCCGCACAACGAGGTTCGGCACCAGCGCTTGGTCGCCAGGCACGAGGCGTACGGAAAGTCGCACGCGGAAGCCGAATTCTGGGCGTTGGGCTCGGACGAACGCAATGCAGAACTCATCGGGTCGACGGCACGGCGCGCAGAGCGAATCCTGCGCCTGACATGACCGTCGCCGATACCCGGGCACGACGGGGGCATTGACGTGGCGACGATGGACGATGTGGCCCGCCTCGCCGGAGTGTCGGTGTCGACGGTGTCCCACGTGCTCAACGGGACGCGAAAGGTAAATCCCTCGACCCGGCAGCGTGTCGATGCCGCCATCGTCGAGATCGGCTATCGGCGCAACGTCGTGGCTCGGTCTCTTGCCGCCGGTAGGACGCACACCGTGGGCCTTTCGATCGCGGCGCTGACCAACCCGTATTTCGGCAGTCTGGTCCATGCCGTGGAGCAGCGATTGTCGGAGGCCGGCTACGTGTTGATTCTCGGCGACTCGCACGACGAGCCGAGTTCGGAGCGGCGTGTGGTCGATTCGCTGCTGGACCGTCAGGTCGACGGCATGATTCTGGCACCCGCAGCGGGTTCTCAGGAGTCGACCATTCCGGAGATCATGCACAGTGGAACGCCGCTCGTGCTGATCGACCGCATGCTCGATCTTGCGTGTGATCAAGTGGGGCCCGAGAACGACGAGTCCGCATACCGACTGACGAATCACCTGCTCGACGCCGGGCACAGGCGCATTGCGATCGTCCGAGGAATCGAGGGAATCTCGTCGACCACAGAGCGCTTTGCCGGCTACTCCCGGGCCCTGGACGAGCGGGGAATCGCACTCGATCCTGACCTGATTCTGGACGGCCGGTCCAATGTCGAGGTGGCCGAGTCTCGGGTGCGGGAGCTGATGTCGAACTCGGATCGTCCGTCGGCTCTGGTGTCGATGAACAACTCGATGACCATCGGATCCCTCAAAGCTCTTCGCGGCCTTGGCTTGTCGATTCCCGTCGACCTCGCCTTCGTATGCTACGACGATTTCGAGTGGTCGGCGCTGTTCGAGCCGCGTCTGACGGCGGCTGCGCAGGACGTGCAGACTATCGGCAGAACTGCGGTGGACCTGCTTCTCGGCCGAATCGAGGGGAGGCAGGACGCTCCTCGATCGATTCGAGTCCCGACCACCTTCACCCACGGAAATTCCTGTGGCTGCACCGCTACCTCGGCCGACTGACCGGCCGCAACCGAAAGATAGGACAGCTCATGCCGATCGCCAGTCCGGAGCAGTACGCGGCCATGCTGGACCGCGCCAAGGAAGGCGGGTTCGCGTATCCGTCGATCAATGTCACCGGCTCGCAGACTCTCAACGCCGCGCTGCAGGGCTTCGCCGAGGCGGAGAGCGACGGTATCATCCAGGTATCGGTCGGTACCGCCCTGTATCTCTCCGGCAACGCGGTCCAGAATCGTTTCGCCGGTTCGAAGGCGCTCGCTCAGTATGCGCACGAAGTGGCGCAACACTATTCGATCAACGTTGCGCTGCATACGGATCATTGCCCCGCAGAGAATCTGGACGACTGGGTGCGGCCACTGTTGGCCGACGCCATCGAACGTCGTCGTCGTGGGTTGCCGCCGCTGTATCAATCACACATGTGGGACGGCTCGGCCGTACCGCTCGACGAGAACCTACGTGTTGCACGCGAGTTGCTGGACCTGTCGGTGGAGGCCGACACGATCCTCGAAATCGAGGTGGGAGTGATCGGCGGCGAGGAGGACGGTGTCTCACACGAGATCAACGAACAGCTCTACTCGACGGTCGACGATGCACGTGCGACCGTCGCGGCTCTCGGCACGGGGGAGCGTGGTCGGTACATGACCGCGCTGACCTTCGGCAACGTCCACGGCGTGTACAACCCCGATTCGGTGCACCTGCGGCCCGAGATCCTTGCCGAGATCCAGTCCGTCGTCGGCAACGAGACCGGCAAGGACAAGCCGTTCGATCTGGTGTTCCACGGCGGATCGGGATCGAGTGCCGAGGACATCGCCTCCGCGGTTGCCAGCGGCGTGATCAAGATGAACATCGACACCGACACTCAGTACGCGTTCACCCGATCCATCGCAGGACACATGCTGAGCAAGTACGACCAAGTCCTCAAGGTCGACGGTGACTACGGAAACAAGAAGGCCTACGACCCTCGATCCTGGGGCAAGCCCGCCGAGACGGCCATGGCGGCCCGGGTTGTCCAAGCGACGCAGATGCTCGGCTCGGTAGGTCGCTCGATGCACTGAAAAAAATATCGAGCGAGCATGTAGAAATCGTCGGTCCGGCTCCGTCCCAGGATCGAATGCAGCAACAATGGCTGCATCCGACCTCAGGAGAGATCATGGCGAAGTACCTCATGCTCAAGCATTACCGCGGCGCGCCCGAGCCGGCCGACTGGATCCCGATGGACCGCTGGACCCCAGCCGAGGTGCACGATCACATCCAGTTCATGCGGGATTTCGCCGCGGAGCTCGAGAAGACCGGTGAATTCGTCGACGCGCAGGGCCTGGCCCCCGAGGGAACGTGGGTTCGCTCGGACGGGGCAGGAAAGCCGCCGGTGACCGATGGTCCGTTCGCGGAGACCAAAGACCTCATCGCAGGCTGGATGGTCATCGACGTCGAGACCTACGACCGGGCGCTGGAGCTGGCCGGGCAGTTGTCGGCAGCGCCGGGCGCAGGTGGAAGGCCGATCAACGAGTGGCTCGAGTTGCGCCCCTTCATGGAGGCTCCCGACACGATCGAAGATTGACGGTCGTCGTGGACCCTCGAGTGCTACGAGAATGCACGCCTGCTGTGATCGGCGTTCTCGTCCATCGCGGAGCAGATTTCGCGGCGGCCGAGGACGCCGTGCAGGAGGCGCTGGTACAGGCCACATCCACGTGGGCCGAGGGTGCGCCGACGGACCCCAAGGGCTGGCTGGTGACCGTCGCCTGGCGGAAATTTCTCGATGCTCGACGCTCGGAGCAGGCGCGTCGAGACCGTGAGGATCGGCTTGCGGCGCAGCCGGGCCCGGGCAGCGTGGGTGGCGTCGACGACACGCTGCAGTTGTTCTTTCTCTGTGCGCATCCCAGCCTCGGCCCTGCGGCCGCAGTGGCGCTGACTTTGCGGGCCGTCGGGGGACTGACGACGCGGCAGATCGCGCAGGCGTATCTGGTGCCGGAGAAGACCATGGCGCAGCGCATCAGCAGGGCCAAGAACACGGTGCGGAACGTGCGTTTCGACGCTCCTGGCGATCTCGCAACCGTGCGGCGGGTCCTGTATCTGGTGTTCAACGAGGGATATTCCGGTGATATCGACCTCGCGGCCGAGGCAATTCGGTTGACCCGGCAGTTGGCGACGCTCTCCGAGGACGAGGAAACGGCCGGACTGCTGGCCCTGATGCTGCTCCATCACGCGCGACGCAGCGCGAGAACCGGCCCCGACGGTCAGTTGATTCCGTTGGCCGAGCAGGACCGAGGCCGTTGGGACACCACTCTGATTGCGGAGGGAGTTCGGATTCTGCAGGCGGCGCTCGCCCGAGATCGGCTGGGTGAGTTTCAAGCGCAGGCCGCCATCGCTGCGTTGCATGCCGACGCGACGCGAGTGGAGGAGACCGACTGGGTGCAGATCGTCGAGTGGTACGACGAGTTGGCGGCCCTCACCGACAGTCCGGTCGTGCGACTCAACCGCGCCGTCGCCGTCGGGGAAGCCGACGGCCCTGCCGCAGGACTCGCGGCGCTCGCCGACGTCGATTCTGCAGTCCCTCGCCACACGGCCGCGGCCGCCCACATGCATTTCAGGGCGGGGGATCTGCGGCGCGCCGCAGACTTGTACGCGGCCGCAGCTGAACAGGCATCGTCGATAGCCGAGCGACATCATCTGGCGCTGCAGGCGGCGCGGATTCGAGCTGCACGGAGCTGAGGACGGGCGCATCGATCGATGCGTCACCAGGCCGCGGCACCGGAGTGTGCATCGGTCCGGTCGTGGGTACCCGTGGCTCGAACCAGTGAAAGGAGCGCCGGAACATGGCCGAACAAGAACTGCACAAGGGTGACAAGGTCGAATGGAAGACGCACGGAACCACCACCGAGGGCACGGTGGTGGAGAAGATCACCTCCGAGACCGAGGCTGCGGGTAGAACCGTGAAGGCCTCGAAGGACGACCCGCAGTACCGAGTCGAGAGCGACAAGTCCGGCAAGGATGCCGTGCACACACCGGAGGCGCTCGACAAGACCGATTGACCGCCCCTCAGGCCTGAGGCACCGAACGTTCTGCGCCCCAACTTCGTTCGATGTAGCCCCGGATCCTCTCGATGTCCTCGGCAGGAATCCGCTCCGGTCGGCCGTTCTCGAGTGGGTCGGTGTGGAAGATGTAGAGCCGCGACGCGAACTGGTCGAACGGCAGCGAACCTTCGCCCGCGCGTTCGCCGTTGCCCGCCGTTCCCACCACGACGCCGTCGCCCCAGTCCTGTCCGCTGTCGTTGTTCGGGTTGAAGAAATAGACCCGCATGACGCCCTCGGGATCGGCGGCCACCCGCAGGATCGTGATGGCATGCCACCCCACATAGCGTGCAGCACTGTCGGTTACGGCCACACCCGCGGGCTGCGGATGGATCAGTGGCTGGTGTCCGTTGTATTCCGGGTGATACGACGCGTAGAACTGCCGCAAGAACGCGTCCAGGTCCACCAGGTTGCCGGTGGCCACGTCGACGTCGATGTGGAATTCGCGTGCCGACCACCACCCGTGGAATTCCGGGTTGACCCAGCGGTGCGGGTCGCCGGGACGGTCTGCGCAGCGCCGGACCATCTCGGCGTAGATGCGATCGAGGTGCGGCACGAGTAGGAGCGATGCGGGATCGAGGTCCACCGGATCGGAGGTGGCCACGCCGCTTGCACTGTCGGTAGAGGAGATCGACTGCCCCTCGAAGTGCATGACGATCTCCTCGTCACGCGCGGCCCACACCACCATCTGCAGGAGGTAGTCGGGATCGTTGTAGGCCCACATCGACAGTGCGCGCGCGGACTGGCACGTCGGATTGTCGCCCTGCCCGATGCCGAGCGGTTGGCCGAGCATGGACAACAGCCCGCCGAGCAGGCGTGACTGCGGTGCAGGAACGGGACCGAAGGTGGTGGTCAGTTTTTCCTGCACGGCCGGGGCGAGGGTCAGTGAAATCTGTCGCCACAGTGAGGGCACGATCGGCGGCTGGTGCAGGATGCCGCGGTCGAGTAGCAGAGCCAGCCCGTAGAGGCACTGAGCGGTCTCGGGGTAGACCGTTTCCTCGATGAGGCGGTGGACCAGTTCCGGGTAGCGCGTGAGGCAGGTGCGGCCGGTGTCGGACAGGCCCAGTGCCTCGGGCAGCACGTAGGAGTAGTGATCGACGAGGTACTGGGTCAACGTGGCGTGATACGGCGAGACCAACCCGGTGTCGTGCATCGCCCGCGCGAACCCTCGCGCCTCGTATTGCAGTGCCTCGACGTCCATCACCTCGAGCCGAGACCGATACACCTCGACGCCCGGATCCTCACGGCAGGCGTCGGTGGTGCCGAACAATGCGGTGATCAACCGGTCCAGGCCTTGTCCGGATGTCCCGAGGTCGACGGTGGGGTCATCGCGGTAGATCGCGATGCGGGTGACCATGGCCTTGATGGTGTCGACCTGAATCGGGCGTTGACGCAGGATTCGCCAGATCTCCTCGACCAACTCGTCGAGAACACTGTCGTAGCCGATCTGCCCGGCCACGTACCCGAAGAGCTCACGGATCAGATGCGCGGTGCGGCCCAAGCGAACTCGCTCCGACTCCGACGGCGGCGTGAACAGTACGTCGAGATTCACCGCAAGAACCTGAGACAGGAACCGACGGGCATCCTCGGCGGTGACCGCGGGATGCTGGTACTCACCGGCGACGATTGCCACCATTCGCAGTTCGCTGGTCGCCTCGAGCACGAAGGTGTCGTCGTTGCCGCTGCGCAGACTCGGGCCGACGAACCCCGGGACGAGAATGTCGGGCTGGGCCCAATCGGTGCCCGCGAACAATCCGGCGGATTCGAGCGTCTCGGCGCGTTCGCGAATGGCATCACACCCGCCGGGCTGCAACAACACTCGATGCAAGCCGTCGAGCACGCGTCGCACCTTGGTGCTCTTGCTGAACTCGGGTGCGTCGGCCAAGGCGTGAATCGCATGGTCGAGTTGCGCCAGCCGCGACGCCAGAGCCCGGTCCACTGCGGTGGTGGCGTTGGTCGGCGCGGGATCATCCATCGTCTGCGACGGCGGGTCGGTGTCGTTCCCGAGTTGTTGCCTCACACGTAGAAGTCCAGTTCTTCCTGATGTTTGAGCAGGTCACGCATGACATAGGCATCGTCGCCGAAGAAGTAGAGCAGTCCCCAGTGGGTGCCGAACGCTGTTCTCTTGGTGACGGTTTCCTCGACGGGTGCCGACAGATCGTTGGTTTCGTAGTAGTCGTGCCCGGTCGTCTCCTCCGGAATTTCCAAATGGCTGACGACGCGTCGTCGTGGATAGACGCCGAAACATCCGGCCACACCGGTGGCATCGACAACCTCGCGCGGGAAGAAGGCGTCGATCTCTTCCTCGGTGGTTTTCGGGTCGAACGCCAACGCCAGACCCTGATATGCGTTGAAGCCGTAGGCTCGCTCGAGAAGCTCGAAGACCTTGAAACCCGGTGGGCGGTATGCCACTTCACCGAAGTACATCTCGCCGTCACTGGTGACGAAGTACTCGGGGTGGATGAAGCCGAACTCGATGTCGAAGGCCTTGATCAGCTTCTCGATCTGCACCGTGATCTGCTCGCGGTACCGCTCGAGTTCCGGGGTCGCGGGAACGAATACCGAGTAACCGAGAGTGACGTACTCCGAGATGTTGAGGAACTTGATCTTGCCGTTGTGAATCCATGCCTCGACGGCGAATTCCCAGCCGTCGAGATGCGATTCCATCAGCACCGGAAATTCCTCGTCCGGGATCGAGTCGACCTCGTCCGGCGTGCGGATGATGCGGTGACCCAAGCAACCGGCTTTGTCGAAGGCCTTGAGGTGAATGGGGTCGTTCGGATCTCCGTCGAGTTTGAGCAGGGTCTGATTGACGCGGCGGAGGAATCGGATGACGTCCTCGCGGTCATGGGCTTCTTCGAAGATGCCCACGCGGATACCGCCCAGTTGGGCGCGACGCTTCATCAGCGCCTTGTCGCGCAGTAGCATCGCTTGACCGAACAGCCGGGGGTTGTCGAGAAGTACCGAGTTGATGGCACCGGCCCACTCGACCGTCTCCTCGTAGAGCGGAATCGCAACATCGACACCCTTGTCCTGCAGGGTCTCGGCGATCTCGAGCGAGCGGTCGTTGAGTCGCTCGAAGTTCCACGGGATGTAGGGGATGTCGTGCTCGCTGCAGTACGCCTCCGCCCACTCGGGAGCGACGACGACGTAGCGCCGATCGAACTTGTCCAGTGCTTCCACTGCGGCCAGACTCCAGCCCAGCAGGGCCACGAAACCTTTGTTCGGGTCTTTCTCCAGCCTGGTTGGCTGAGCCATGAAGTTCCTTCCCCTAGATGATTCATCGGTCGAGGTCCTTCGATCCACCGTACAGCGGCAGCATCTGCCACTGGGCACCGTATGCATGTCCGATGCTCGTGAACGCCCCGCCCGCGGGTGTCCACCACGGCATTCGAACGACAGATTCACCTCGATCGGGGACGATCGTGAACACCAACAGGTGCGGTGCGCGCCCACGAGCGAGGAGGAGGTCGGTATGGCGGTCGACAAAACCGGTGCCCAGGCCGAGGTTGCCCAGCAAGCAGATCGTTTCACGGTGTCGGTCGACGGCACGCGGGTCGGCTTCGCCGAATTCGCCGACGACGAGCAGGCGCGACGGATCTTCTTTCACACCGAGGTCGATGCGGCGTACGGGGGTCGCGGCTTGGCGAAGATCCTCGTACAGCACGCACTCGATGCCACTCGCGCCGACACCAGGCGGGTCGTTCCGATCTGCGAAATGGTCGCCAATTTCGTGGTCGAGCATCCGGAGTACGACGACATCGTCGAGCAACCCACCGACGAGATCAGACAGTGGCTGGCCGACCATCAGGGCTGACGGCGGGAATACCGTCGGACCTCGCATGGTTGGCTCGAATACACTAGTTGCGTAGTCAACTACATTGCCGAAAGGTTGCAGCCATGCCCGCAGTGACAGTCGACAACATCCTCGCTCTGCCTCGAGTTCCCGTGCTCGACCCCACGTCGACCCCGAGGCCCGTCAAGTCCGTCACGACAGCACCGACGGGGTACGAGGGCGAGGGTTTTCCGGTCCGCCGAGCGTTCGCCGGTCTGGACCTGGCCTCCCTCGATCCCTTCATCCACATGGATCAGATGGGCGAGGTGAACTATGCCCCCGGCGAGCCCAAGGGCACGCCGTGGCATCCGCATCGCGGATTCGAGACGGTGACGTACATGATCGACGGCATCATGGAGCACAAGGACTCTCACGGTGGCGGCGGCATCATCAGCGGTGGTGACACCCAGTGGATGACGGCGGGCGGAGGCATCCTGCACATCGAGGCCCCACCGGAGCATCTGGTGCTCTCGGGTGGGCTGTTCCACGGTGTCCAACTCTGGGTCAATCTGCCGCGGGAGAACAAGATGGCGCACCCGCGCTACCAGGACATCACCGGCAGCAAGGTCACCCTCGCATCGAGTCCGGACGGTGGTGCGCTGGTGCGCATCATTGCCGGTGAGATCGCGGGCCTGGCGGGGCCTGGCTCGACGTACACCCCGATTGCGCTCTCGCACAGCACGATCGCACCGGGTGCAGCACTGTCACTGCCGTGGAATCGCGATTTCAATGCATTGGTCTATGTTCTCGCAGGCGAGGGCACAGTGGGGGCGGAGAAGCGTCCGATCAGGATGGGGCAGACAGCGTTGTTCGGCCGTGGCGACACGATCGAGATGTCTGCCTCGGCTGTGGGGGACTCGCTGGAGGTGTTCGTCCTGGGCGGCAAGCCGATCCGCGAACCCGTCGCCATGGCAGGCCCGTTCGTGATGAACACCAAATCGGAAGTGCTGCAAGCATTCGAGGACTATCAGGCCGGACGGCTCGGCGTTCCCGTCGAATGATCGGTGCTGCCGTGGAACGTCCGTTCCGAGGTCCGGCACCGGACCTGCGCTGATGGATGGTCGCGGAGCGAATTTGCGGCAATCCGTTGACCTTTCGTGCGGTTATCGGTGGGTTGGCCACCGCTGCGGTCGCTGCTCTGATCGTGTTGGCCACGGTGTCTCCGGGGTACTAGCGACGGAACTCTGCGTACAGCTCCGGTAGGAAGCCTGCGAGGTGGTTCATCTCCTGTCCGCAGTGCAGCATCAGATCTCGGGCGAGATCGAGACCGAGTACGAGGTCGGTCGGATCCACCGACGCTCCCCGGCGGACGGCGCACGCCGCCTGCTTCACGTCCGGAACGTGCAACCCGCGCAGGTTCAGGTAGAAGCGGCTGCGCATCTCGGCACCGCCGTCTACCGGCCGCACCTGATGGGCCAGCCAACCCAGGTCCACCGGTGCGATGGAGCTTCCCACTCGGCCGAAGACGATCGTCTGATCCGAGGGAACGTCGAAGCCGTGCGCGATCGGATCACGAAAACCGATGCCCAGTTGCTGCAGTTTCGGCCCGACGTACTCGTCCACGAACGTCGTGTTGCCGACGTACTTGGCCTTGTCGGGTATGTCGAGCGCCGTCCGATCCTCCGCGAGAGCGGCGTACAGGTGGGCATCGGGATGCCACAGCTTGTAGCGACCGGCTTCGGTGGAATGCCATCCGAACCACCAGTCCCACATCGCTGCTGTCACCCGAGGCATCACGGTTCGTACCGCCACGAACGTCACACCGTCGGCTCTCTGCCCGTATCCGGTCTCGACCCTGGAGTATCCGGTGGGGGCGAGATCGGTTGTGATCGAGTCGAATCCGGGTACCGCATCGGGTGAGAGCGGTGGCCCCGAGTACGTATCGGTCACCACGGTAGGTGCCGGAGCTGTTCGCACTGCCATGTAATGGGCATACGGCCGATGTCGGTCGGTGTCTCGATAGCCCTGGTAGCGCTCACCGCATTCGTCTGCAGACCCCACCGCCGGTGCCGCGGCCGCCCTCGAAGCAGTCCCGAGGACGGTGACGGTCATCGCTGCTGCGGCACCCACGACGACCTGGCGTCGTGTCGGTCTCCGGTTCATGCACGACCTAATCTCAACATTTGTTGAGATTAGGTCGCGTACTCGGGCCATGTCAACGCCCTGTCAGTAGACTGCCCGGTATGACTCATGCCTCTGCCAAGGACGACGAGTCCGGCGTGCGTCGGCGCGAAGAGATTGCCACGGCCGCGATCGAGGTGCTGGCCACCAAGGGCTTTCGTGGCCTGACTCACCGAGCAGTGGATGCTGCTGCGGGACTCGGTCCGGGATCGGTGAATTATCACGCGCCCACCAGAAGTCGATTGTTGCATCTGGCGTTGGGACAACTGTTCATCCGCGATTTCGAGGTTGCCGGAGCCACGTTCGGGAGTCTGGTCGACGTCAAACCTCTCACCGTCGATGTCGTGGTGTCCCGAATCGCCGACTTCATCGATGCGATGACGACCGGTGTCGCCGCGAAACGGGTCATCGCTCGCCACATCATGCTCGGGGAGGCGCAACACGATCGTGGGGTCCGCGAGTTGTTCGACACTCAGCGAGCGTCGTTCGTCACCTTCGCCGAATGGGTCGTGGCCTCCCTCGAGTCCCAGGACCCGCAGTCGGAGGCCGAAACACTGGTGATCATGATCGAGGGACTGATTCAGCGGCAAGTGCTGATCGGTTCGCCTCTGCCTCGGTCTCTCGTGGAGCAGATGCTGCGTTCGATCGTGGGCCCCTCACCGCTGATAGCAGATCGACCCCGCTGACAGCAGATCGAGCATGGGGCGGGCGTCAGCCCAGTAGTGACCGACGCTCGGTGTGGGTGAACGTGAAGATCGTCGCGCCGAGGCTGATGAGTGCGGCGATCAGCAATACCTGAGGGCCGGTGATGACAACGCCGATGACAGCACCGATCGCCCCGCCCAACGCGAAGGACCCGAGCAGGATCGAGTAGCACAGCCAGTCGTAGTACGTCCCTCCGCCGCACAGGTGTCGCTCGATGCCCTGGCCCAGTTTGACCAACGTGCCCGTGACGTAGCTCAGCGGAATGTACGTCTCTTCTTTCTTCGTGAATGCGGTGTTGAGTGCGCCGAGTGCGAAGGCCACCAACAGAATTGGGTAGAAATTGACGGTGGCGGAGGACCAGCCGGAGATGGCGATGTCCAGCGATGCCGCTCCGGCGAGCGCGACGGTGGTCAGCACCGTCGCGCCGTGGGGATGATTGGACCAGTAGCGACGCCGGCAGATCGACGAGACGACCACGCCGGTCAGGAACGAGCCCATGAGGGCCAAGGCCGCAATCGGCGAGGCACCAGGGGCAACCTCCTTACCGTCGGGGTGGCCGAAGTGTCCGACGACGGCACGTTCGGTGTTGCCGGTCATGAACGTCACGAAATAGCCGGCAGAGTGCAGGAATGCGACGGCTCCGACCATTCCAGCGAGTCCGGACAAGATCCACGACAGTCGAGCTTCGGCACCGACGGCGGTCTCGCGGCTGATCGCCACAGGAGAAGTCATGACTCGATTCTCCGGGCATGCGGCGAACCGGCAATCTATTGAGTCAACGATCACAGGACCGACATCGTCTGCTTACTCGCGACCATTGTTCGGTGTGTCGGCGGGCCGTTCACGTCGTACCCGGCAGGCGCGGTTTCGCGCGCATCGCGGCGGGGGTGAGCCGGTTCGGGGGTTGCCTCCTCGGTGCCGATTGGGAGCACCGGTTGATCACCGTCTCGCGGAGGCCTGCACTCCAGGGTTGTCCGCCGCCGAGAATTCCGATCATTCTGCCGGAAGGGCTACCTGTGTCGTCAGGTACCTGGTAATGTCGGTAACAGGTACTGAAAGACTTTCGACGATGGAAGGAACCACGGCGATGACCAGCACACTCTCCAGGAATGACGTCCTCGAGCCCGAGGATGTGTCCGCTCGTTTGCTCGATTCCGCCGCCCAACTGTCGTACGACCCGGCCGAGGAGGTCGACTGGGAGGCCGATCTCGATCCCTCCCTCTACGGACTCAACCCCGAGTGGAGCACGCTCTACGGCACGAAGCTGTGGGACGAGATGAGCGAGGAGCAGCGCATCACGCTCACTCGTCACGAGGTCTGCTCCATCATGAGCACCGGCATCTGGTTCGAGATGATCCTGCAGCAAATGGTCCTGCGTGATCAGTACTGCAAGGACTCGTCGAACTCGGATTTCCAGTTCGCGCTCACCGAGATCGCCGACGAATGCCGCCACTCGATCATGTTTGCCCGCGCCTGCCAGAAGATGGGCATCAAGGCATACCTGCCGCGCCGTTCGAGTATCGAGCTCGGCCGCGGCTTCAAGGCTCTCGCCTCGGCCGAGGTGGCCTACGGCGGCATCCTCGTCGCCGAAGAGGTCCTCGATGTGATGCAGCGCGACTGGATGCGCGGCGAGAACGTACTGCCTCTCGTGCGCACCACGAGCAAGATCCACGTCGTGGAAGAGTCGCGGCACATGACCTTCGCTCGCGCGCAGATGCGCGAGGAGATCGCCCAGAAGAGCCCGGCCCGCCGCAAGGCCAGTGCCCTCGTCGTCGCGATCGCTGCTCGTCTGATCGTGTCCAACATGGTCAACAAGGAGGTCTACGCAGCGGCAGGTCTCGATGTCGACCGCGCGGTGAAGGAAGCGAAGAACAACGCTCACCACCACACGATGATGCGCACTTCGAGCGAGCATCTGATGGCGTTTCTTCTCGATTGCGGTTTGATCACCAAGCCGGCCGAGATGATCTACCGTCGACTGCACATGCTCTGACAGCGCTTTTCGAGGCCGTGAAGGACATCTGAGAACCCATGCCGTTCGCGATCACGCAGAACTGTTGCAACGACGCATCCTGCCTGTCGGTGTGCCCGGTCAACTGCATTCACCCGACACCCGACGAGCCGGACTTCGGTAAGACCGAGCTGCTCTACATCGATCCGCGTTCGTGCATCGACTGCGGTGCCTGCGCGGATGCATGCCCGGTCGACGCGATTGCACGCGTGTCTCGGCTGACGCCGGACCAGCAGATCTACGCCGACATCAACGCCGATTACTACAAGGACAAGCCCGCCGTGGCGGAGTGGGGCGCGCCTCGGTTCCCGGTGGCGACGGTCAACGATCTGCCGCCGATCGACATCGCCATCGTCGGGACCGGACCGGCTGCCTGCTACACCGCCCAGGCGCTGCTGCGCGTGCCTGGCACCGAAATCACGTTCTACGACCGGCTGCCCACCGCGGGCGGTCTCGCCCGCTACGGCGTCGCTCCGGATCATCTCGGTACGCGGCGCATCAGCGAGCATTTCCGGGGAATTTTCGCGCATCCGCGGGTGACCATGAAGCTCGGAGTGGAGGTCGGCAAGGACGTCGACCATGTGGAACTGGCTCGAAAGTTCGATTCCGTCGTGTACGCCGTCGGGGCCGACAAGGATCGAGCGCTCGAGATTCCCGGCATCGACCTCGACGGTTCGGTCAGCGCGCGCACCCTGGTGGGTTGGTACACCGGTCATCCAGATGTGCCTGCAGACGCGATCGACCTCACCGGCGTGGACCGGGTCACCATCATCGGAAACGGCAACGTCGCCCTCGATGCGGCCCGCATCCTCACCGCGGACCCGGATCAGCTCGAAGGAACCGAGATCGCCCCACATGCGTTGGCCGAATTGCGTCGCCACCGGGTGTCGGAGGTCGTCGTCCTGGCTCGGCGGGGGCCGGAGTTCGCGGCCTTCACCCGTTCGGAGTGCAAGGCCCTGGTCGATCGCCCCGGTGTCGATGTCGTGGTGGCGGGACCCGATGGAATCGTCGAGGCGCTCGATCGGCTTCCACTGTCGGCTTCGGCGTCGGCGTTGGCCGGTGTTCCTCGCGTCGAGTTGGGTTCGGGGGCAGGAGTGGAGCCTGCGGAACGACCCGGAAAATCAGGAGTGGAGCCTGCGGAACGACCCGGAGATGTATCACGCAGCCGTATCGTTTTCGCCTTCGGTCGGGCACCGGCTGCTCTGCATGGCGAGGACTCGGTGCACGCCATCGAGTTCGGTGTCGGTGAGCATGCCGTGACGTTGCCGACCGAGCTGGTTCTCTTGGCCATCGGATATCGCGGAACCCCGGCACCGGGTGTTCCGTTCGACGACATCACGGGCACCATCTGCAACGTCGGAGGGCGTGTCACTGCCGCGGACGGCAGCCCGGTTCCTGGCTGTTACGTGGTGGGTTGGGCCAAGCGTGGTGCCACCGGCGGCATCGGCGACAACAAGATCGATGCAGAGGAGACGGCCGAAGCTCTGTTGGCCGATGTCCCCACCCGAGGCTCTGTGCGTCCGCGTGGTTGGTACGGAAAAGTGAGTGCGGCTCTGGGCGATCGGGTGTCGAGAGCGCGCTGACCAGTCGAGGGCTGTTCGGTTCTGTTCACATTGTGTAGCAGCCGCATTCGAGTCTGAGCATTTTCGGCGCGCTGTGCGCCGCGCAGGGTTACCGTTGAGTATGGCTGAACGGGGGGCCAAGCCCCAGGTTTCTTTCGTACGACGGACGATGCTGCGCGCAGTCCGGTCATTGTTCAATCCTCTTCGTCCCGACGACTACTTGTCGATGATCAATCCGCTGTGGACCACTCGCGAGCTTCGGGGGAAGGTCGAGCGGATCGTTCCGGAGGGGTCGGAGGCGGTCTCGGTGTACATCCGTCCCGGTTTCGAGTGGGCCGGTCACACGCCCGGGCAGTACGTCCGGCTCGGTGTGTTGATCGACGGTCGGTACCACTGGCGGGCGTATTCCTTGACCTCCGATCCGGACCCGAAAGACGGGCTGGTCAGTGTCAGTCCCAAGCTGGTGCCCTCGGGCACCGTCTCGCCGTATCTGGTGGGCACCATCAGAACCGGCGATATCGTCCGGCTCAGCGAGGTGGAGGGCGAGTTCACTCTGCCGAGTCCTGTTCCGGACAAGATGGTGTTCATCAGCGCGGGCAGCGGCATCACCCCGATCATCAGCATGTTGCGGTCCCTGGACCATCACGATCAGGTTCGCGATGTCGTGGTGGTGCATTCGGTGCACAACCGTGAGCAGTTGATGTTCGCCGATACCCTCGACCAACTCGAGGCCAAGCACGACGGGTTGACGGTGAAGCTGCGGATCACCAGCGACGAGGGGCGAATGAAAGCGTCCGAATTGGACGAACTGGTCCCGGATTGGCGTGATCGAGAAGCATTCTGCTCCGGCCCTGGCGAGCATCTGGACGATCTGCGCTCGTACTGGAAGGACCAGGGCGATTACGACCGCTTCCATCACGAGAGTTTCCAGCCGGTCATCGGTGGTGGTGACGATGCGGGTGAGGGCGGCACCGTCAAGTTCCTCAACAGCGAGAAGGAAGTCGAATGTGACGGCGGCACAACAATTCTCGCCGCGGGTGAGGAAGCCGGCCTGGATCTGACCTTCGGCTGCCGAATCGGCATCTGTCACACCTGTGTCGGCACCCTGAAAAAGGGACGTTTACGTGACCTGCGTAACGGGGATGTCTCCGAACCTACGGGGCAGGCCGTTCGGATCTGTGTCAATACTGCTGAGGGCGACATCGAAATCGAACTCTGATCAACACATCGAACAGGGGAATGTATGACTATCGACGAAACCACCAGGCGTACCGATACCAGTGATGAGCCCGTGAGCCCACTGGCGCACCTGAGTGACGAGACCATTGCCGAACTGGCCAAGGAGTTCGACGCCATCCACGACGAGGTGTACGCCAGCCTCGGGGACAAGGACCGTAAGTACATCACCTCGGTGATCGCCGCTCAGCGCCAGCTGCTCGTGGCGGGCCGAGTGCTGTTGCTGGGGTCCACCAGCAAGCCCGCATGGCTGGCAGGCACCGCATGCCTCGGTATCGCGAAGATTCTCGAGAACATGGAAATCGGTCACAACGTCATGCACGGCCAGTGGGACTGGATGAACGATCCGGAGATTCACTCCTCGGTGTGGGACTGGGACACCGCATCCACTGCCAGCTCGTGGAAGCACTCGCACAACTACGTTCATCACACGTACACCAACATTCGCGGTAAGGACAAGGATCTCGGATACGAGATCATGCGCATCGATCCGCGGCAGGAGTGGCATCCGGCGTATCTCGCCCAGCCGCTCTACAACCTTCTGCTGATGGCGTTCTTCGAGTGGGGTGTTGCGCTGCACGATCTCGATATCGAGGCCATTCGTCGCGGTGACAAGCCCGTCAAGGACCTCATCGAGGACCTCAAGGGAATCGGCGTCAAGGCGCGTAAGCAGTTCGTCAAGGACTACGTGGGTTGGCCGCTGATCAGTGCCGGTGCGTTCGCGCTCGCGCAGGTGGTCTCGGGTGGTCGCCTGTCCGAGAGCAAGAGGTCGAGGCTCGCCTCGAAGCTGCGGTCGTCGACGCGATTCGGTAAGAACCGTCGCGCGGCATCGTTGCTGGACAGTCGATTCAGCGGGGTCGAGAGCACGTTCCTGTCCACGTTGGCGGCCAACTTCACGGCCAACATCATCCGCAACGTGTGGTCGCACGGCATCATCTTCTGCGGTCACTTTCCTGATCAGGCGTACACCTTCAGTCAGGAAGAGGTGGAGAACGAGACCCGAGGCGGCTGGTACGTCCGTCAGCTCGTCGGAGCGGCCAACATCGACGGCGGCCCATTCTTCCATCTGATGAGTGGCAACCTGAGCTACCAGGTCGAGCACCATCTGTACCCGGATATGCCCAGCACCCGTTACTCGGAAGTGGCTCCCAAGATCAAGGACATCTGCGAGCGCTATCAGCTGCCCTACAACTCGGGACCGCTGATGCAGCAGTACGGCATGGTCCAGCGGACCATCGCACGGTTGGCCTTCCCCGGTGGCAAGGTTCGGCCCAAGCCCGGCCCTTACCGTCCCGAGGAGAGCTGGCGTCGTAAGTTCGCCGAGGGTGCCACCAAGGACAGTGAGGCCGCGAAGACGCGTGGCCGCGTACCGTCCGGTCACCCCGCGGCCGGACCGGAGCACAACTCCGGCGGTGTCGACGTTCAACCGCCGCCCCGCGGCGACGACTGACGTACCCCCTCGAGCTCTACCCGACCGCGGCCACCCGATCACCGGGTGGCCGCGGTTGTTTCGTTGTGGTTTCGCCTCGAGTCGGCCTCAGGCGGTCCTCAGGGTTCGCCGGTACCGTCTGGTCACAGGGGCGTGACGTCGGTGTCAGCGGGTTTCGAGAGACAGAGGTGATCGCGTGTCCGTGGACCACAACAGAGATGTGTTCGACAGTGCTCGGGTGGCAGCGGCGTACGTCGAATACGCCGGTCCCACCGATGGTTTTCTCGACCGAGGGGAGGCTGCAGCGTTGGTCGCTGCGGCCGGGGTCTCGCGCGGAACACCGGTGCTGGACGTCGGTGTCGGCAGCGGTCGAACCACGGCGATGCTGCGGCTGATGAGCGAGAGCTATGTTGCGATCGACTACGCGCCCACCATGGTCGATGCCTTTCGGCGGAATTTTCCGAACGTGCAGGCGTACGTGGCCGACGCGCGCAATCTGGAGAACTTCGCGGACGGCGAGTTCGGCCTGATCGTCTTCAGCAACAACGGAATCGATACCGTCACCCATGAGGAGCGGGGTCGAGTTCTCGCAGAATTTCACCGAGTCCTCGGTGCGTCGGGAATGGTGGTGTTCTCCACCCTCAACCGCAACGGACCGTCCTTCGGGGAGACTCCGTTTCAACTCAGCCGGCCGACCCAGCCCTTCACGTTCTCACCGAAACGGGCCGTGACCGCGGCCGGACGCCGACTACTCGATCCTGCCGGAGTTGTTCGCAGCGTGAGGAATTGGTGGTCGGGAAGGACCCGCGTCGACGACCGCGGCACGTGGGCCACCGCTCCACTCGCCGCCCACGACTTCGCGCCGTTCATGCACTTCACCACCGTCTCGGATGTGCGGGCACTGGTGACCGAGGCGGGTTTCACGATCGTGGAGATCTTCGCCGACGACGGGTCGATAGTCGAGCCCGACGCGGTGACGAGTTCGGCCGACAATTTCACCGTCGTCGCGCGTAAGTAGTTCTCGCGCAAGCAGGTCCTCAGCGTAGTCGTTCGAGAGCCTCGGTCATCTTCTCCACCGTCTCGGGTGCGACCTTCGCTTCGAATCCAGCCTTGAGGAATGGACCGGCAACCTTTGCGGCACCGTTGAATTCGACGCGAGCGTGGTAGTCGATTCGGGTCGACTGCGGCCCCTCGTCCGTCAGAGTGATGTCGTCGACACTCGTGGCGGTCTTGTTCTCACCTTCGAAGACGATGTGGTTCGGTTCGTCGGTGACCAACGTGTAGGTCAGCTCGGTGGTGATCCCGAACAACTTCGAGACGTTGTGCCACTGCGTACCCGCGGCGACTGGGCCGTCGGACACTTGTCTGCAGCTCTGGGTTCCGGGATCCCACTCCGACGCGTGGGCGAAGTCCCGGAGATACGCGGCGGCGTTCTCGCGCGCGACCGCAACGGTGAAGGTTCTGGTGACGTCGACCATCGTGTTCTCTTTCTCGTCTGGGTGGGTCAGTTCTCGACGGTGACGCCGAGATGGTCGGCCAGTCGCCCCATGGTGCCGACGATCTGCTCCTCGGTCACCCGGGGAAAGCCCGCCGCCGCCCGAAACTCCGGGTCGGTGACGCGGGACCAGTCGTAGACCTGGGTCAACGCAGTACGGTCCTCGGACAAGTCGTCGAGTTCCCACGACCATCGCGTACCGCGAGGCTCCATGCCCTGGCGTCGGGGAATCCAGCCGATGCGTCGGTCCTGTTCGAAGACGAAGACGGTGTTCTCCATGACGTACTCGCCCAGCTGCGGCTGATACATCTGCATCGCGAAGGTGTCACCCACCTCACGCATCGGCACCGGGTCGATCGCGCCGCGGAGCATCTCCGAGCCGTCGACAGCAGCGTGAACCTCGGGGTTGGCCAGCGCTGTGAACACCGATGCCGGGGGTGCGGTAATCACGCGGCGGACGGTCAACTCATCGGTCATGGGGTTACGCCTTCCGGTGGTGGCATGGTTGTCTGGGTCTACCCGGGCGGGCACAGATGGAAACTGTGGCTCGGGTTTTGCCTCGCAGTGGACACAATGACGAAACACGACCGCCACGTCGCGTTCGTACAGTCGCCCCGTCGGACTCCGCACAATCCAGCTGCGGAGCGCACACCGTGTCGAGGGGTAGCCATGAGTGGAAATGCCGTCCGCCTGCAGGCGATCAAAGACGTCGAGGCCTATGTACCGCCTGCGGTCAGCTTCGTCGGAGACGAGAAGCCGGGCGAGATCTTCGGTGAGAACGTCTTCAGCAAGGTCGTCATGCAGAAGCGTCTGCCCAAATCGGTGTTCAAGTCGGTGATGGCGACGATCGACAAGGGCAAGAAGCTCGACCCCATGGTCGCCGACGCGGTCGCGTCGGCGATGAAGGACTGGGCGCTCGAGAAGGGCGCGACGCATTACGCGCACGTGTTCTACCCCCTCACCGGGTTGACGGCCGAGAAGCACGACAGCTTCTTCGACCCCGTCGGGGACGGCAGCGCACTCGCCGAGTTCGCAGGCAAAACGCTGATTCAAGGCGAGCCCGACGCATCGAGCTTCCCCAACGGCGGCCTGCGCAACACGTTCGAGGCCCGTGGATACACCGGCTGGGACGTCACCAGTCCCGCATACGTGCTCGAGAACCCGAACGGGAACACCCTGTGCATCCCGACGGTGTTCGTCTCGATGACCGGCGAAGCGCTCGACCACAAGACGCCGCTGTTGCGATCGCAGCAGGCAATGGGCGCTCACGCCGAGCGGATCCTGAAGCTGTTCGGGCACGAGGACATCGAGAACATCGTCTCGTTCTGCGGGCCGGAGCAGGAGTACTTCCTGGTCGACCGCCACTTCTTCCTCGCTCGCCCCGATCTGCTCAATGCCGGTCGCACCCTGTTCGGTTCGAAGCCGCCCAAGGGCCAGGAATTCGACGACCACTACTTCGGCGCCATTCCCGAGCGAGTGCTCGGCTTCATGATGGACACCGAGCGTGAGCTGTTCAAGCTGGGAATCCCGGCCAAGACTCGGCACAACGAGGTTGCGCCCGGACAGTTCGAGATCGCGCCGATGTTCGAGCGCGGCAACATCGCAGCAGATCACCAACAACTGCTGATGACGATGTTCAAGACGATCGCCAAGAAGCACGGCATGGAGTGCCTGTTCCACGAGAAGCCCTTCGAAGGCGTCAACGGCTCGGGTAAGCACGTCAACTTCTCGCTCGGAAACTCCCAGCTGGGATCGCTGTTGGTGCCCGGCGACAATCCGCACGACAACGCGCAGTTCCTCGTCTTCTGCGCCGCCGTTATTCGCGCGGTGCACAAGTACGGCGGTCTGTTGCGCGCCTCGGTGGCGTCGGCGACCAACGATCACCGACTCGGTGCCAACGAGGCACCGCCCGCGATCATCTCGATCTTCCTGGGCGACCAACTGGCCGACGTCTTCGACCAGATCGCCAAGGGCGCAGCCACGTCCTCGAAGGGCAAGGGCACCATGATGATCGGTGCCGACACTCTGCCGGTGTTGCCGACAGATCCGGGCGACCGCAACCGGACGAGCCCGTTTGCGTTCACCGGCAACAGATTCGAGTTCCGCGCACCCGGTTCGATGCAGACCGTCAACGGCCCCATGGTCACGATCAACACGATCATGGCCGAGGCGCTCGATTACATGGCGACCAACCTCGAAACTGCTGTCGCCGAGGGCACCGACTTCGACACCGCGGTGCAGAACCTGCTGACGGAGATCATCACCGAACACGGGGCAGTGGTGTTCAACGGCGACGGCTACTCCGACAACTGGCAGATCGAGGCGAAGGCACGCGGCTTGCCGAACCTGCGGACGACGCTCGACGCGCTCCCGGAACTCGTTTCGGAGTCGGCGATGGAACTGTTCGAGAAGTACAAGGTCTTCAACCACCGAGAGATGCACTCGCGCTATGAGGTAGGACTCGAGCAGTATGCGCTGACGGTGTTCGTGGAGGCGCGTCTGACCCTCGAGATGGGGCAGACCTCCATCCTGCCCGCGGCGGTGCGATACCAGACCGAGTTGGCGCAGAACGTCAGTGCACTCTCCGGTGCCGGAATCGACCCGGACATGTCTGCGCTGCAGGCGGTCTCGGAGCCGCTGTCCGAGCTGCGAAGCGCGCTGGCCACCTTGAAGGCCGCGCTCGAGGCCGATCCGGGCGGTGAGGCTCTCGCCGAGGCCACTCATGCCAAGGAAGAACTGCTGCCTGCGATGGCGGCAGTACGATCCGCTGCGGACATCCTCGAGGCGATGGTGGCCGACGATCTGTGGCCGCTGCCGACGTATCAGGAGATGCTCTACATCTTGTGAGTGCGCTCCACGTTCCACTTGTGTAGTTGCGTGAGCAATATCTCGAGGCGGAATAGCTTCATGGTTCTCGTGGGTTCGGCGTAGTGACGCACGTTGTGCACGCCCGTGAGGAGAAGAGATCCATGAAGTTGTTTTCCCCGATGACCCTCGGTGACCTGAAGCTCGACAACCGCCTGGTGATGGCCCCGCTCACGCGAATGCGTTCCGGGCCAAGCGGTGTGCCGGGCCCGCTGGTGGTCGAGTACTACAGGCAGCGGGCATCTCTGGGTCTGCTCGTCAGCGAGGGCACCTACCCGAGCCGGGCCGGTCAGGGTTTTCCTGGTCAGCCCGGCTTGGTGACCGATGAGCAGATCGAGGGCTGGCGCACCGTCGCCGACGCAGTGCACGCCGACGGCGGGGTGATCTTCGCTCAGGTGATGCACGCAGGCCGCGTCACTCACGAGGCGACGACCGGCGGCCACGAGGTCGTCGGGCCCAGCGCGATCGCGATCGACGGCCGGACTCATACCTACGAGGGCAAGAAGCCGTACCCCACCCCGCGAGCATTGCGCGAGGACGAGCTGCCGTCGGTCATCGAAGAGTTCGTGCAGGCGTCGAAGAACGCGGTTGCCGCCGGAATGGACGGCGTGGAGATCCACGGTGCCAACGGTTACCTGCTCCACGAGTTCCTCTCGCCTGCATCGAACATTCGGGAAGATGCCTACGGCGGCGCGCCGGAGAATCGAGCGCGATTCGTCGCCGAGGTCGTCGAGGCAGTGGTCGCGGCGCTCGGTGCGGGCCGGGTGGGTATTCGGATCTCGCCGGCGCACAACATTCAAGACGCGCTCGAGACGGACGCCGAGGATGTGCGTGCCACCTACCGAGCGTTGGTGGATCGAATCGCACCACTCGGTCTTGCGTATCTCAGTGTGCTGCACAAGGAACCGGCGGGCGAACTCGTCCAGGACCTGCGGCGGGCGTTCGGCGGCACGGTACTGGTCAACAGCGGATTCGGTGAGATCACCAGCCGCAACGAAGCACGATCGCTGCTCGACGAGGGAATCGGCGACGCTGTGGTCGTCGGCCGTCCGGCGATCGCCAACCCCGATCTCGCCTACCGCTGGCGCGAGGATCTGCCGCTCAACGAGCCGGACCAGAGCACCTTCTACACCGATGGTGCCCAGGGGTACACCGACTATCCGGCCCTGCAGCACTGACGAACGCCCCGGGCACGCGGAAAGCGATGCGTGCCCGGGGTATACGAACTGCGAACCGCAGACCTAGAAGTCTGCGGTCTTGCGGGCGCGCACCTTACTGACGATCGAGAAGACGACGGCGATGGTCATCAGTGCGTAGAGCACGATCGTGATGCCGCTACCGACCAGAATCGTGGGATCGCCCTCACTGACTGCCAACGCGCGTCGGAGCGATTCCTCGGCGAGTGGGCCGAGGATCACCGCGATCAACACCGGTGCCAGCGGAATGTCGTAGCGGCGCATCATGAATCCGACGATGCCGAGCCCCAGCATGAAGATCAGGTCCACGATCGACGCACTCGACGCATAGACCCCGAGTGCAGCGAAGACCGAGATACCTGCGTAGAGGTAATTCTTCGGGATCTTGAGCAGCTGCGCCCACAAGGGTGCGAACGGCAGGTTGAGGATCAGCAGCACGATCATCGCAACGAACAAGCTGGCCAGCAGGGCCCAGACGATATCGCCGCTGCGCTCGAACAGCAGTGGTCCGGGCTGCATGCCGTATTGCTGGAAGGCCGCCAACATGATCGCGGCGGTCGCGGACGTCGGCAGACCCAGAGCCAGCAGGGCACCCATTGCTGTACCTGCGGTGGAGTTTCCGGCGGCCTCGGGACCGGCGACGCCGCGAATTGCCCCCTTGCCGAACATGGGCGTCGCGCGCTTGCGATCGAGCCTGCGCTCGGTTCCGTACGCCAGGAAGCTCGGCACTTCGGCACCGCCCGCGGGAACCACACCGAACGGCACACCGAATGCAGTGCCGCGCAACCATGCGGGTAGCGCATCGCGGAACTCGGCCTTGCTCAACCACGGTCGTCCCTGTGATTTGATCAGCGTCCGATCCTCGGGGCGGCCGATCTTCGACGCGATGTGGATGACCTCACCGAGTGCGAGCATGGCCACGGTGATGACGACGATGTGGATGCCGTCGAACAGGGCCGGTACCTCGAACGTGAATCGTGAAGCGCCGGAGGGCCCGTCGATGCCGATCACGGCCAGCGTGAGACCGATCAACAGTGCGGTCAGGCCTTTGAGCACGGAGTCCGACACCACCGCAGAGGTCGCGATGAAGGCGAATACGGCCAGGGCCAGGTACTCGGCGGGTCCGAAATTGGTTGCCAGCGATGCAAGAGTCGGGGCGAAGAACACCACCAGAGTCGTTGCAACGATGCCGCCGATGAAAGCGCCGATGGCAGAGGTCGCCAAAGCCTGTGGAGCCCGTCCGTTCTTGGCCATTCGATGGCCCTCGAACGTGCCGGCGATGGCGGTGCTGTTGCCGGGGGTGTTCATCAGAATTCCGGAGATTGAATCGCCGAACAGACCGCCGAAATACACTCCGGCGAACATGATCAGCGCGGCTGTGGGGTCGAGGGTGAACGTGACGGGCAGCAGCAGTGCCACCGCCATGGCCGATCCGAGGCCCGGTAGGACGCCGACGGCGGTGCCGAGCAGTGCGCCGACGAACACCCAGACGATGTTCATCGGAGTGAGCGCGGTGCCGAACCCGTCGAGAAGGTTGCTCAATGAATCCATCAGAAGTTCAGCTCCGTCAGAAGATCTGGGCGAGGACGCCGCCGGGCAAGTTCAGGCCGAGGCCCGCGGAGAATGCGATCTGAATTGCGCTCGAGACCAGAAGAGCCACTGCCGCGTCGAACACGTACCGGCGTCCGCCCAATCCGATCGACACACCCCAGAACAGCACTGCGCCGGCCAGGACCCAGCCGAGCGGGTCGAGCAGGGCGATGAACACAGCCACCGATCCAACGGTGATCGACAGCGTGCGCCAGTTGCTGACCGAACCGCTGTGCGGTATTCCGTCGTCGTCGACTCCACGGTCGATCACCTCGGGGGTGACCATCAGTTGGATGGCGACCAGGACTGCGACGACGAAGCAGCCACCGGCGACGATAGCCGGAAACACTTGTGGGCCAGGTGAAGTGGCAGTGGCCGGCACTTCCATGGTGACAGTTCCGTAGACCAGGAACACGCCGAGCGCGACGAGCAGAGCGGGGACGATCAGCCCACTGCGGCCCGTCCAGAAGGATCGGCTCGTTTCGGTAGTCGTCGTTGTCATACCAGCCCCAACTCCTCGAGAATTCCGGTGATACGTGCCTGCTCGACGTCGAGGAACTCTCCGAATTCGTCCCCGCTCACCACAGATTCCTTCCAGCGGTTGCGTTCGACGGCCGTCGCCCACTGCTCGGTCTCGACCATCTCGCCGACGATCTCGATGAGAGTCTGTCGGTCCTCGTCCGAGATCCCCGGTGGCGCAACGATTCCTCGCCAGTTGACGAGATCGACGTTGTAACCCTGTTCGATGAAGGTGTCCACATCGAATCCGTCGAGCGGTTCGGGCGATGCCACGGCGAGAGCGCGCACGTTGCCTGCCTCGATCTGATCGCGAAAGTCGTTGAAACCACTGACTGCAACGCCGACGGTGTTGGAGAGCAGAGACGTCAGCACTTCACCGCCGCCGGAGTAGGCAATGTAATTGATTGCGGCAGGGTCGATGTCGGCTTCTTGTGCCAACTGCCCGGCGACGATGTGGTCGATGCCGCCGAGTGAGCCGCCGCCGATAGGAAGTCCGCCCGGGTTGGCCCGCCAGGCCTCGATCATGTCGTCCAGATTCTGGATCGGTGAATCCTGGGGGACGACGAACACCTCGAAGTCCTCGGCGAGCTTGGCGATCGGGACGGTGTCGGCGAGAGTGGTCTCGGACCTGTTGATCGCGATTCCGCCGAGCATCACGGTGCCGGTGATCATCACCGTCGTCGGCTGACCTGCGAGGTTTTCGAGCTGGCTCAGACCGATGGTGCCACCGGCTCCGGGAACGTTGACGACCTGGGCATTGTTGACGATGCCATCGCTGCGCAGCGCCTGCTGCGATTCGCGTGCCACCAGATCCCAGCCTCCGCCCGCGGCGGCCGGTGCTATCAAGGTCAGTTTGGCGCGGGCGTCGGAGCCGCTGGTACTGCGGGCGGCGTCGATGCCTGCCACAGTCACCGCTCCCACCACCACCAATGCACCGACAGTTCGTAGGAGTGTGGGAGAGATCGCCATCAGAGACCTTTCGTGTGATGTGTCACAGCGTCAGGTTAGATACAGTCTGTCTGATTAGTCCAATTCACAAAAACCTCGAGGTTGACCTCGGTGGATTCGAGCAACGGGAGAGACCGTGTCGGTAGCGAGCGCAGTGGCAGTAGCTATGAGCAACACACCGGAGGGACACGAAGCATTGCGCCGCGGTGCTGCCGAGGCCGAACTGCGGCGGGCTTCATTGGTCGTGTTGTCCGTGGTGGACCGGGATTCGATATCGGCCGAGGACCGTAGCGCGGCGCAGGCCGAGGTTCAGCGGGTGCTCCCGGGAGCGGCTCCGACCCTGCGCGTCGAGCCCGATGGCGGCGATCCGGCGGGCGCATTGGTCGATCTCGTTGCAGACGTCGGCGCGAGCTTGGTCGTCATCGGCTCCAAGCGTCGATCCGCGGTGGGCAAGTTCCTGATGGGGAGCACGGTGCAGCGGGTGCTGCTCGATTGCCCGGTTCCAGTGCTCGTCGTGAAGGCACCGTGATCCGATACCGACGCTGACCCGGTAGTATCGGACAAACTTCACCCAAGACAACCCCGAGGAATCATGGACAGCGATAAACCCGGGCCGGACACGGCCCCCCGCACTACAGCTACTACGTGCGAGGCGGTGTCCGGCGGATGAGCGTTCTGCTCACTCTTTTGCTCGGCCTGCTCGTCGTTTTTCTCATCACTGTCGCAACCGGATACTTCGTTGCGCAGGAATTCGCCTACATGACCGTGGACCGGTCCCGCCTGAAGGCGCGTGCCGAAGCCGGTGACGCCGTCGCGGCCCGTACATTGACGGTCACCAAGCGCACCTCGTTCATGCTGTCCGGTGCCCAGCTGGGCATCACGGTCACCGGACTTCTGGTCGGCTACGTCGCCGAACCGCTGATCGGCCAGTCGTTCGGCACGATGCTGGGCGGCATCGGAATTCCGACCGCTGTCGGCGTGGGACTCGGTGCCGTTCTGGCGCTGACGTTCTCGACGTTCGTGCAGATGCTGTTCGGCGAACTGTTTCCGAAGAACTTCGCGATCGCTCGTCCCGAACCGGTCGCTCGATGGCTCTCACTGTCGACGACCATCTATCTCAAACTCTTCGGCTGGTTGATCACCATCTTCGACCAGTCCTCGAACCTGCTGCTCAAAGCACTGAAGATCGAGCCCGTGCACGATGTCGAGCACTCGGCAAGTCCCCGCGATCTCGAACACATCGTGTCCGACTCGCGTGAGACCGGTGACCTCCCGGAGGAGCTCTCGACGCTCCTCGATCGGATTCTCGACTTCCCGACGCGCAACGTCGAACATGCGATGATCCCGCGTTCACGTGCCGCGACCGTGCGCGATACCGACACGCTGGGGGAGGTGAAAACGTTGATGGGGCAGGAACATTCGCGTTACCCGGTGCTGAACGAGGACGACGGAATCGTGGGTGTGGTGCATCTGCACGACGTGCTTGACTCCGCCGAACCCGATGCGACGCCGATCTCCGGTCTTGCCCGCGAGGCGCTGATTCTGCCCGAGATGCAGAGCCTGCCCGATGCGATGCGCGAACTGCGGGCGACCCGCAACCAATTGGCCTGCGTCATCGACGAATACGGCGGACTGACCGGCGTCATCACCATCGAGGATCTGGCCGAGGAACTGGTCGGTGAGATCACCGACGAGCACGACGACGGTGTACCGGACCCGAGCCCGGTCAGCGCCGACGACGGTAGTTGGACGATGGCGGGCGAGGTGCACATCGACGAGGTCGAACGCGCGATCGGGGTGGATCTGCCCGAGGGTGATTACGAGACCATCGCCGGTTTCGTCATCGCGCACCACGGTTCGCTGCCGGGAGTCGGAACCCGAATCGAAGTGGATCTACCGCCCGACAACGCCGATCTCGCCAATGACGACGAGACGCCCGTTCGATTCGTCACCGTGGAGGTGCAGGAGATCGACAGCCACGTGCCCTCACTGCTCACTCTCACCATCGACGAGCGAGCAACCGAGCACGACGAGAATTCGGCCGAGACCGACGCCGCAGGAGCACATCGATGAGCAATATCTGGGTATTCCTCGCCGTCACCATCGGTCTCATTGCGGCGAGTGCGTTCTTCGTCGCAGTGGAATTCGCGTTGCTCGCGGCCAAGCGGCACCGCCTCGAAGATGCTGCACCGAACTCGCGGGCCGCACGGGCCGCGTTGCGTAGTTCGTCGGAGTTGACCGTGCTGCTCGCCGGCTCTCAGCTCGGCATCACCATCTGCACGTTGGCGCTCGGTGCGACCACCAAACCCGCCGTGCACTACTGGCTCACGCCTCTGTTCGGCAGTATCGGCCTTCCGTACTGGTTCGCCGATGTTCTCGGTTTCGTCCTCGCGTTGATCATCGTCACCTTCTTGCATCTCGTCGTCGGCGAGATGGCTCCGAAATCCTGGGCCATCGCGCATCCGGAGAAGTCGGCCACGATGCTCGCACTTCCCATGCGCGGGTTCATGTTTCTCACGCGTCCGGTGTTGACGGTGTTGAACAACATGGCGAACTGGTGCCTGCGCAGGGTCGGGGTGGAGCCTGCCGATCAGGTGGGCTCGGGCCAGAACGCCGACGACCTGCGTCAGCTCGTCGAGCATTCGGTCAATGTGGGGGCGCTCGACGCCAGCTACCAGGCCCAGATCTCCGGTGCGCTGGAGTTGCAGGATCTTACCGTCGGGGATCTGGTTGCCCAGAGCGGCACGCCCACATCGGTGTCGTCCTCGGCGTCCATCGACGACGTGCGGGAGGTCTCGCGCATCAGTGGACATCTGAGGATTCTCGTCAGCGATGACGATGTGGTGAAAGGTGTTGTGCACGTTCGAGATACGTTGACCGATGCGGAGGATCTGGCGCAGATAACGCGTCCGGCCTACACGCTCGATTCCACCACCCCGGTGTACGTGGCGCTGGCCTCGATGCGGGAAACCAGGCACCACCTGGCGTTGGTGGTCGACGCGTCGGTCGGTGCGGGCGAGAGCTCACGCACGATCGGCGTCGTCACTCTCTCGGATGTGCTGACGCGGCTTCTGCCCGAACCCGTCTGACTCGAGTACCGCACGTGCTCGAAGCATCCCCGCCCGGACTGTTCTGCCGAGCGGGGATGCTTCGTTGTGCCTCGTCTTCTACCCGAATCAGATCGGGGCGATGACCAGAAGGTGTGCCCAGTACGACGCGACGTCGTGGCCGAGCTGGGGGAGCAGCACGTCGTAGAGCAGGTAGGACATCATTGCCGTCGAACTCCTTGTTCAGCGGGTCGTTGCCGACTCGCATGCCGAGACTTGTAGGTCATTGAAACTGTAGATGACCCGGCCCTCGGCGGCATCAACATCGCCTACCGGTCTTTTCGGAGGCGGACGTCAGCCGATGCAGCCCTGCAATGTGGTGAAGCTGCCTGCGATGCCTGCGCCCTCGCATACTGCACCCTCGGGGGTGAGCGTGATCGTCGAACCCGGCGCGGCCACTGCGATCGACAGGCCGAGACCGGACGCGGTGTTCTGCGCGAGGGCGCCTGGGCCGAAGGCGATTGCTGCGGGTGCGCCGCCGAAACTGCCGTTGCTGACGGCGGTACCGCCATTGAGCCCCAGTGCGAGGGCTGCAGCGTTGTTCATGGCCTCGGCCGACCCCCAGCCTTCGAGCCCGACGCCGGCTGCGGCGCTCGCGCCATCGGCCGAGCTGTCGCACTGAGATCCGCCCGCGAGAGCAGTGATGTCCATGCCTCCCGGTGCGGTGGTGCACGCGACCGGAGCTGCGGACGCCGTGCCCGGCACCAGGGCCGCGAAGGTACAGGCGAATCCGAATGCTGCCGCTCCGCCGAGAATTCTCTTGGTGTGGAACATGGTGAATGCCTCCCGAGATCGGTGTGTCGGCACCGGTGTGCCGCGTGTCGAGGGGGCTGGGCCAGTTCTGTCAGGGACCCGACTCCCTGGTTTCGAGTGTGGCTTCGGCGAGCGACGGCGCGGATTCGCGAACATCTCGAATAGGTCTCGGTTCAGCAACGAAAAGATAACGCACCATTGGGGGTGGTCGGTCCCTAGGATGGCGTCATGATCGGGCGCATCGACGAAATCGTGTTCGACTGCACGCAACCGGCGGTGCTGGCGCAATTCTGGGCCGGGGTGCTCGGCGGGCAACCGGAAGCACGCGACGACTCGTGGTCCTTCGTGGATGTTCCCGGGTTCACCCGCCTGGCATTTCAGCGAGTTCCGGAGGGGAAGGTCGTCAAGAACCGACTGCACCTCGATGTCGATGTACCGAACATCGACGACGCGGTGGTTCGGGCGGTCGGTCTCGGTGCGACAGTGGTCGGCCAGAAGCACTCCGACGCGGCCGGATCCTTTCAGGTATTGCTCGACCCCGAGGGCAACGAGTGGTGCTTGGTGACCCCGCCTGGAACAAGCCCCGGTGCGTCAGCGCGCGTCGTGCTCGGCGCGTGACTCCAGCACGGTCGGCATCGAGCCTTCGATGAGTTCGATGAGATCGGTCAATCGTGATCCGACCTCGCGACCGAGTGGGGTCAGGCTGTATTGCACTTTCGGCGGAATGGTTTCGAGCACGGTACGCACTGTCAGGCCGTCGCGTTCGAGGGTCTGCAGAGTTTGCGCGAGCATCCGTTCACTGACTCCGTCGACGCGTCGGCGGAGGGCATTGAATCGGTAGTCGCCCTCGGTGAGTGCGGCCAACACCAGTACTGCCCAGCGGCTCGTCGCGTTGTGGAGCGTCTGCCTGGACGCGCATTCGCGTGCGAAGACGGATGCTGCGAGAGATTCGGCTGCCTCGGACATCCGACCATGTTAGCGCAAGCAAATCCGGAAGTGCTATTGATCGATGTTGCACTGCACGAAAAGTAAGTGCATGATGCATATAGCTTGATACTTCAACTTCAGGAGCGATCTTCATGACCACAGCAATCACCGGAGCAACCGGCAATCTCGGCGGGCTCGTCATCGCCTCGCTGCTCCGCCGCGGCGTCGCACCGGCCGATATCGTCGCCGTCGTGCGCAACGCCGACAAAGCGGCCCCGCTCGCCGAGCGCGGTCTTGTCGTGCGCGTGGCCGACTACAGCGACACTGCCGCCCTGACCTCGGCATTCGCGGGAGTGGACACGGTGCTGCTGATCTCGGGATCGGAAGTGGGCCAGCGAATTGCGCAGCACAACAACGTGATCGAGGCCGCGGAGGCGGCCGGAGTGGGCCTGATCGCGTACACCAGCCTGCTGGCCGCCGACAGGTCGGGAGTGAGCCTGGCACCTGAGCACAGGGCCACCGAGCAGCGCCTGACCGCGTCCAGCATTCCCGCGGTGTTCCTGCGTAACGGGTGGTACTGGGAGAACTACCTCGGATCGCTCGCCCAGACCGTCGACGGCGGAGTTCTGCTCGGCGCAGCCGGCAGCGGCACAATTGCCGCGGCCTCGCGAGCCGACTACGCAGAAGCGGCCGCTGCGGTCCTGACGTCGAGCAACCAGGGCGGGAAGATCTACGAGCTCGGCGGTGACGAACACCTGAGCTACGCCGATCTGGCCGCCATCATCGCCGACCTCTCCGGAAAGCCGGTCGTCTACAAGGATCTCGGCGAGGCCGAGTACGCGACCGTACTCCAGGGCGCAGGCCTGCCGGACGTCGTGGCGACCATGCTCGCCAGTGCTGACGCCGGAATCTCTCGCGGTGAGCTCGATACCGACTCCGGTGACCTGCAGGCTTTGATCGGGCGTGCGTCCACTCCCGTCGCCGAGATATTTCGCGCGGCACTGTGACGGGGATCGCTGCGCTCCTTGTACCGTGGGCGCGGTGAATCACAAGACGACCCGCACCCTGTTCCTGGCCGCCGCCGCTTCGCTCGCGCTGATCACCGGTGCGTGCAGTTCGGACGCCGACACCTCGGCAACTGCCACGTCCACCACCGCTTCCAGCTCCACCGCTGGTTCGGCCGAGGCAGCGGCGGCCAGCACGTGCCCTACGGCCGCCCCTGATGCATCGGCAACACCCGAGTGGACGCTGGCCGGCGACACCGGCAGCATCGCCGTCGTCGGACCCACGGACACCACGGCCCCTGCGGTCACGGTCGAGACGCCGTTCAGTGTCGCCGAGACGCAGGTCGAGACGCTGCAGGCCGGAGATGGCCCGGTCGTCGCCGACGATGCGACGGTATCGGTGTGCTACATGGGTGTGAACGGACGCGACGGCACGACGTTCGACAGCAGCTACGAGCGAGGAGCGCCGGTCGAGTTCCCGCTCGGCGGCGTGGTTGCGGGCTTCCAGAAGGCCATCGCCGGACAGACCGTCGGCTCGACGGTCGCCGTCGCGGTCACCTCGGCAGACGGTTACCCCAGCGGGCAGCCGCAGGCCGGAATCGAACCGGGCGACAGCCTGATCTTCGCGATCTCGATCCTCGGCGCGAACTGAGTGCGTAGCCGCAGTGGTGCGGCGCGACCGATCCGGAAACGGAGCCGCACCACTGCCGCAAGCACTACACCGTCGACAGCTGCTGAATCGTGGTCGCTCCACCTGGGGTGGGCGTGGTGGTGATGAAGTTCGAGTCGTAACCCAGCGATTCGACGACGCCGCGGATCTCGCGGAACTGCTCGACGCTGACGTCGGGCGTGCGCTTGAGCACGAATCCGGACGTGCGGGCCGGGCTTCCGACGAATGCCCAGGAGTAGTCCTCGGCGATGTAGGCCACGATGTAGTTGGTCGGACCGTCCAGGCTCTCCTGGGTGGGAACGCCCGGGAAGCTCACGTGCAGTTGGGCATTGGTGGTGGTGTCATTGACCCGTGCGTTACCGACGATGCGGTTTTCCTGACCGGTCCAGGTGGTGCAGGTGTTCTCGACGCGAATGTTCGACGCGTCGATCAACTGGTAGTTGGCCTGGGTGTCGCGCGCACAGATCAGGTTGAACGGCTGCGGTACTGCAGCAACCTGGTTCCAGGTGCCGAGGTAGCGGTCGATGTCCAGCGACGCGACCGGGGCGAGCGGTTCGAGGCCGACCGATCCCAACGGGCCCACCGGTTGCGCTTGCGCGGGGGTAGCGGCAAGCAGTGCGCCCGCCAGGACGGCACCGGCAAGTGCGGTGCGGCCGAATGCGTTACGGATCTTCATCAATTCGCTCCTTGTGTTGTGGTCGTGCCGGGTGTTGATTTCGTGCCGGGTGTTGTGGTCGTGCCGGAATCGAGTGTGTTCGGCCACCAGATCCGCGGGCCGATGAGGGTGAACAGGGCGGGGATGACGACGGTTCGTACCACGAAGGTATCGAGCAGAATGCCGAGTCCGACGATGATGCCGAGCTGGGTCAGGGTGATCAGAGGCAGCACGCCGAGCACACAGAACACTGCTGCCAGAACGATTCCCGCGCTCGTGATGACGCCGCCGGTGGCCGATACGGCCCGCACGATGGCAGATCTGGTGCCGTGGAGATGTGTTTCCTCGCGGGTCCGGGTGACCAGGAAGATCGTGTAGTCCACCCCGAGGGCGACGAGAAACAGGAACGCGAACAGCGGTGTGTTGTCGTCGAGTGCAGGAAATCCGAAGATGTGCAGGCTCACCCAACTGCCGATGCCGATCGCGGCCACTGCGCTCAGCACCGTTGTCGCGACGAGAATCAGCGGTGCCACAACAGCTCGTAGCAGCAGTACCAGGACCGCCAGCACCACCACGAGGATTGCGGGAATCACCACGAGGCGATCGCGAGCAGAGGCATCGGTGGTGTCGAGCGCTTTGGCGTCGCTACCACCGACTCGGGCACCGTCCACATCGGACAGTGCCGAGCGCAGATTCTCGACCACGGTGAACGACGCGTCCGACGCGGGGGCAGCGTCGGTGACGACCGACAGGCGGGTCAGGCCCGTGTCGGAATCTGCGACGCGATCGACCGAGACGACTCCGCCGATGCCCTCGACGATGCCGATCACCGAGTCGACCTCGTCGGTGGGTGCGAGAACCGTGATCGGGTCGGCAGAACCGGCCGGAAAGTGTTGCGAGAGAGTATCGAAGCCCTCGACGGACTCGGCGGTCACTCGGAACTGCTCGGTTTGGGAGAGTCCGATCTGGGTCCCGAACAATGCCGCGCAGCACGCCAACAGGGCAGCGATGGTGACCGAGGCCGTCACCACGGGACGCTTCGCGACGCCCGCCGCCACCGAGTGCCAGACGCCCTCGGTGGTGGTGTCTCGGTCGGTCTCCTTGGGCGCGAACGGCCAGAACAGCTTCGGGCCGAACAGGGCCAGTAGCGGAGGCAGTACGAACAGGACGAAGACCGCTGCGACCACGAGGCCCGCGGCGGCGAGAGCTCCCAGGCTGCGTGTGCTCGGCAGGATCGCCAACAACAAGGTCAGCAGCGAGAGCACGACGGTTGCATTGCTGGCCACGATGGCAGGTCCTGCGTGCCGGACGGCGTTCCGCAGGGCACGCCGGTGATCGGACTCGCGACGCAGTTCCTCGCGGTATCGAGAGATCAGCAGTAACGCGTAGTTCGTCCCGGCACCGAACACGAGCACGCTGGTGATGCCCGAGGTCGAACCGTCGAACGAGAGTCCGGTGGCCTGTGCGAGGACGGTGCCGACAGTGGTGGCGAATCGGTCGGCGAATCCGATGACGGCCAGCGGAACCAACCACAGGATGGGTGACCGGTAGGTGACGATCAGTAGTACTGCCACCACGAGGGCGGTGACGGCGAGAAGCGTGAAGTTGGCACCGGAGAAGGAGTTCGCGATGTCGGCACCGAACGCAGGTCCGCCGGTGACCTGAGCGCGCAGATCGGGCGGGAGGTTCTCGGTTGCTGCGCTCCGCAGGTCGGTGATCAGGTCGTCGAGAGTGAAGCCCGACAACTTCGAATCGACCTGGACGATCGCGATAGCGGCCTTTCCGTCGGGTGCCACGATCGGGGGAGGGCCGGGTTGGTCGGGGACCGAGCGATCGACGGCGAGCAGCCTGTTCTGAGCGGCGGTGGCGGCGTCGATATCGGCGGGGGTCAGGTCTGCGCCGTCGGGGCGACTGAGCACCAGAATCACGGGCGCGGTGTCGGAATCCGGAAACTCGGCCAGCAGTTGGTCCACCTGATACGACTCGGCGGAGGTCGGCAGTGAATTCGGCGACTGGCCCGCGGAATCGTTGCTGCCGACGAGCCCCATCACGGCACCGGAAAGGACGAGGATCGCCAGCGCGATAGCCCAGGACCTTCGGTGCGTGACTGCTGCGGCGATGCGGTCCCAGGCGTCGTTGCGGTCGGTTCGGGTACTGTCCACGTTCTAAACAATCTCATTAACTTAGATGTTAAGCAACTGAATCTATTGCGGGCAGTACGCTGACGGTGACCGATGCGAAGGAGTTACCACCGACATGTCCGACCGAAACCACCTCGAATCCGCGATATCAGCGGATCTGCGAGCGTTGTCTTCGGTCTCCGAGCAGATCGGCCAGGTGTTCGGTGCCCTGCACAATCTGCGGCCCAACGACTTTCGAGCATTGCTGCATGTGATGGTCGCCGATGTGGAGGGTTCGCCCCTCACCGCAGGCGAACTCGGCGCAATGCTGGGGCTGTCCTCTGCGGCCATCACCTATCTGGTCGAGCGCATGATCGCTTCGGGGCACATTCGGCGAGAGTCGGACGTATCAGACCGCCGCAAGGTGATTCTGCGGTACGACGAGCACGGGATGGAGGTGGCTCGGGGCTTCTTCGGCCCCCTCGGTGTACGCACCAGTGCCGCTCTGGCGGACCTTCCCGACGCCGATCTGGCAGCCGCCCATCGAGTGTTCGAATCCCTCATCGGTGCCATGCGCGAACACCATGCCGACCTGGGCAACCGCAGTCGAACATGAATGCAGGCACCGCCTGACGTTCGAGACGCTGGTGGGCGGCCTGCTCGAGCCGATGCTGGACGCTGAGGCTGCCGGTGACGTAGGGTTGGCAGCGGTTGAGCTAACAGCCGGTCACGGGGAAACGCAGCGAAGTCGGCGTCCGGGTCGGGCATCACAATGCTCCCACTGCGTCAATCGGTTTCCCCCTCAGTTCGACCGATCGATGGGATCTGCCATGAGTGTTGAATCTTCAGGCAACAAAGTCCGAACTACCTCGTCGGCCGTCGCGGAAAAGTCCGTATCCGTGGCAGCAACCGGCGCAATCTTCACCGCACACGATGGACCGGACGGTTCACTGATCGTCGCTGTTCACGGGGATATCGATATGCGCAGCGCGCCCATGTTCTCCGATTTCGTGTGCAGTCGCATGTCCAGCAGAGCGCATGTGACCCTCGAGCTGACCGATGTCGATTTCTTCGGTATCGCGGGACTCACCGTGTTCGATGCGGTACGCGAATACACCGCAGGCATCGGGGCAACCTGGTCGGTCGTCGCGGGACGTTCGGTCTCGCGCCTGCTGCAGGTCGCACAGCTCGACTCCACGATTCCGATGGCTCGACCGTCGAACGGGCGGTAGTACTTCGGCAATCTTCAGTGCTCCGGCGATCATCGCCGCGATAAGAGGTGGGCAGCTCCGATATCGGGGCTGCCCACTGTTGTGCACGGGCATGCCCCGGTCGGTTCATCGACCGCCGGTCCATCGACATCAGGTGCACCGACTCCGGCAGAATCGGACGGCTGCAACCGATCTGTAATGCCGTCCGATTCCGTTGCGGGACAGTCGATCTAGTCCTTTGTTCCTTCGGAGTCACTGAAGAAGGCCCACTCGCCGTCGTGCTCGACTTCCAGTCGCCACCCCAGGTCCTCGTTGTCTGCGCGACTGTCCTTGAACCAGGCCTGCGCGTCCTCGGCACTGGAGATGTCCTTGGTATCGACGACGGTTCCGTGCGGATCGATCACTCTGTAATTTGCCATGACCTCGGGATGCCCCGATGTGGCACAACCTAATCCACGCCGGATCGCTCCCTGGGAAGCGGCGGCCGGCTCCCGCGGTCCGCGAATGCGCGCGCATTCGTCGAATGCGTGCGAAATCGTCTCAGTAAAGGGGAGATTCCGCGCGCACCTGGCAAACGCGCGCGCATTCGCGGTGATCGACTCGACCGGAGAACCCGCTACCTACGCGAGATCAGCGAGCGCGCGAAGAACATCAGGTTCGCAGGCCGCTCGGCCAGCCTGCGCATGAAATAGCCGTACCACTGCTCTCCGTACGGCACGTACACCCGAACGTGTCGATCGGCGTCGACGAGCCGCCGTTGCTCCGGATCGCGTATCCCATAGAGCATCTGGAACTCGAATTCATCGGAAGACCGCCCTGCGGATGTTGCCAGCCGCTCGGCAGCCTCGATCATGTCCGGGTCGTGCGAGGCGACCATCGGATATCCGCTGCCCTCCATCAGCACCTGCAGGCACCGCAGATAGGAATCGGACACCTCGCGAGCGCTCTGAAACGCCACCGACGACGGTTCGTTGTACGCCCCCTTGCACAGTCGGATCCGCGATCTCGGCCCCGACAGGGCGACGCAGTCCGCCTCGGTGCGCCGCAGGTACGCCTGCAGCACCGTGCCCAGATCGGGGAAATCCGCGCGCAGTTCGCGGACGATCGACAGCGTCGAGTCGGTGGTCGTGTGGTCCTCGGCATCCACCGTCACCCACACTCCGGCTGCCTCGGCCGCGGTGCAGATCGTTCGCGCATTCTCGAGCGCGAGACTGCGGTCGATTCCCTGGCCGAGCGCCGACAACTTGAGCGAGACCTCCAGCGCTCTTCCGCTCGTGTCCCTCGTCGAAAAGCGTTGTATCAGAGACAGATACGAATCCACGGTGGCGGCAGCCTGGGAGCGGTCGGTGGTATCTTCGCCGAGATAGTCCACCGAAACGAAGCGGCCGGAGGACAGGAGCGTATCGACGGCGGCGACGGCCGCAGGTTCGGACTCTCCTGCAACGAATCGGTCGACGAGCGATCGGGTCGCCCGAATCCGGGTGAGACCGGCCTGCAGTTTCGAGGACCTGGCCGCCGCCAGCAGCGCCGGCCGAAGGGGATTGTTGAGCACGGTGGTCATCGCGTTCCCTCGCCTTCCTGGTGTGGGTAGCCGTGGGTGGTCGGCGGGACGAACGTTTCCTTGACGGTGCGGGCGGAGGTCCAGCGCAGCAGGTTCTGCAGTGACCCGGCCTTGTCGTTGGTTCCCGAGGCGCGAGCGCCACCGAACGGTTGCTGACCGACCACGGCACCGGTCGGCTTGTCGTTGACGTAGAAGTTCCCGGCCGCGAATCGCAATGCCGCGTGGGCCTGTTCGACGGCAGCGCGATCGGTGGCGATGACTGCTCCGGTCAGTGCGTACTTCGATCCGGTGTCGACGGTGCGCAGCGTCTCGGCGTAGCCGTCGGGCTTGCTGTCGTCGTAGACGTGCACGGCGAGGATGGGGCCGAAGTACTCGGTGGTGAAGGCCTCGTCGGTCGGGTCGTCGCCGAGGAGGACGGTGGGGGAGACGAAGTATCCCTCGGAGTCGTCGCAGGTTCCGCCTGCAGCGACGGTCAGGCTCGGCACCGACTTGGCCCGGTCGAGGGCAGCTGCGTTGCGGTCGAATGCCTTTCGGTCGATGACTGCCCCGCCGTAATTCGACAGGTCGGTCACGTCGCCGTACTTCAGCGCCGAAACCTGCTCGATGAACGTCTCGCCCATCTTCGCCCACACCGATTTCGGGACGAAAGCCCGCGATGCTGCCGAGCATTTCTGGCCCTGGAAGTCGAATGCACCGCGAATCATGGCCGTGGTCAGCACATCCGGATCGGCGGAGCTGTGCGCGACGATGAAGTCCTTGCCTCCGGTCTCACCGACCAGACGCGGGTAGGAGTTGTAGTTCGAGATGTTGTTGCCCACCTCGCGCCACAGCGTCTGGAACGTCGCGGTGGAGCCGGTGAAGTGAATGCCGGCCATGCGCGGATCGGCCAGGGCCACCTCCGAGACCATCGGCCCATCGCCGAGGACCAGATTGATCACCCCTGGTGGTAGTCCTGCGGCTTCGAGCAGTTGCAGTGTCAGGTACGCGGCCACGGCCTGGGTGGGAGAGGGCTTCCACAGCACGGTGTTGCCCATCAGCGCAGGCGCGGTGGGTAGGTTGCCCGCGATGGCGGTGAAATTGAACGGGGTGATGGCGTAGACGAACCCCTCGAGCGGGCGGTATTCGAGCCGGTTCCACACTCCCGGAGCCGATACCGGCTGATCGGCGAGGATCTGCCGAGCGAACGCGACGTTGAACCGCCAGAAGTCGATCAGCTCGCAGGGGGCATCGATCTCGGCCTGGTATGCGGACTTCGACTGACCGAGCATCGTTGCCGCTGCGATCCTTTCGCGCCACGGACCCGACAGTAGATCGGCCGCGCGCAGGAAGACCGCAGCGCGCTCGTCGAACGGTAGATCCCGCCACATCGGGGCCGCTGCGCTGGCGGCGTCGATGGCATCGCGCACATCCTGGTGACCGGCACCGGCGAAGCTGCCGATGACGGACGAGTGCCGGTGCGGCTCGACGACGTTCTCCACGGGACCGTCCGCATGTCGGTGTTCTCCGCCGATCACCTGTCGGATGTCCACGGGGGAGCCTCGGAGCTCGGTCAGGTGCGTACGCAGGCGAGAGCGTTCCGGGGTCCCTGGGGCGTAGGTGTTCACTGGCTCGTTGGTGGGGGTTGGTACGGATGTGACCGCGTCCATGGCTGCTCCTCGTCGTCGATGTCTTGTGCTCATTGAAGTCCGATCCGCAGGCCGTTCAATCAGCTCATCGGCCAAAGAATTCGTGATGTACTTGTCCGCATGGCCAACGCCGTCACGCTCCGAACACTGCTCGCATCACTGCACAGCGCGGTCGTCGAACTCGTCCTCGCCCCTGCCGGGATCGACATGACCGTCGGCTCGGTGGCGTTGCTCGACGCGGACGACCTCCGGCTGCCCCCCGGTGCCTGCGCCGATGTCACGCTGCTGGTGGGAGTAACCGAGGCCGAGGTGGTGCGCTGGCTCGACGATCTCGCGCTGCGCTCCACCACCGACAGGCCGCTCGCAGTTCTGACCAAGGTCGCCGACTCGGCTGCGCTGACGCACGGAGCGCGCGAGGCCGGTATCGCGTTGGTTGCCGTGCACCGGCAAACACGATGGGAACTGCTGCTGTCGATGACGCGCGGAGTGCTCGACCAAGTACGTGCGCACGACCCGGAGAACGACACCTTCGGGGCCGATACCGATCTGTACGAACTTGCGCAGACGGTCGCGTCACTGACCAAGGGCATGGTGAGCATCGAAGACGAGCGCTCACACGTGTTGGCCTACTCGGCGGCGGACGACGCAGCCGACGAACTGAGAACCCTGTCGATCCTCGGCAGAGAAGGACCCGCCGATTATCTGCGCCGACTGCACGAGCGCGGGGTGTTCGATCGCCTGCGTCGCACCGACGACGTCATCGACGTGCCCGCCGATCCCGAACTGGGGATTCGTCGACGCCTCGCGGTGGGGATTCGTCGTTTGATCGGTAGCTCGACGACTCTCGGGACCATCTGGGTGCAGGAGGGCCTCACTCCGCTCACCGGGGAAGCCGACGCGGTACTGCGCGGAGCCTCGGCTGTCGCGGCCCGGCTGATCACCCGCATCACCAACGCGCCGACCAACGAGACCCTGCAGATTCAGCGACTACTCGGGGCGCGGGGCGGCGGAGTGGACGTGCCCTCGCTGGCGTCGGCGCTGTCGATCCCCACCTCCGGGTCCTCGGCAGTCGTCGGGTTCGCTCCCTGCGGAGACTTCGACATCGGCACCCTGGCACCGTCGATCCGTCTGCACGCCAGCGCTTTTCGACGTGAATCCCTGGTCACCACCATCGGTGCGAGAATCTACGCACTGTTTCCCGGGGTGGCGTCGGGCACCCCGATTTCGGCCTGGACCGCCGATGCCGTCGGCCGGATCGAGACGCGGACCTCGCTGGCCCTGCGTGCCGCGGTGGCTGCGCCGATCGCAGACCTCGAAGCCGTGGCCGTAGCCAGATTCGAGGTGGATCGGGTACTCGACGGCACCACCGGGGAGGTGCGTGTCACGACGCTCGAAGAGTCGAGAACATCGGTGCTGCTGGGGGAGATTCTCGAACTGATCGGCAACCACGAACAGTTGCGTGATCCGCGTATCGCCGCCCTCGACCGATACGACGCATCCAACGACGCGAGAATGAGGGAGAGTCTGGACAGGTACCTGGCGTGCTTCGGCGACGTTCGGTCCGCTGCCGAGTCTCTGCACGTTCACCCGAACACTCTGCGTTACCGTATCCGCCGCGTCGAGCAGATCCTCGAGCTCGATCTCACCGATCCCGATGCACGTCTGCTCGTCGAGATTCAGCTGCGGATGTGATTGTCCGACACGGGAGTTCTCTCGGACATGGACCCAGCGGTCCGGTGAGTCAGTGCAGCTCGTGTACCGACTGTTTGCCGCTTTTGAGCCAGCGACTCGGAAGCCGACCGACCAACTCTCCGAGCGGGTGAACCGCTGCGGAGAGTATCTCCACGGAATCCTGCAGGATGTCGATCGAAATGCTCATCCGCTCGATGTTCGGTGCCACCGCTGTCAGCGTCTCGGAGAGTTTGACCAACTGATCGAGTGGACCGCCCTTGGCCGTCAAGCGCTCGACGGCTCCGTCCTCGGCCAGCATCGTCTCGAGGATGCCGTCCTCGGCGATGGCGCGTTCGATCAGGCCGTCCTGACGCGTGAGTACCTCGAGCGGGCCGTCCGTGGCCGTGAGCCGTTCGAGCGGACCGTTGGTGGCGGTGATGCGGTCGAGCAGGCCGCCCTCGGCGAGCAGTCGCTCGAGCGGTCCGTCCTCGGCGAGTAGCCGATCCAGGGGTCCTCCCGGCGCGAGAATCCGTTCGACCGGCCCACTCGGGGCCAGCAGCCGTTCGAGGGTCCCGTCCTCGGAAGTGAGGCGATCGACGACGCCTCCCTGGGCGAGCAGGCGGTCGAGGGGCCCGCCCTCCTTGAGTGCATTGCCCAAGGCGCGGTCGTCGGAGGTGAGCTGACCGAGTTGGGTGAGAAGCTGCATCGTGCCGCCGCGCGGGTTGGCCAGCGAGGCCACGCCTGCAGTATTGGACGCGCCGGTTGCCAATGCCATCCGGGTGGTCGCCAGGGCAACCTCCGCGACGCCGACTGCCTGCTCGGCGATCGCGAGTCCGGCGCGCGCGGGCAGTGTGATCGCTGACACCCAGTTCATCGTCTTACTGTAACTGCTCGTAGCTCGGAAAATCAGTGAAGAACCTTCAGTCCGATAACGCATCCGACAATGCCGAGCAGGAGCGCAACTTTGAGCAGCGAGGCGGCCTCGGCCCCGGTGATCATGGCGTACGTGACCGTCAGGGTGGCACCGATACCGACCCATACTGCGTAGGCGGTACCGGTGGGCAACGACCGCATCGCGATCGCGAGTCCGATCATGCTGAGCACCACCGCGACACCGAACACCACCGACGGCCCGAGTTTGGTGAAGCCCTCGGATTTGCCGAGCGCGGTTGCCCAGATCGCTTCGAGAACACCGGAGACGACGAGAATCAGCCAAGCCATGAGAGATCACTCCTCTGACACCGTCTTGTCTGAGCGGGTACGGTGCCCCTCGTCCGATTGTCGGAAGTGACTTGTACGATCGTACCAATTTGGGGCCGAAGTGGCCATATCAGTACGCGTACGTGTTCTCCGGTGCCTCGATACGTTCTACCGACGAGACCGTCATCGTGGGCGTGAATGCCGTCTGCTCGGTGGCAGTAGCCGCGTCGACGGTCCCCGAGACGCGCAGCCAGGTGCCCTCCGCAATGCCGTCGAGAGGGACGCGACCTGCATCGAGATGGATGCGAACGGACCTGGCGTCGGCCGCGCAGCAGATGATGAGGATGCGGGCGAGGTCGATGCCTTCTCTCGTGCCGTCGGCGCGCGGCGAGCCACCGTTTGCGGTGGCGACGGCGAATCCGGTGACGCGAATCTCCCGACCGTCGAGGCTGCCTTCGGTGTCCCTGACCGCGCGTTGGACGACCTCGAGGAGAGCAACCTCGGGCGCGTCCTCGTCCGGCAGGGGTGCAAACGCTGTCCTCTGACGATCGGCTGCCGAGGTGACGGATCGATCGCCGACGGCCGAGACGCCCAGCGCGGGCGGGGCGATGAACACGATGACCGCGAGCGGGACCAGAAGCAGCCAATACGGACGCGAATCATGATCGTGTCCGTCGTCGCCGGGCCCACCGCGGCGGATGTCGGCAACGATCGACGCAATCGCCAGGGCGACGATCACCACCCCGGCGGCCAGCAGATACGGGTGCAGCGACGGTTTGACGTATCGCACAAAGGTGCCGTCCAACGAGATCTTGACCGTGGCCCCGCCGAGGAACAGCAGCAGCAGATTCTGCACCTCACGTTTCATCGCGCACCCACCAACACGTAGCCGCTCACCGAGGCGCAGACGATCGCGACGACGAAGGTCAACGGGGCGAAGCGAGCAACGAAGGCGCGTCCGAAACTGCCCGCCTGCATCGCCATCAATTTCACGTCGACAGCAGGTCCGACCACCAGGAACACCAGCCGAGGCAACAGCGGCAGCATCGACATGCTGGCCGCGACGAATGCATCGGCCTCCGAGCACAGCGCCAGGATCACCGCCAGGACGGCCATGACCACGATGGAGAGCAGCAGCTGCCCAGCCAGATGCGCGAACACCCAGTCCGGAACCACCAGGTGCAGCAGCGCGGCTGCCGCTGCTCCGAACACGAGAAAGGCTCCGGCCTGGAGCAGGTCCGCCCGCGCAGACTCACGGAAGGTCTCCCACGGGGTGCCTTCGTGGCGGTGTTCGCGATCAGCGAGCCGTGCGGTGATCCACTCGGCCTTGCCGAATCTGGTCCACAGCCAACCCATCACCAGAGCTGTCGCCAGCGAGCCGAGGAACCGCGCGAGCACCATCGCCGGTTCGCCGGGGAAGGCCACTGCGGTGGAGACCAGGACGACAGGGTTGATCGCCGGTGCCGAGAGCAGAAATGCCAGAGCTGCAGAGGTAGGAACACCCTGATCCATCAACCGACGCGAGACCGGCACGGCCCCGCACTCACAACCGGGCAACGCCATTCCCGCGAGACCGCTCACTCCGACCGCAGCGGTGGCGTTCTTCGGTACCACCTTCTGCAGCACACGGGGCGAGACGAACGCGGCGATGCCACCGCTGACGAGCACACCGAGCACCAGGAAAGGCGTCGCCTGGACGAAAATCCCGGTGAACACCGTCGTACCGGTCCGCAGCGCCGGGGACGACAGGACCCACCGGGAAGCGTCGGCACCGAAGACGATGCCCAACACGAGCAGAGTTGCGAATACGTGCATGGATGAGATCGGACGCCGAGCCCGCGGACGGGAGTCGGTGTTCGCATCGAGCATCGCTGCCATCATGCCCCCTCCTCGGTCTCGCTGTTTCGGCGACAGGCTCACAGCAACCTCACAGCGAGAGTGCAGCGAACCAGCAGTCTCGCGCGCGAAGATGGGTACCGTGAGCGAGACACCCGAGGCGAGAGTCCTGATAGTCGACGACGAGCCCACCATCGTCGAACTGCTGTCGGTCAGTCTCAGGTTCCAGGGATTCGAGGTGGCGACGGCCTCGTCCGGCCCCGAGGCTCTGGACAAGGCCCGCAATTTCCGGCCCGAGGCCCTGATCCTCGACGTGATGATGCCCGGCATGGACGGCTTCGGGCTGCTGCGTCGCCTGCGCGCCGACGGGACCGATGCACCGGCACTGTTCCTGACGGCGCGCGATTCGGTGGACGACAAGGTGACCGGCCTGACCCTCGGTGCGGACGACTACGTCACCAAGCCGTTCTCCCTCGAAGAGGTGGTCGCCCGGCTCCGGGTGATTCTGCGGCGATGGGGCAAGGACGAGGACGCGCAACCGTCGCGAGTGGTGTTCGCGGACATCGAACTGGACGACGACACCCATGAGGTCTGGAAGGCAGGCGAGCCGATCTCCCTCTCGCCCACCGAGTTCACGCTGTTGCGGTATTTCATGGTCAACGCGGGAACCGTGTTGAGCAAGCCGCGGATCCTCGATCATGTGTGGCACTACGATTTCGGCGGCGAAGTGGGAGTGGTGGAGTCCTACGTGTCCTACTTGCGACGCAAGGTCGACACAGGCGATACCCGCCTGATCCACACGCTGCGAGGAGTCGGATACGTCATGCGCCGGCCACGGTGAGGGGGCTTCGGGCACGGCTGCGACATCTCCCGCTGCGACTGACCTTGGTCGCGGCGCTGCTGCTTCTGGTCGGGGTGGGCCTGTTGGCGTCGGGAGTGGCGGTGACGACCTCGCTCGAGACGTCTCTGATGCGTCGCCTGGACAGCCAACTGGTGGAGGCCTCCCGTGGGTGGGCGCAACCCGACGCCCGCCCGCTCCCGCCGCTGGACGAGCCGAACCCGGGTCGGCCCCCGTCGAACTTCTTCGTTCGCTCGGTGGCCACGGACGGTACCGTGCGCGGCCCGATCAACGATGTGGCCAACGACGGTCCGGACCTGTCGGGCCCGCCGTCGGCGATCCCGAAAACCGTCGGGTCCGAGGGTGACCCGTCGAAGCAGTGGCGGGTGATCACGGTGACCAACAGCGCAGGTTCGACCACCGTGGGAATGTCGCTCAGCGCCAATCAGATGACCGTCGGCAGGCTCGTGGTACTGCAGTTCTACATCGGCGCGGCCGTGTTGCTCGCGCTGGGTGTGATGGCCTACTTCGTGGTGCGACGCAGTCTTCGTCCCCTCCGCGAGGTGGAGACGACTGCGGCGGCCATCGCGGCCGGGGATCTGCATCGCCGCGTACCCGAATGGAGTGAGAAGACCGAGGTGGGTCGGTTGTCGGCGGCCCTGAACGGAATGCTCTCGCAGATCCAGCGCGCGTTCGCCGCAACCGCGGCCTCGGAGGAGGCGGCCCGTGCATCGGAAGACCGGATGCGCAGGTTCGTCGCCGATGCCAGCCACGAACTGCGGACGCCGCTGACGACGATTCGCGGATTCGCCGAACTGTATCGGCAGGGCGCGATGAGTGACATCTCGTTGCTGATGACGCGTATCGAAGGCGAGTCGGCGCGTATGGGTCTGCTCGTCGAGGACCTGCTCATGCTGGCCAGGCTCGATGCCCAACGCCCTCTCGACATGCGCCGGGTCGACGTGCTGACCATCGCCGCCGATGCCGTCCACGACGCCACGGCGATCTCGCCCGGCCGAGACATCACACTGAAAGTGATGGCAGAGCAAGGGATTCCCGAAGTCATCGGCGATGACCCACGGCTGCGTCAGGTGGTGGCGAACCTCGTCGGAAACGCAGTTCGGCACACCCCCGACACTGCGTCGATCACCGTGTGCGTCGAGACGACCCGGTCGTCGGTGCTGCTCGACGTGCAGGACACCGGGCCCGGTCTCAGTGAAGACGAGGCCGCTCACGTCTTCGAGCGCTTCTATCGAGCGGACTCCTCGCGGACCCGCGAGAGTGGTGGCAGCGGTCTCGGGTTGTCGATCGTTGCGGCGTTGGTGGCTGCTCACAGTGGCACCGTGAGCGTGCAGAGCGTCCCGGGGAAGGGCGCGAGGTTCCGGGTCGAATTACCCCGCGCCGACGGCTGATTCGCGAGGACGGTTGATTCGCGAGGACGGTGCCGTCGGCCCCGAGCGCTCGGCTCATCCGGTCGGACGCACTCATGCTCCGGACTTGACCAGCAGAACCGGAACCGGAATCTCGAGGAGCAGGCGTTGAATCGTCTGTCCCATCAGGAACTTGCCGACGGCCGAGCGATGGCGCGAGCCGACGACCAGGATGTCGGACTTGTGCTCCTCCACCAATGCCAACACGGTGCTCACGGCGTCGGGATCGGGTCGGCCCACTGCCACGGACCAGGTGACGGCACCGGCGTGATCGAGATCGCTCAACGCGGAGTCCACGGCAGTGGACACCGCCTGAGTCTCGACCGTCTCGGCAGCCGGTTCGGCAGATCCGGACAGTGCGTGCAGGACGACGAGATCGGTTTCTCGGATACGGGCCTCGCGAACCGCGGCCGCCAGGGCGGCGCGGCCCTCGGGTGCATTGTTGTGCAGTACGCCGACAGTCATGCGGTTTCTCCTACGAAGTGGGGGTGGGGTTCAGCCGAACGGAATCTGGCCGAGGACGACGCCGACGGCCAGCATGGCCAGGGACACGACCACTGCTCGCCACAGCACCTTCTTGTGGTGATCGGCCAACGAGACTCCGGCGAGGGTGACCAGCAGCAGGATGGCGGGAACCAGCGGGCTCTGCAGGTGCACGGGCTGGCCGGTGATCGAGGCACGGGCCATCTCGACGGGGTCGATGCCGTACTTGCCCGCAGTCTCGGTCAGCACCGGCAAGACCCCGAAGTAGAAGGCGTCGTTGGTCATGAAGAACGTCAGCGGGATGCTGAGAATGCCGGTGATGACGGCCAGGTACGGGCCCATACCGGACGGGATCACGTTGAGCAGCCACTCGGCCATGGCCTCGACCATTCCGGTGCCCTGGAAGACGCCGGTGAGGATCGCCGCAGCAAGAACCATCGCGACCACCGAGACGATGGAGGACGAATGCCGAGCGATCGCGTCGCCCTGCTCCTTGACCTTGGGGAAGTTGACCGTCAATGCGATCGAGGCCGCGATCATGAACAGCACCGGAATCGGGAGGACATCCATGACGAGGATGACGAGCAGGCTGACCGTCAGAGCAGCGTTGAACCACAGCAGCTTCGGGCGCAGAGTGGCGCGGTTGGGGTCGAGGCCGTCGAAGAACTGACCCGATTCGCCGTCGTCCGATCCACCGGTGCCCGCCCCGCCGGTTGCCGTGCCGCTCCTACCGATACTGCCCCCGCCACCACCGGAGGCCACCAGTTCGGGCTCGTAGATCAGCTTGCCGATGCGTCGGCGTTCCATGATGCCCAGGTGAACGGCGAAGAGCAGCACGATGATCAGGCCCACGATCATCGAGGGAACCATCGGAACGAAAACCTCGGACGGGGAGATTCCGAGAGCAGAAGCAGCGCGAACCGTCGGGCCGCCCCACGGAATGATGTTCATCGTGCCGTTGGCGAGACCGGCGACGACCGTCAGAATCACCGGGCTGACACCGAGTTTGAGATACAGCGGCAACAGGGCGGACGTGACGATGATGAACGTCGTCGAGCCGTCACCGTCCAGCGAGACGACCATGGCCAGAACAGCGGTTCCGACAACGAGTTTCATCGGATCGTTGCGAACGACCCGCAAGATGCCGCGGACCAGCGGATCGAAGAGTCCGACGTCGATCATGATTCCGAAGAAGATGATGGCGAAGAAGAGCAGGGCTGCAGTGGGGGCCAGCGATTTGATGCCGTCGGTGATCATATCGCCGATGCCGAGCCCGGCACCGGCCAGCAGACCGAAGATGACGGGCACGAGAGTGAGTGCGACGACGGGCGTTGCTCTCTTCGTCAGGATCAAGAACATGAAGGCGGCGACCATGAGGAAGCCGAGTATCACCAACATCGTGCACTCCTTGTCGAATGTGTGAGGTGGGTCCGGTCGGACTCGGTGTGTGACTGAAGTTACGTAACCGGCGTCACAGGGTCGCTGTTGTGCGCACTACCCGCGCAAGCGACGTAAAGAGCCTTTTGCGCATTGTGCTCACGGCCCGGAAGTGGAGCCTGCGGAATGACCCCAAAGGTGTGTTCTGGGCATAGCCTGGCCGAGTGCGATTGAGGACTCAGGTGCTGTTGTTGCAGGCCGCACTGGTGGCGGTGGCTCTGGCGGTGGCGTTCGGAGTGTTCGCGATCAGCAGTGGCAGGCAGGCGAGCGAGGAATACGGTGAACGCGCCCTCGCGGTCGCGCGGACGGTGGCGTCGGATCCGCAGGTCCGTTCGCTCGTCGAGCAGTTCTCGGCCGCCGACACCGCGGGCACCGATGCCGCACCTGCGGGAGTGCTGGCAGGCGGGGCATTGCAACGCGCGGCCGAAGGTGCTCGGATTCGCACCGATGCCTTGTTCGTCGTCATCACCGATGATCGTGGTCTGCGGTTGGCGCACCCGGACCCCACCGTTCTCGGTCAACGCGTCAGCACCGACCCCTCGGGCGCGCTGGCCGGAAACGAGGTGGTCGAGCAGCAGCGCGGCACCCTCGGCGACTCCGTACGCGCGAAAGTGCCTGTGTTGGCACTCGGTTCGAGGGACGTGGTGATCGGTGAAGTAAGCGTCGGCATTTCGACGACGGCCGTTCGCACCGAAATGTCGAAGGATCTGATCAACGGAGGGTTGGTCACCGGTGGCGTGCTGTTGTTGGGCCTGGTCGGTTCGATTCTGTTGGCGCGCAGGTGGAAAAGACTGACCCTGGGGCTCGAGCCGGAGGAACTGGCCGAACTCGTGCGTGAACAGGAGGCCGTGCTGCACGGAATCGGTGAGGGCGTGGTGGCAATCGACCCGGACGGGGTGGTGACGGTCGTCAACGACGAGGCGCGCACGCTGCTCTCGATCGACGGCAGGCCGGGGATGCGGGTGGAGGACATCGGTCTGACCCCGCGGCTGCTCGAGGTCATCGAAACTCCGACGGCCGAGCCGGTGCTCGCCGCCGTGAACGAGGTGGTGGTCATTGCAGCCGCCCGAAAAGTGCTGCGCGACAGCCGTGATCTGGGTACCGTGCTGACGGTGCGCGACCGGACCGATGTGGAAACCCTGACGCGTCAGCTCGACGCGGTGCAGTCGATGTCCGCCGTACTGCGCGCACAACGTCACGAGTTCGCGAACCGGATGCATCTGGTCAGTGGCTTGCTGCACGAAGGGCACCCGGATCGGGCCTCGCAATACATCGACGATATCCTCGGAATCGGTTCGAGGTCGGAATCGATCGAGGGCATCGATGCCGTCTCCGATGCCTATCTTCGGTCGTTCCTGACAGCCAAGGCCGCACATGCGCGTGAGAGCGGAGTGCGGTTGGTGTTGGGCGAGAACACCTGGGTGGGCGGTGAGCTGGCCGTTCCGGTGGACGTGACCACGGTGCTGGGAAATCTCGTCGACAATGCGATCGATGCGGCACGGTTGGGGGTTCGTCGGCCTGCGGAGGTGGAAGTGGAACTGGTGCAGGATCATTCGACGCTCCATATCGTGGTCCTCGATTCCGGCGACGGCGTGGACATGCCATCGGATCAGGTGTTCGTCGAGGGTGTGTCGACGAAATCGACCGCAGAAACGCCCGGCGGCCGGGGAGTGGGCCTGGCACTGAGTCGTCAGATCGCACGTACCCGCGGCGGCGATGTGACTCTGGCCGATGTCGGCGGGCGGATCACCGCGGAGAACGGCAGAGGCGGCGCGGTGTTCATCGCGTCGATACCGGGTGCGCTACACGACAACGAGGTATCGCAATGAGAGTTCTGGTGGTGGACGACGACTTTCGGGTGGCGGATCTGCACGCGGCACTGGTGAACTCGATCGAGGGCTACGAGGTGGTCGCGGTGGCGACGAGTATCGCGCAGGCGCGTGAGCTGTTGGCGACCCGGTCGTTCGATCTGGCATTGGTCGATGTCTACCTGCCCGATGGCTCCGGCATCGAACTGGTGCGCGAACTTCCGTGCGAGGCAATGGTGCTTTCGGCCGCCGCCGATCAGCCGACGGTGCGAGCTGCGATGATCGCGGGTGCCTGGACGTATCTGGTGAAGCCGTTTCCGCGCTCGGCATTGGTCGACCGTCTCACCGGCTACGTTGCCTACCGCGCCGCCCTCGATCGTTCGGAGGAGCTCGGTCAGGCCGATATCGACAGTGGACTCGACGCGCTGCGCCCACGCCCATCTGCCCCGACGCCGACCTCGCAGTCGGTCACCCGCGATCTGGTTCTCGACGCCGTCCGCGGTACGTCCGAGCCGATGTCGGCGGGCGAAGTTGCAGCCGCCATAGGGATTTCGCGGGCGACGGCGCAGCGCTACCTGGCAACACTGGTATCCAAGGGACGGCTGCGCATGCAGTTGCGCTACGGGTCCACCGGTCGACCGGAACAGGAGTATTCGTCAGTTCCTGGTTCGTGACGCCGCCACCACCACGGCTCCGAACACCGAGATCGCTGCGGTGACCAGGGCTGCGGTATTCCAGCCGTGTACGAGTGCGACAACGCCGCTGGCACTCGCGCCTACAGGAACTGCGACCACCGCGACGATGGTGACACCGATGGCAGAGCCCACGTAGCGCGCGGTGTTGTTCGCGCCACTGCCCATCCCTGCTCGCCCAGCGGGGACTCCGGCCACGGCCTCGCGTCCCAGTGCAGCGTTGAGTACCCCGCTGGCGACTCCGGCCACGAGTAGGCCGGGGAGAAGCCGTGGCCAGGATGCGTTCTCGGACAACCCCGTCAGCATCACCATCCCGATGGCGACGCCCACGAGACCGACGGCAAGTTGCGTGCGGCCACCGACCGAGGCGGGCAGTCTGCGGGCCAGCAAGGCGGTGACCACGGACGTGGCCGACCAGCCGAACAACAGTAGGGCGGCACCGAGCGCATCGATGCCGAGCGCGATGCCGAGAAATCCTGACATGTACGACATCAATGCGATGATCCCGCCGCCCGTGGCCAGCGCTGCAACCGTCGCGGCGACGAACGGCGGGTGCTGAAACAGAGCGAGGTCGAGCATCGCTGTTGTGCTTCGCAATTCGAAGACGACGAAGCCGACCAGCAGGAGTGCGGCGAGAACGAACAGCAGGATCGGGACGAGAGTGGTCCACCCCTGCCTGCCCTCGACCAATGCGGCCAACAATGCACCGACGCCCGTCGCCAACAGCAGTGCGCCGAGTGGGTCGAGCCCTCTGGGTGCGTCGGACGTGGATTCCTCGACGAGCACATGTGCGGCCACGGTCAGCACGGCTGTGGCCACGGCCAGCACCACGTAGGCTTCGCGCCAACTCGCCCAGCGATCCAGGACGGCGGCCAGCAACGGGCCGAGCGCGATGCCGGCACCCACGCTTGCGCCCCATACTCCGCTTGCCTTGGCGCGAACGGGACCGGCCGGGTGGGTGTGCGCGATGATGCCCAGGCTCGATGCCATGACGGCAGCGCCGCCGAGGCCCTGCAGGATGCGGGCCAGCACGAAGGTCAGTGTGTTGGGGGCGACGGCGCAGACGACCGCGCCTAGGGCAAGCACCGCGGCACCGAGCACGAACGTGCGGCGACGACCGAAATCGTCGGCGACCGTTCCGGTGGTGAGCAACGCGGCTGCGAGACCGATGCTCATGGAACTGAGAATCCACGTTCGTCCTGCGGCGTCCGACATCAGATCGGCCGCGGTGCTGTTGATGGTCGCGAGCGGCGCGGTGAACGCCATCAGCGTCAGCAGCGTGCCGAGGGCCGCGACAGACAGAGCTCGGGTGCTGTTCGCTGTGCCGGTGGGTGAGGGCGCGGAGTGGGTCATCTTCGTCCTTCTGGTCTGGTGATCGAACTGTAAACGCCCAACTTGGTTCGGTCAACAGACTGTAGGATCACGCCATGGCACTCGGAATCGACTATGCCCGCCAGGACTGCTCCCTGGCCCGCGCCCTCGAACTCGTCGGCGAGCGATGGACGATGCTCATCGTGCGTGACTGCTTCTTCGGCATCCGGCGCTTCGGCGACTTCCTGGTCCACCTCGACATCTCCAAAGCCGTCCTCACTCAACGACTCGGAGCACTCGTCGACGCCGGGATCCTCGAGAAACGAGCCCGCACCGCAGAAGGCGGACACGACGACTACGTCCCCACAGCCGCCCTCGAAGGACTGTGGCCCGCTCTGTTCGCCCTGACCTACTGGGGTGAGGAACAGACCGCGAAACCCGAAGGGCGGCGTCGGCGATTCCTGCACGCTCCCTGCGGAACCGACCTCGGACCACTGGGACTGTGCCCCGAATGCGGCGTGGCACCGGGCCCGCAGGACATCGACACCGACATCGGACCCGGTTACGACCCCGACACTCGATCCGACGAGGTGTCGATGCAACTACGAACGCGTCGACGGCTACTCGAGCCCCTGCGCTGAGCGAGAGTCAGTCCGGCACGTGTGCCGCGTGGCCGAGATCGCGCAGGGCCGCCCGCAGCGTGCTCGCGGCCTCGTCCTGCGACTCCGGTGAAGGGTTCGGATCCGCACCGGAGATGTCGAAGTTCCCCATCTCGTACGCCGGGAACACGTGCAGGTGCAGATGCGGCACCTCGAGCCCGGCAATCAGCAGTCCGGCGCGGGGCGCGTCGAACGCCGTCCGGACGGCCTGGCCGACGATCTGCGCGACGGCAGTGACCTTGGCGAACACGGCACCGTCCACGTCCTGCCACTGGTCGATCTCCTCCCGCGGCACCACCAACGTGTGGCCCTGGGTGACCGGGGCGATCGTCAGAAACGCGACCACATCGTCGTCCTGCCAGACGAAGCGACCTGGAATCTCGCCGGCGATGATCTTGCTGAAAATGGAAGCCATGGGAACAGGATGCCTCATACAAGGTCTTGTTCACCGGTCACTCCACAGGTTGCGCTCCTGACTCCCTGCTGCCCTGCTGCCCTCCCAGGTGATTGCCAGGTTCATCGCAGGCAGGGTCCAGCTCTGCACCCGAGCCTTGTCGACATGACAACGAATTCCCTCGCCCGAGCAGCGGGCCCGCGGCCCGGCTCGAACACCACTGCCACGCTCGAGGTGGTCATCCCGGTCTACAACGAAGAGGCCGACCTGGAACAGTGCATTCGTCGTCTCCATGAGCATCTCGAGGACCGGATCCCGTTTCGGTCGAGCATCACCATCGCCGACAACGCCAGCACCGACGGCACCCTCACCGTCGCGCATCGTCTCGCCGAGCAGATCGACGGAGTTCGAGTCCGTCATCTGGACGAGAAAGGCCGCGGACGCGCACTCAAGGCAGTGTGGTCGACATCGACGGCAGATGTCGTGGCCTACATGGATGTCGACCTCTCGACCGACCTCAACGCGCTGATGCCGCTGATCGCACCCCTGATGTCCGGGCACTCGGACCTCGCGATCGGATCGCGATTGAACCGGTCGTCTCGGGTGGTCCGCGGAGCCAAACGTGAATTCATCTCGCGCAGTTACAATCTCATTCTGCGTACCTCGCTGCGCGCGCGATTCTCCGATGCCCAGTGCGGGTTCAAAGCTATGCGCACCGACGTGGCCAGGCAATTGCTCCCGCTCGTCGAAGACACCGGATGGTTCTTCGACACCGAATTGCTCGTCATCGCAGAGAAAGTCGGGCTGCGGATTCACGAAGTACCCGTCGACTGGGTCGACGATCCGAACAGCAGCGTCGACATCGTCGACACCGCCGTCGAGGACTTGCGGGGATGCTGGCGCGTCGGCCGCGCGCTGGCCACCGGAGTGCTGCCCGTCGCCGAACTACGCCGAAGCCTGGGCCGGGAACCGCTCGTACCCGGTGTGCCGCACGGAATGATCAGCCAGATGGTGAGATTCGGCATCATCGGTATCGCCAGCACCGTCGCCTACGCTCTGCTGTACCTCGTGCTGCACCCGTTGATCGGGGCCCAGGCCGCCAACTTCGTCGGGTTGCTGATCACCGCGGTACTCAATACAGCGGCCAACCGCGCCTTCACATTCGGGGTCAGAGGCTCCGACGGGGCAGGCAAGCAGCAACTGCAAGGGCTGGTGATCTTCGGCTTCGCCCTCGTCGTCACCAGCGGGTCGCTCGCAGTACTGCATGCCTGGGCTCCCGGCGTCGACCGGCACGTCGAACTCGCCGTCCTCATCGTTGCCAACCTCGTCGCCACCGTGTGCCGATTCGTAGCTCTGCGATGGGTCTTCCGTAACCCGGAGTCGGCGCTCGCACCGGCCACGGTGGAGCCGAGCCGGTGACGACGACGATCGAGCGGCCCTCACCGGCCGCGGAATCCGCGCCCGCGACCTCCCCCCGGTGGGAATGGATCGCCACCGCTGCGCTGTTGGTCGGCACCGGTGTCGCCTACCTGTGGGACCTCGGAGCGTCGGGCTGGGCCAATTCTTTCTATTCTGCTGCCGTACAAGCAGGTTCGGTGTCCTGGAAGGCCTTCTTCTTCGGATCCTCCGATGCCGGCAATTCGATCACCGTCGACAAGCCGCCGATGTCACTGTGGCTGATGTCGCTGTCGGTGCGTCTGTTCGGGCTCAGTACCTGGGCGATGCTGGTGCCGCAGGTACTGCTCGGCGTCGCCTCGGTGGCACTGCTCCGCGCCACCGTCAAGCGCCACTTCGGCGCCGCCGCAGGCTTGCTCGCCGGCCTGGTACTGGCCCTCACCCCGGTCGCGGCACTGATGTTCCGGTTCAACAACCCCGATGCGTTGCTCGTACTACTGATGATCGCGGCGGTCTGGGCCCTGCTGCGCGGTGTCGAGACCGGAAAGACCACGTGGCTGTTGCTCACCGGGATGTTCGTCGGATTCGGATTCCTCACCAAGCAACTCCAGGTGATGCTCGTGGTGCCGCCGCTGGCGCTGACCTACCTGATTGCCGGACCGCCCAAGCTCGTCACCCGAGTGCTGCAGCTGTTCGGCGCGCTCGGTGCGATGATCGTCTCGGCCGGATGGTGGCTGCTGATCGTCGAATTCTGGCCCGCATCCTCACGGCCGTGGGTCGGTGGATCGCAGAACAATTCGATCCTCGAGCTCACGTTCGGCTACAACGGATTCGGCCGGCTCAGCGGCGACGAGACCGGAAGCGTCACCCGCGGTGGCTTCGGGGGTGCGGGTGGCGGCTCGATGTGGGGCGAAACCGGCATCTCCCGCATGTTCGACGCCTCCCAGGGAGGCCAGATCGCCTGGCTGCTCCCGGCGGCGCTGATCCTGCTGGTGGTCGGACTCGTGTTGTGCGGCAGATCTCCTCGATCGAACGGTCGGCGTGCGTCGTTGATCGTCTGGGGTTCGTGGGTGCTCGTCACCGGTCTGACGTTCAGCTTCATGGCGGGGATCTTCCATGCGTACTACACAGTTGCACTCTCGCCTGCCATTGCCGCGCTGATCGGCATCGGCAGTGTGATGGCGTGGCGTCGGCGCGAGAGGTGGTGGGTGCGGATCGCGATGGCGGTCGCGGTGGCGGCGACGGTTGCGATGGCCTGGGTGTTGCTCGGGCGCAGTGCGAGTTTCGTGCCGTGGCTGAAGTGGACGATCGTCGTCGTCGGAGTGCTCGCCGCGACGGCCCTGCTGATCCCCGCCCTGACCCGTGGCCGGTTGGCGGCAGTGTCGATCCTTGCGGTGATGTTCGCCGGTCTGGCCGGTCCGACGGCGTACGCGGCCGACACGATCGTCACCCCGCACACCGGATCGATCGTCTCGGCCGGGCCGAGCACCGGCATGCGCGGATTCGGCGGCATGGGCATGGGCAAGGGCATGGGCGAGGGCCACGGAGGCCGAGGTGCCATTCCTGCCGGTATGCAACTGCCGGCCGGATTCCCCGGTCGCACCGGGGCTCCCGGGCAGGCACCCGCAGCCGGTCATGTGTCGGAGATCGGCCGCGGGATGGGTGGTCTGCTCGAGGCCAGCACACCCACGGCAGCGATCACAGCCATGCTCGAGCAGAACGCGGATTCGTACACCTGGGTGGCGGCGACCGTCGGAGCCAACACCGCCGCGGGGTACCAACTGGCCACCGAGGATCCCGTCATGCCCGTGGGCGGATTCAACGGTACCGACCCCTCGCCGACACTCGCCGAATTCGAGCAGTACGTCGCCGACGGACGGATTCACTACTTCATCGGCGGTGCCGTCCCGGGAATGCAGTCGGGTACCTCGGCTGCGATATCGGCCTGGGTCGCCGAGAACTTCACCGCGACCACGGTCGACAGCGTGACGTTCTACGACCTCTCGAAGTAACACGGACCACCACGAAAGAGCCCCGCACCATGTCAGGTGCGGGGCGCTTTTGCGTCGAGCAGATAGTCTGATGCACTGTGCGCGTACTAGTCATTGGTTCCGGTGCTCGAGAGCACGCCCTTCTCCTTGCGTTGAAGGCCGACCCGTCGGTCGAGAAGCTCTTCGTGGCTCCCGGTAACGCAGGCACTGCAAAGCTCGCCGAGCAGCACGCGGTCGACGTGGCCTCGGGTGAGGCGGTGACCGCGCTGGCCAAGGAACTCGGCGTCGATCTCGTTGTCATCGGACCAGAGGTCCCCCTGGTGCTCGGCGTGGCCGATGCACTTCGTGAGGCAGGTATCGCTGCGTTCGGCCCGTCCGCTGATGCCGCTCGCATCGAGGGCTCCAAGGCGTTCGCCAAGGATGTGATGACCGCTGCGGGTGTGCGGACCGCGCACAGCGAAATCGTCGACTCGCCCGCGCTGCTCGACGCAGCCCTGGACCGTTTCGGTCCCAACTGGGTGGTCAAGGACGACGGCCTGGCCGCAGGCAAGGGCGTCGTCGTCACCACCGATCGGCTCGTCGCCCGCGCACACGCCGCCGAACTCCTCGAGAACGGCCACCCGGTGCTCCTCGAATCGTTCCTCGACGGCCCCGAGGTCTCCCTCTTCTGCCTCGTCGACGGCGAGACCGTCGTGCCGCTGCTGCCCGCGCAGGACCACAAACGCGTCGGCGACGGAGATACCGGGCCCAACACCGGCGGCATGGGTGCATACACCCCGTTGCCGTGGTTGCCCGAAGGCGCTGTCGACGAGATCGTCCGCGATGTGGTGAAACCTGTTGCCGCCGAGATGGTCCAGCGCGGTGTGCCATTCTCCGGTCTGCTGTACGCCGGGTTGGCGATGGGGGCCGACGGCCCGGCGGTGGTCGAATTCAACTGTCGCTTCGGTGATCCCGAGACCCAAGCCGTACTCGCTCTGCTGAAGACACCTCTCGGTACCGTGTTGAACGCAACCGCCACCGGGACTTTGGCGTCGTTGCCCGCGCTGGAATGGGCAGACGGTGCCGCCGTCACTGTCGTCATCGCCGCCGAGAACTACCCCGGACGTCCGCGCACCGGCGACGAGATTCTCGGTTCCGACGGAGCAGGCGTCCTGCACGCAGGCACTGCCGTCGAGGACGGCGTTGTGGTCTCCGCCGGTGGCCGAGTACTGAGCGTCGTCGGTACCGGATTCGATCTCACCGCCGCCCGAGACGACGCCTACTCCCGGATCGCAGGAATCCGACTGCCGGGCAGCCACTTCCGTACCGATATCGGATTGGCTGCAGTCGAGGGTCGTATCTCGCTGTAGATGCGGTCGGTGTCCACAATTTCGCCTAGCACACCCGATACCGTGCACCGGGTCGAAAAGTGGACACTCAGGTCAGTAGTCCACAGGTAGCAGCGCCATCCACATTTCTCGAATCGCCCGCCAACGGGGAGCTGTTCGACGCCAGGCTGTCACCCGTGGGGGTTTACACGAGGCAACAGTTGCTGGACGACGGCGTCAGCGAGGGCGCAATCGTCTACCGGACCGGGGTCGGCACACTGACCCGTCTGCTTCCGAGTATCTACTGCACGGGCGAACCGACGTTTCGCGATCGCTGCGTTGCCGCGACACTGTGGCAGCCGCACGCAGTGCTCAGTCACCGCACTGCGGCGTGGTGGTGGAACCTGCTCGATCACGAACCCGAGCAGGTGGAGATCACCGTTCCCCGCAGCTCGAGGCCGCGCGGTCCGAAGTGGCTGCGGGCGTATCGTCGCAGTCTCGACGAGTCGAGCTTCGCCCACGGTCTGCCGGTCGTGACCATCGAGCAGTCCGTCATCGACGTCGCCGTATCGCTGACCCGTCCCGCGCTGGAGAAATTCTTCGACTCTGCGCTCAGTCGCGCGGTGAGCTGGCGCGCAGTGGCGATCCAATGCGAGAAGTCAGCGGGGATGGCCGGCATCACCGAGGTGAGGAGGCAGCTACGCCTGGGGTGCCCGCGCACTCTGTCCGAACCCGAACGCCTGGTGGCACGGGCACTCACCTCCGCGGGCTACTTTCTGGAGATCAACGCCGAGGTGGGGCCGTACTATGCGGATTTGCTGGATCGCCGGGCGCGCGTGATCGTCGAAATCGATGGACGTGAGTTCCACAGCGCACCGGAAGTGTTCACCAACGACAGGGTTCGGCAGAACGCTCTGACACTCGACGGATGGCTCGTGCTGCGCTACTCGGCTGCGATGGTGATGACGGATCTGGACTACGTGTTGCGGCAGATCATCGAGACCGTGCGACGTCGGCGGAAGGCACTGACCTGAGTGTCCACATTGTGCAGTCACGATCGCGATCCCGTCTGGCGAGCGAAATAGTGGACATTCACATCAGTAGTGTCGAGACAATGCACAGTGAATCCCAGCGATCGAGGGTCGAGCCGTTCCATGTCATGGATGTGTTCGCCGCAGCTGCCGAGCGGGCGCGCACCCACGGCGACGTGCTGTCCCTGGCAGCGGGGCAGCCGTCGACCCGCGCGCCCGAGCCGGTGTTGCGCGCCACTCGTGATGCACTGGATGCGCACCTGCTCGGCTACACCGAGACGCTGGGCATCCTGCCGCTGCGGCAGGCGATCGCCGAGTATCACAGCGAGCGATACGGGATCACCGTCGACGCCGACGACGTGGTCGTCACCACCGGATCCTCCGGCGCGTTCACCCTGCTGTTTCTCGCGGCGTTCGACGTGGGGGACACCGTCGTCATGGCGAGGCCGGGATATCCGGCGTACCGAAACACATTGGCGGCCTTGGGTTGCCGGGTCGTCGAATTGGACACTCTGGCAGGCACGCGGTTTCAGCCGACCGTCGCCATGCTCGAGCAGCTGCCCGAGCCGCCCGCCGGCCTCATCATCGCCAGCCCTGCCAACCCAACCGGCACGATCATCGATGCGGACGAGCTCGCGGCCATCGCTCGCTGGTGCGACGAGCACGGAACGCTGCTGATCTCGGACGAGATCTACCACGGCATTTCGTACGGCGCGCACACCTCCAGTGCCTGGGAGACTTCGAAGGAATCCGTGGCGATCGGATCGGTGTCGAAGTACTTCTCGATGACCGGGTGGCGGTTGGGATGGATGCTGTTGCCGTCTCGATTGCGAAGAGCCGTCGAGCGATTGGCCTCGAACATGACGGTGTGCCCGCCCGCGATCTCCCAGGTTGCCGCCATCGCGGCGTTCACCGAACAATCGCGCACGGAGTTGGATTCACACGTCCGGCGTTACGCCGTCAACCGGCAGATTCTGCTCGACGGTCTGCCGGCCATGGGCATCACCGATCTCGCACCGGCCGACGGCGCGTTCTACGTGTACGCCGACATCGCGCATCTCACCGACGATTCGCGGGCATGGTGCGCGCAGGTCTTGGCGCGGACCGGAGTCGCGTTGGCGCCGGGTGTCGATTTCGACACCGTGCGCGGCCATACGACTGTGCGCTTTTCGTTCGCGGGGACCACTGCCGATGTCGAGGCGGCGTTGACGCGGCTGCGCGGGTTCACAACCTACTGAGTGCCTCGTCGATATCGGCGGCACTGACATCTCGGTGCGTGACGAAGCGCACCTTGCCGGCAACCGTCACTGCGGCGATGCCGAGCGCGTCCAACTCCGCGACCGTCGCCGCCGGATCGGGAACCGATGCCAGCACGATGTTCGTCTCGGGCTCCGCCACATCCCAATTCCGCTCGCGCAGTCCACCGGCGAGTGCCGATGCGTTGGCGTGATCGGCGGCCAGATCGCCGATTCGATCGAGGGCGACCAATCCGGCCGCGGCCAGGACTCCGCCCTGACGAACGCCGCCGCCCAACATCTTTCGGACCCGTCGTGCTTCGTGAATTCGATCGGCGTCGGAGACCAGCACCGACCCGACCGGTGCGCCGAGGCCCTTGCTCAAGCACACCTGCACCGTGTCGGCGCCGGCGGCCAACGACGCGATCGGAACATCGAGGGCCACAGCGGCATTCCACAGTCGTGCGCCGTCCAGATGAATGCTCAGTCCGCAATCACGTCCGGCAGCAACGAGTTCGGCCCACTCGGCCGGACCGAAGGCGGCGCCGCCTGCGAAGTTGTGAGTGTTCTCGAGTGACAGCAGCGTCGTCCGCAGCGTGAAGTACGGTCCGGCACCGCCTGCCTTCGCGCGCACCGTCGACGCCAGCGGACGCCCGGGCCCACCGTCGTGCGGGAGCGCGTCGGGCATCCCGCCCGCCAACCACGCGGCGGTACCGAGTTCGGAACCGAGGACGTGCGCATGCTCGGGTGCCAGGAATCGATCGCCGCGCTGCAGATGCAGCATCAGCGCGATCATGTTTCCCATCGAACCCGAGGGGACCCACAGTGCCGACTCGAAACCGAGCAGCCCTGCCACCGCTTCTTCCAGTGCCGCCATCGTCGGATCGTGATCGAGGACATCGTCACCCACATCGGCCTCGGCCATGGCTCTGCGCATGACCGAATCGGGACGGGTGATGGTGTCGGAGCGGAGGTCGATCGTTCGATGTGCCACGAGCACTGACAATTCCATAGCGCCAAAGCAGTCCGACGAAGGGCCTCGAGCTGGCACGATAACTTGAATGTCCGCAGGTCCGACCGAGTCGCAGCACAAGGTGTCGGGTGCGACTCCCAAGGGGGTGCGCCGCCGCCAGGCACTGGCGTCGGCGGCTGCGGACCTCCTCGTCGAGGGTGGGTTCGACGCGGTTCGGCACCGATCGGTTGCTGCACGGGCCGGGCTGCCGCTCGCATCGACGACCTACTATTTCGAATCCCTCGGCGACCTGGTCGCTGCGGCCGTCGACATCGTCGGAACCCGCGAAATCGAGGTCATGCGCGGCCGGATCGACGACGAGGGCACCTGCTCACGCAAGATGGAGTCGACGGTCGATCTGATCGTCGACCTGCTCATCGGCGCACAGGACGGACACGAGCACCTGATCGCGAGATACGAGCGTTTCATCGCCTCCGCCCGGCATCCAGAACTGCGTGAGGTGCAACTGCGGTTGCGCGCACAGATCGACGATCTACTCACCGACGTGCTGCGCAGGTCCGGACGAAGCGTGCGCGAAGAGCAGCTTCGTCGGCTGGTGGCCGTGGTCGACGGTGCGGTCGTCGGTGCCCTCAGCGAGGTGGACCCCGATCCGCGCGGCATGGCGCGCAGCATGCTCTTGGCCGTCATCGACGTCGTCGCACCAGCCGAATGACAGGGCCACGTAAGCTGGTCGCTCGTGAGCATCCCGAATGTCCTGGCCACCCGCTACGCAAGTCCCGAACTGGTGGAGCTGTGGTCACCGGAGCACAAGATCGTCCTGGAACGTCAACTGTGGATCGCGGTGCTGCGCGCGCAGTCCTCCCTCGGAGTCGACGTCCCGAGCGCCGCCGTCGCGGATTACGAAGCGGTCGTCGACCAGGTGGACCTTGCGTCGATCGCCGAGCGTGAACGAATCACCCGGCACGACGTCAAGGCTCGGATCGAGGAGTTCAACGCCCTCGCCGGCCACGAACACATCCACAAGGGCCTCACCAGCCGCGACCTCACCGAGAACGTCGAGCAGCTGCAGATTCTGCGTTCACTCGAACACGTCCACGGGCACGGGGTCGCCGTGGCCAAGCGCTTGGCCGAACGCGCAGCCGAGTACTCCTCGCTCGTCATGGCCGGGCGCAGCCACAATGTCGCAGCTCAGGCCACGACTCTCGGTAAGCGCTTCGCATCTGCCGCCGACGAACTGTTGCTGGCTCTGTCACGCCTGCAGGAACTGATCGCGCGCTACCCGCTGCGCGGAATCAAGGGCCCGATGGGCACTTCGCAGGACATGCTCGACCTGTTCGGCGGCGACTCGGCCAAACTCGTCGCGCTCGAGCGGATCGTCGCCGATCACCTCGGCTTCCGTCACACGCTCACCAGCGTCGGCCAGGTGTACCCCCGCTCGCTGGACCACGAGGTCGTCTCCGCCCTGGTCCAGGTCGGTGCCGGTCCGTCGTCCTTCGCGCACACCGTTCGCCTGATGGCGGGCCACGAACTCGTCACCGAAGGTTTTCAGGCCGGGCAGGTCGGCTCGTCGGCGATGCCGCACAAGATGAACACCCGTTCGTGCGAGCGCGTCAACGGCCTGCAGGTGGTGCTCCGCGGCTATGGATCGATGGCAGCCGAACTCGCCGGCGCGCAATGGAACGAGGGCGACGTCTTCTGCTCCGTGGTGCGCCGCGTCGCGCTGCCCGACGCCTTCTTCGCCATCGACGGCCTCATCGAGACCTTCCTGACGGTGCTCGACGAGTTCGGGGCCTACCCGGCCGTCATCGCCAAGGAACTCGACCGGTACCTGCCGTTCCTCGCGACGACGAAGGTGCTGATGGCCGCCGTGCGCGCAGGCGTCGGACGCGAAACCGCACACGAGGCGATCAAGGAACACGCCGTAGCTGTCGCGCTGGCGATGCGCGAGCAGGGACTCGAACCGGATCTGCTCGACCGCCTGGCCGCCGACGATCGCCTGCCGCTCGACCGCGCCGCACTCGACGCGGCACTGGCAGACAAGACGGCCTTCATCGGTGCTGCCGATGCGCAGGTCGGTTCCGTGGTGTCGGCAGTGGAGCGGCTGATGGAGAAGTTCCCGGCCGGCGCGTCCTACAGCCCGTCGCCGATTCTCTAGTCAGGACAGGACGCCGGGGAGGTCGGCGACGGAGGAGATCACGTAGTCGGGTTCCATCGCGAACTCGTCCTTGATACGTCGGTCCAGCACATCCTGCTGGAACTTGCCGGTGCGGACCAGGACTCCGGTCATTCCGACGACCTGCGCGGCCAGTACGTCGTTGTCCAGGTCGTCGCCGACCATCACGACGTCCTCAGGGTCGATGCCCATCCGCTCGGACGCTGTTCGGAAGCCGAGAGGTGCCGGCTTCCCGATGGCCTTCGCGGTGTGTCCGGAGGCCTGCTCCATCCCGGCCAGATACATACCGGTGTCGATACGAAGCCCGGCCCCGGTGCTCCACATCAACGAGCGATGCATCGCGACGACCGGTATGCCGCGACAGAGCCAGTCGTAGACGCGACTGAGGCGCTCGTGTGTGAACTCCGGGCCTGCACCGCCGACGACCACGACATCCGGATCCTCGGAGGATTCGTCGACGAACTCGATACCCGGCATATCGTGTGCGATCTCACCGTTGTTGATCAGTACCACGCGGGCGTCCGGATAGTTCTCGCGGAGATGATCGGCGGTGAGCGACGCGGCGGTGACGATCTCGTCGGAGTGCACGTCCAGTCCCACCTCGCGTAGCGCAACAGCTATCTGCTCGCGGGTCTTCGAGGTGGTATTGGTCAGAAACGCGCGGGCGATATCTCTGCTGTCGAGATACTTCAGAGTTTCCGCGGCACCGGGCACCGCCTGCCACGACGTGACCAGGACGCCGTCGATGTCGAAGAGAACCCCGCCGATACCCATCGGCAAACAGTAGTCGCCGGGCCCGGGCCTCGCAGCCTCAGCGCGTCGAGCGCCTACGCTCGGAGGCTGTGAACCCCTACACGATTTTCGCCGAGATCATTGCCGGGACGGCCGAGGCTTCTCGGGTCCACGAGGACGAGACAGCGATTGCGTTCATGGACATCAGGCCGCTCACCAGCGGACATGTGTTGGTGGTGCCCAAGGAGCAGTATCGGACGCTGGCGGAGCTGCCGCCGGAGATCGGGGCGCACCTGTTCGTGGTGGGGCAGAAGGTGGCCGCCGCTGTGCGTGCCAGCAATCCGCGGGTGGCCGGCGTCAACTTCTTTCTCGCCGACGGCACAGTGGCCGGTCAGGAAATCTTCCACGTGCATCTGCACGTCATCCCGCGCATGATCGGCGACGGCTTCGGGCTCCGTGCCAGGCCGTCGTCCCCGCAGCGATCCGAACTCGACCGGCAGGCCGGAGAGATCGCAGCCGCGCTGCCTCGGTAGTGACCTTCTGCGCTGTAGATAGAGCTGTGCCATCCGCGGCCGGGTGCGCGCTGAGGTCGACGGTCCTGGTGCCGACAGATGCTAGCGTCCCCAGGGTCGGCTAACAGAGGGTAGCCTGCCCTTATGAACTGGAGGCAGCCTTCTGTTCGCACCCAGTACGACGCAGAGCGCAGCCGATCGAAGGGGCACCGGATGGATCCGCACGGAATCGGGACCGAAGAACTGCGGGCACAGGTCGCAGAACTGATCGGCTCCGAGCCCGAGGCTGTGCCGATCGATGCGAACCTGTTCGAGTTGGGTCTGGAATCGATCGTGCTGATGCGGTTGGTGGGCAGATTCCGTCAGCAGGGCAGGGCGGTGACATTCGCCGATCTTGCTGCGCAGCCCACGGTCTCGGCCTGGTCCGAACTGGTCGGCGCAGCAATCGAGCCGGTACCCGCGGCCACCGCTCGCACCCCGGAGCCGAACCGGCCTGACACCGGCAGCTTCGATCTCGCCGTACTGCAGCACGCCTATTGGATCGGCCGCAGCGCAGAGCAGCGGTACGGCCGCGTCGCCCCGCACCTCTACACCGAATTCGACGGCAGAGCCGTCGATCCCGAACGGCTACGCGCCGCACTCGACGCCGTGGCCCGCAGGCACGACATGCTGCGGGCTCGGATCACCGACGACGGACAGCAGGTGATCGAGTCCAACCCTGGGTGGCGCGGACTGACGGTGCACGATCTGCAGAGCGAGTGCGACGCAGTGGTCGAGCTGGAACGAACTCGGCAACGCCTGACGCATCAGATGCTCGATATCGAAGCCGGAGAGGTGTTCTCGGCCGATCTGTCGTTGTTGCCGGGCGGACGAACTCGGCTGCATCTCGACGTGGACATGATTGCAGGCGACGCCGTCAGCTTCAGAATTCTGGTCGCAGATCTGGCGAGGGCATACGACGGCCAGGAGCTGCCGGCAGTCGACTACAGCTACGCGCGCTACCTGGCCGACCGTCCGCAGGATCGCCGAGAGGCTCGGGCCCAGGCCGAACGCTACTGGACCGATCGATTGGATTCTCTGCCCGGAGCGCCCACTCTGCCTCTGGTGGAACGTGATTCGGGCTCTCCCTCGGCGACGCGTCGGGCGTTTCACCTCGACTCGCAGCACTATTCGCTCTTGCAGTCGCGGGCTCGCGCACAGGGCGTCACTCCGGCGGTGGCGGTGGCGGCGGCCTTCGCCGAAGTGGTCGGGGCCTGGTCGGTCGAGCAGCGATTTTTGCTCAACGTTCCGATGTTCGACCGTGCCCCGACGCATCCGGCCGTCGGAGAGCTCGTCGGGGACTTCTCGTCCTCGGTGATGTTGGACGTCGATCTGCGGGAAAGTCTGTCGTTCGCCGAGCGGTCCCGGCGGCTGCGGGCTCGACTGCACGAGGACGCCTCGCACGTCGACTACTCCGGGGTGGAGGTACTGCGCGATCTCGGTCGTCGTCGCGGACAGCCGGTACTCGCGCCCGTGGTCTTCACCAGTGCGCTCGGATTGGGTGAGCTGTTCGACGCACGTGCTCGGGAGGTGTTCGGAGACCCGGTGTGGATGATCTCGCAGGGGCCGCAGGTGGTTCTGGACGCCCAGATCACCGAACTCGACGGCGGCGTGCTGGTCAACTGGGACATTCGTGAGAACGAGTTCCTGCCAGGGGTTCCCGAGGCGATGTTCGACGCCTTCGAGATGCTGGTCCGTGCACTGGTGGTCGATGGTGACAGCGTGTGGTCGGAACCGGTAGGGCAGCTGGTTCCGTCGCGTCAGCTTGCGCCGAGAACCCCGGCCGCCGATGTACCGCGGATCGATGCATTGCCGACCGCCGGGAACCAGGCCCTGCACCGCGCCTTCTTCGATCGCGCATCGCGCAACCCCGATGCGGTGGCGCTTGCATGGGGCGATGGCGAGTCGATGACGTACGGCGATCTGCGCGATCGAGCGATGAGAGTGGCTGCGGCACTGACGGATCGGGACGTGGCAGTGGGCGACACGGTCGGGGTGACGCTGCCGAAAGGGCCGGATCAAGTGGCGGCAATTCTCGGTGTGCTCGCCGCAGGCGGCGTGTACGTACCGATCGGCGTCGACCAACCGGCGAGTCGAGCTGCACTGATCGCCCGAAAGGCCGGGTTCGCGGTGACGATCGGAGGATCGGGTGACGACGGCCTCGCGGTGTCCGACGCGGTCCTGACCGAGCCGATGCCCGTCCCGCACCTCGGACCCGACACCGCTCCCGCATACATGATCTTCACCTCCGGTTCGACGGGGGAGCCCAAGGGTGTGGTCGTCCCGCATCGCGCGGCGATGAACACGATCGGCGATCTGGTCCAACGATTCTCACTGGACGAGCGCTATCGCCCGTTGTGCATGTCGGAGTTGGATTTCGACCTGTGCACGTTCGACCTGTTCTCGGTGTTCGAGGCCGGCGGTACGGCCGTGCTCATCGAGGAACACGAGCGCAGAGACCCGCAGCGCTGGGTCGCGCTGATTCGTGCGCATCGAGTCACGGTGATCAGCTGCGTACCGCCGCTATTGGACATGATCCTGTCGACCGGCGAGGATCTGGGTGACTCGCTCGAGGTCGTCATGCTCGGCGGGGACAAGGTGGGTCTCGACCTCTACCGCCGGCTGAACGCAGCGGTGCCGAGATGTCGGTTCGCCGGACTCGGCGGCGCAACCGAAACGGCGATCCACAACAGCATCTGCGAGGTCGTGGACGTCGATCCGCACTGGCGCACGGTACCGTTCGGGCTTGCGCTCGGGTCCATGGCGCTGCGGGTCGTCGATGCGCGCGGCCACCAGGTGCCGGACTGGATACCCGGCGAGCTGTGGGTGGCAGGAACAGGATTGGCCGACGGTTACCTGGACGATCTCGAACGCACGAACGAGCGCTTCGTCGAGGCCGATGGCTACCGCTGGTACCGCACCGGCGATCTGGTTCGCTACGGCACGGACTCGATGGTCGAATTCATCGGCCGCGTCGACAACCAGATCAAGATCAACGGATTTCGCATCGAGCTCGGGGAGATCGAGTCCGTCCTGGCCAGCGATCCCGAGGTCGTTGCCGCCGCCGCAGTCGTCGACCGCTCGGGTTCTGCTGCGGTGATGGCAGCGGTGGTTCTCGGCGATTCCGCCGCCGACCCCGATCAGAGCGTGGCGGGCATCACCGGCAGGGTGGCCGACCGTTTGCCCGCCCACATGGTGCCGGACCGGATCGTGGCACTGCGCACCCTGCCGCTCACCGTCAACGGCAAGATCGATTCCGCGGCAATTGCACAGCAGTGCAGAGCTGCAGGTGATTCCGAGCGAGCCGGAGCGCGTGTTGCGCCTCGAACCCGACTCGAGGGCGCACTCGCCCTGATCTGGCAGAGCGTGCTCGGTGCCGAGGAGGTGGGAGTCACCGACACCCTGTTCGCGTTGGGCGGCGACTCGGTACTCGCGACCACCATCGTCGCCCGAATTCGCGCGGCGTTCGACATCACCTCCGTCACGGTGCGGATGCTGTTCGCCGCGCCGACCGTGTCGGGTCTGGCGGAGTCGATGATCGCAGCCGAAGGCAACGGCGAACTGCTCGAGGCGACCGCAGAGATCTACGTATCGATCGAATCCATGTCGGAGGACCAACTGGTGGCCGCACTCGACCACCAGCACACTCCCTGACTCGATATGCCCACTCCCTCCTTCGAAGATCGGGAATCCACAGTGCACCCAGTCATCGAGCACCCAGATATCGAGAACCCAGCTGACTTCGTACCGTTCGACGACAGCCGAACCCGGACATACCTCGACGCCGGACTCTGGCGCGAGACAACACTTCCCGAGGTGTTCGCCTCGTGGGTAGACCGGTTCGGCTCTCGTCGCGCGATCGTCGACGACACCGAGGAGCTGACGTACGACGAGCTGAATTCGCGAGTTCGAGCGACCGCAGCGGGGTTTGCCGACCGGGGAATCGGGCCGGGTGATCGGGTGCTGGTGCAATTACCCAATTCGGTGTGTTTCGCGGTGGTGCTGTTCGCGTTGCTCGAGTGCGGCGCGGTTCCCGTGCTCACCCTGCCCGCGCACCGTCGACGCGAAATCGTCCATCTGGCAGCCACATCGAAGGCCGTGGCGTACGTGATCGCGGAGCGGGACGGAAACTTCGACTGTATAGCGCTCGCCGACGAGACAATGGCGGCGGTGCCGAGCATTCGGGAGGTCTTCGTCGATGGCCCGACAGATCGGGGCGGGGTGCATACCCCGTTGTCCGGTGTCGTCGGTGCGCCACGGGAGTTTCCGCCTGCGTCTCCAGCGGATATGGCAGTGCTGTTGGTGTCCGGCGGAACGACGGGTCTGCCGAAGTTGATTCCGCGTACCCACAACGACTACGAGTACAACGCGCGGGCCAGCGCGGAGGTCTGTGAACTGACGGCCAAGGATGTCTATCTCGCGGTTCTTCCCGCTGCACACAACTTTCCGCTGGCGTGTCCAGGTGTGCTCGGGGCGCTCGGGGTCGGAGCGACCGTGGTCTTCGCTCGTGTACCCAGTCCCGATCAGGTGTTCGCGGTGATCGAGCGGCATCGGGTCACCGTCACCGCACTGGTTCCGACGTTGACTCATCTGTGGTGTGAGGCGACGGACTGGGAAGAGGCGGACCTGTCCAGTCTGCGGCTGCTGCAGGTCGGTGGCGCGAAGCTGTCGCCCGAGGTCGCCAAGCTCGTCGAGCCGTCGCTCGGGTGCCGGTTGCAGCAGGTGTTCGGGATGGCGGAGGGGTTTTTGAACTACACACGGGCAGGCGACGCACCGGATCTGGTCATCGGCACCCAGGGGCGCCCGCTGTCCGAGCACGACGAGATCCGAATCGTCGATGCCGACGGTGACGACGTGCCGGTCGGGGAGACGGGCGAGCTGCTCACCCGCGGCCCGTACACCATCAACGGCTATTACTCTGCAGCAGAGCACAATACGAAAGCCATCACCCCCGACGGCTTCTATCGGAGCGGAGACCAGGTTCGACGGTTGGCCTCCGGTCATCTGGTCGTCACCGGCCGGATCAAGGACGTCGTCACCCGCAACGGTGAGAACGTCGCGGCCGACGAGCTGGAGGATCTGCTGCTCACCCATCCCGGAATCGCCCGAGTTGCGGTGATAGGCGTACCCGATCCCGCTGTGGGCGAAAGCATCTGCGCGGTGATCGTGCCGAGCGGCAGCGCTCCGAACCTTGCCGAGGTGCGAGCATTTCTCACCGCCGCAGGCTGCGCCGGGTTCACCTTGCCCGATCGTGTGGTGACACGAACGACGCTTCCCGTCACCGCGATCGGCAAAGTGGACAAGTCCTTGCTCGTCAGGCAGGCAACCGAACGACAGGTGAGAACATGAAGCCCTCGGATCTCGACGACATCAAGCGCCGGTTGCTGGCAGATCGTCTGCGGCGCAGCAGGGGTGGTGAGACCGCCGAGGTCGAGCGCGGTCCTCTCGCACATCTCCCATCGTCCGAATTCGACTCGCTGAGGACGCGATTCGAGACCATCGATGATGTGTGGCCGCTGTCTGCGCTGCAACTGGGGTTGGTTTACCAGATCGGGGTGGATGCGAACGCCACCGACCTCTACACCGTTCGTACCGTGGTCGAGGTGGACCGAGTTCTGGACGGCGACCGGGTTCGGCACGCTCTGCAGTCGGTGGTCGACTCCACTGCGGCGTTGCGGACGGCGTTCGTCACTCCCGACGGCGGTATGCCGGTGCAGGTGGTGCTGTCGACGGTGCAGGCACCGTTGACGGTTGTGGACCTCGGTCGCTGTTCGGCGAGCGAGTTGGAGGAACAGTGGAACCGGATGCTCGCCGACGACCGGCAGCGGTCGTTCGACATCGCCGTGCCTGCCCTGTTCAGGGTCACACTCGTCCACCTGCCCGACGGGGTCGACCGCCTGCTGACGACCTACTGGTTCGGGTGTTTCGATGGTGGCTCCTCGGCGCTGTTGGTCTCTCGTGTCCTGGAGCAGTACGACGGCGCGAGCCCGAACCTCGATCACGGCTACCGGGAGTACCTGCGCTGGTGGACCTCTCGCGACCGGGCCGAGTCCGAGCGGGCATGGCAGCGGTGGTTCGGCGATGTCGACACCCCCACACTGGTGGCCGATTCGGGTCAGGGCGTCGGCCAGGCTCCCCGGCGGGTCGAACGCAGACTGTCGCGGGCCCGGTCCGGGCGACTGGATTCGGTTGCGCACGAAGCGGGCTCGACACTCTTCACCGTGCTGGCTGCCGCGTGGGCGAGCGTGCTGATGCGCGTGGTCGGTCGGTCCGACGTGGTATTCGGTACCGCAGTGGCCGGACGACCGATGGAGGTGCCGGGCTCGGAGCGAGCCATCGGACCGTTCATCAGTACCGTTCCGCTCAGGGTCGCGGCAGGCGGATCCGATACAGCCGCAGACATCGCCGTCCGGGTGCAGGATCAGCGCCTGGATCTGATGGCGCACGACTCGCTCGGTCTCGGCGGGATTCAGAAGGCGATCGGTGCCGGTGCACTGTTCGACACCCTGCTGGTGCTGCGCAACGCAGCCGGTCCTGCAGCCGACACAGATGCCGCGCCGGGGCGGCAGGTGCGACACATCTCGACCGTCGACGGGTCGGAATTCCCGGTGTCGATTGCCGTCGACCCGGGTAGCGAGCTGAATCTGTCGGTGACGTACCTGCCCGACTCCGTGGACGACGATCGCGCACGGTACCTGCTCGACTCCTTCGAAACCGCCCTCGACGCCGTTGCCGAACAATCCGATCTGCCGATATCGCGGTGGCCTGCCCCGGCAACCGAATCGACGAGCATCGCGAACAACGGCTTCGACGACAGGGACGAGCGGCTGCCCGATTCCACGATCGCCGAGTTACTGGCCGACCGCGCCGCGGCCGTCCCCGAGTCGACCGCGCTGGTATTCGGGGCCGAACGTGTGACGTTCGCAGACCTGGACGCGCGGGTCCGCGCGTGCGGACGGGCACTCCTGCGCCGAGGTGCCGGTCCGGAATGCATCGTTGCGCTCGCGCTGCCGCGGTCGGTGGAGATGGTGGTGGCGCTGTTCGCGGTGCTGCGCACCGGCTCGGCCTATCTGCCTCTCGAACTCGACTACCCGAGCGATCGCCTCGACCTGATGTTGGCCGACGCACAGCCGACGATCCTGGTGACGAACACCGAGACGCAGTCCCGTGCACTGACGACCGACGCCATCGAGATGGTCGTCGACGATCCCCGTGTGGCTGCCGAATTGGCGCAACGCGTCGAGCCGTCGGAGTTCGACACGGGTCCGTTCGCGCCTGGGACGCCCGGCCGCCTCGAGCACCCGGCCTATATCATCTACACCTCCGGTTCGACCGGCACACCCAAAGGCGTCGTCACCCCGTACCGGGGCCTGACGAACATGCTGATCAATCACCGCGACGAGATCTTCGGCCCCACCATCGCCGCGGCCGGGGATCGGACTCTGCGGATCGCGCACACCGTCTCGTTCTCCTTCGACATGTCCTGGGAAGAGCTGCTGTGGCTCGTGGAGGGCCACGAGGTGCACGTCTGCGACGAGGAACTGCGCCGTGACGGTGACGCATTGGCGCGATACTGCGAGCAGAACCTGATCGACGTAGTCAACGTGACGCCCACGTACGCCGAGCACCTGCTGGATCTGGGACTGCTGAACGAGCATGACGGACATCGGATTCCGCTGGTACTTCTCGGCGGGGAGGCGGTTCCCGAGTCGTTGTGGCAGCAGCTCGGCGGTGTCGGATACAACCTCTACGGACCCACCGAGTACACGATCAACGCGCTCGGTGCCGGTACCCGTGACAGCGACACCCCGTCGATCGGATCACCGATTCTCGGTACCCGCGCGTACGTTCTGGATCAGTGGCTGCGGCCGGTTCCGGTGGGATCTGTCGGTGAGCTGCACCTGTCGGGTGTGGGACTGGCTCGTGGTTACCTGCACCGATATGCGCAGACGGCAACCAGTTTCGTCGCCGATCCCTGGTCGCCGGGCGAGCGAATGTACCGCACCGGCGATCTGGTCCGGATCAGGCCCGATGGCCAGTTCGATTATCTGGGCCGGGCAGACGACCAGGTCAAGATCCGCGGCTATCGCGTGGAGACCGCGGAAGTCGAACGGGCGGTGAAGAACTGCGCCGCGGTTGCCGGGGCGGTGGTGCGGGCGGTGGACAGAGGTGCGGGCACTCGGGCGCTCGCCGCGTACGTGGTCCCCCTGCACGCCGCTGCGTCCGAGGACCATGGCGCGCTGTTCGGATCCATTCGGGACGAGCTCGCGGCCGTACTGCCGGAGTACATGGTGCCCACGCTGTTCGCTGCGCTCGAACGCGTTCCGATGACGATCAACGGCAAGCTCGATGTTCGGGCTCTGCCGACCGTGGATGCCGCGGGCACCGGCACGTTCGTGCCGCCGCGAACACCGGTGGAGACGATGCTGTGCGAGATCGTCGAGGCGGTACTCGGGGTCGGTCGGGTGGGAATCGACGACGATTTCTTCGCCCTCGGCGGTGACAGCATCACCTCCCTCGCCGTGGCATCGCGGGCGCGCAAGGCAGCGATTCCGCTGGCACCACGGGAGGTGATGCGCAAGCGAACAATACGGATGTTCGGTGCGGAACTCGTCACCGACGAGACCGTCCGGCCCGCAGCCTCCGCTGCGGCGGTCACCGTGGATCTGTCCCAGGACGAGCTCGACGAATTCGAAAGCAGTATGTGAGTGACCGAGACGACGACCGGTACCCCGGCGACTCCGCAATCGAAGATCGCGGCTGTTCTGCCATTGACGGCGCTGCAGGTGGGAATGTATCTGCAGTCGAGTCTGGCTGCAGCGACACAGGATCCGTATCTGTCTCAGACGGTGCTCGACCTGTCCGCTCCGGTTCGAATCGACCGCCTCACACGGGCGCTGGAGCAGCTCTTCGAACGTCATCCGAACATCAAGGCGCTACTGCGCCAGCGCCGCAACGGTGACCTGGTGTGGGTGATTCCGCGCGCATCGACACCGGAACCGACGCCTGTCCGCGGAGACTGGGACGATCATCTGGTCCGCGACAGGTCCGCCGGATTCGCGTTCTTCGAAGGGCCGTTGATCCGCTGCGCGTACTCGACCGATCCTCGGTCGCCACGGGTACTGATCACCTACCATCACGCCCTGATGGACGGGTGGTCCGAGGCCATCTTCGTTCGCGAGTTGATCGCCCTCTACCGGTCGGGGGAGACAGAGGTGTTGGCACCTGCTCCCGACTATCGCGACTACCTGGCCTGGACGGCCGGTCAGGATCGTGATGCTGCGCTGGCGCGTTGGGCGAACTATCTCCACGGCTTCGACTCTCCGACACTGATCGCAGACGGCGCACCGGCACAGACCAATTCGTGCTCCCGTATCGACCTCGACATCGCCGACGAGATGGCAGGGCGTGTCGCCGACTACGCGCGGACCCGCGGCGTGACCACGAATGTGGTGGTGCAGATGGCCTGGGCGTCGATGCTGGCGGCTCGGACCGGAGCAGGCGACGTGACCTTCGGAATGGCGAGCTCCATCAGGCCGTTCGACCTCGACGGGGCCGAGGCGATGGTCGGTCTGCTGCTCAACACCGTGCCCGTTCGGGTTCGATTCGATACGAGCAAGGCCGTGGCCGATGTGGTCGACGGCCTACAGGCCGACCATCTCGACCTGGACGAGCACCGGTTCCTCGGCCTGTCCGAGATCGCCGGAACCGTCGGCGGCGGTGCACTGTTCGACACGATCGTCGTGTATCAGAACTATCCGACACTGCCCTCCGAAGCGAGCGCGGCCGTCGACCAGGTCACCGTACTGGGCGCTCACATGAGCTTCCCGATGGCTCTGATGGTCGGTCCCGACCCTGCTCTGTGGGCGTTCGTGCTGCACGACGAGGCAGCCGTCGATCACCGTTCGGCCACGGTGTGCGCCGAGACCTTCGTCGAGATGCTGGACAGGCTGACGAGCCGTCCGGACGTCGATGTGCCGCAGCTCCTCTCGGCCCCCGACGGCCAGGGATACAGCGTCGGAGCGTCTCGGCAGGTGTCGACGCTGGAGACGGCCCTCGCCGACAGGTTCGCGCAGTCGAGCGAGGACGTCGCGTTGACGGTCGGTGGCGACGCGATCACCTATGCCGAACTGCGATCCCGGGTGGCCGAGGTGTCGACGCGGCTCCGCAGCAGGGGTATCGGGACCGAGAACCGTGTCGCGATCGCGCTGGGCCGGGGAGTCGACATGGTGGCTGCGCTGCTGGCGACCATCGACGTGGGTGCGGTGTTCGTACCCATCGACATTCGCTATCCGCGTGAGCGCATCGACTACGTGCTCGCAGACTCTCGCCACGACATTCTGTTGGTCGACGATGCCACTCCCACAGTGCTGACCGCGCTCGAGACCGCGGCGAGAATCGATTCGATGTCGGCTACCGAGACAGTGGAAGAACCCTTTGCCCGGAGCATCCCGGGTGACTGCGGGTGCTATCTGGTGTACACCTCCGGTTCGACCGGAATGCCCAAGGGAGTGCTGGGAACCAGAGCCGCGCTGGCCCATCGTCTGCACTGGGCGACGCTGCACTGGGGCGGTCCGAGGAGCCGGATTGCCAAGAGCTCATTGTCGTTCATCGATGGAGCAACCGAACTGCTGACCGGGATTCTCGCGGGCCAACACGTGGTGTTCGCACAAGATCATGAGTATGCCGATCCGAGGGCGCTGGTCGAGCTCCTCGCTCGATCCGGGGCCGGGCAGATCACCGCCGTCGGGTCGCTCGCCGCGGCATTGGCGACGACTTCGCCGCAGGAATGTGGTTCGCTGACCAGTTGGATACTCAGCGGAGAACCTTTGACCAGCAACACGATCGCTGCGATCGGAGCAGCGACGCCCGAGGCGGCGGTGTACAACTCCTACGGCTCCTCCGAGGTGGCGGGCGACGTTGCCGTGCACAGGGTCGCAGGCGACCCGGCCGTCATCGGAACGGCGGTGGACAACACTGTCCTCGGCGTGCTCGACGACCGACTGCGCCCGCTGAGAACAGGGATCGGCGGCGAGCTCTACGTCGCGGGGGTGCAGCTCGCGCGTGGATATGTCGGTAGACCGGCCGAGACCGCCGCACGGTTCGTCGCAGACCCGGGCGGGGACGGCGGCCGAATGTACCGCACCGGTGATCGCGCCCGCATCCTCGACGACGGTGCGCTCGAATTCCTGGGACGCGCCGACCGGCAGGTCAAGGTCAGGGGCCATCGCGTCGAGCTGGGGGAGATCGAAAACCTCACTGCCGACATCGAATCCGTGGACGCGTGTGCAGTGGTCGCGGTGACCGACGACGGGGGCGCAACCGTGCTCGTCGCACATGTGACCCCCGGTAATGTCGATGCCGCCGCGGTGCGCGACGTCCTGCGAGGGCGGGTGCCCGACTATCTGGTGCCGGCGTTCTGGGTGGCGATCGACCACGTACCGCGCACTCCCAACGGCAAGACGGACCTGGTCACTTTGACCCAGCGCGGGATTCCCGAGAACGGACCGAGCCGGTCACGAGCAGCTGCGAGCGACGACGAGCAGTGCCTCGTACACCTTTTCGCAGATGCGACTCGTACGGGTGCAGAGTCGATCGGGGTACACGACGACTTCTTCGCGTTGGGCGGCGACAGTATCACCGCCATCAGCATGGTTCATCACGCACGCGGTACCGGATTGGCGATCACGACCGCCGACGTCTTCGAGTGCCGCACTGTCGCTGCGCTGGTCGAGCGAGCCCGGCTCGCCGAAACATTCCGCGCTGCAGCAGAACCTGACAGCAGCGCGCCGCTACTGGACGCGCGGGACCTGACCGAGCTACGCACACTCGGAATCGATACCGAACTCGCACGTCCGGCAACTCCGTTGCAGCAAGGGCTGGCATTCCAGTCGCTCGCGGGAGGAGACGGACTCGAGGAAATCTACGTCATCGCCACCGAGTTCGAGATACGAGGCGAGCTACACCTCGGAAGGTTCGAGGACGCACTGGACGCAGTGTGCGAGCGCCACCCGGCTCTGCGCTCACGCTTTCTCACGCTGAATTCCGGGACCACCGTTGCGGTCCGCGACACGGAACGAGTGCACGTGCGCAGGCGGGCCGTCGAGGATCCGGATGCGCCCTCGGTGCGCACCCTGGTCTCCGAGGATCGCGGGACCTTCGACATCGAGCACGGCCCCCTGGTGCGAGTTCTTCTGCTGGACTGCGGAGAACAGCTACATCGCGTGGTATTGACCGTGCATCACCTCCTCGTCGACGGTTGGTCGATGGGGACCGTCGGCACCGAATTGTTCATGCTCTATCGTGGCCGGGATCTACCGGCTCCGGCGTCGTTCGACGACTATCTTCGCTGGCTGTCGCGGCGAGACGATTCGTCGATCGAGGTATGGCGTCGAGCGCTCGGCACCGACGTGGTGCCGACCATCCTGGCCTCGACCACCTCAGAGTCCGAGGTGCGATCGGAGTCGCGCGAGATCGAGATTCGTTGGGATGTGCAGGACTCTGCCCGCCTGGTGGATTCCGCTCGGTGTAGATCGGTGACGGCGAGCGAATTGATCAATGCGGCATGGGCCGTGGTGCTCTCGGCGTTCACCGATTCCCGATCGGTGGTGTTCGGATCCACGGTGTCGGGACGCCCGACCGACCTGAACCGCGTCGGCGACATGGTCGGGCTGTTCATCAATACCATCCCGGTGCGCGTCGACATCGAGCCCGACGCCACCGTGTCGTCGGTTCTCGCAGGCCTCCGGGATTTCTCCGTCGCCGTGGCCGCGCATCATCACGTCGGTCTCGCGGACATCCAGAAAGCGCTCGGCGGGGGAACGCTGTTCGACACCCTCGTGGTGTTCGAGAACTTCGCTGCCGCCGATACCTCCGGTGTCGATACCGAGGACTTCTCGGTCTCGGTTGCCGGGTTCCACACGGTGACTCACTACCCCTTGACGCTGACGGTGTTTCCGGGCGAAGAACTGCGGTTGGTGGTGGAATATCGAAGCGGCGCAGTATCGGCCGAGCGTGCACGGGCGGTGGCCTCGGCCATGACGGCGGTGCTTCGGAGGTTCGCCGAGGCGGACGATCCGCTCATTGCGTCGGTGCCCCTCGTGGATCAAGCAACGGCGCACCGGCTCACCGTCGAGCATGCCGGCGGCGCTCGCCCCTATCCGAGCGAAACGTTGGTCGAGCTCTTTGCCGAACAGGTGGCGCTGCAGCCCGATGCGATCGCCGTTCAGGACGCCGCCGCGGCACTGACGTTCGCCGAATTGGACCGCATGTCCAACCGAACCGCACGGTGGCTCATCGGTGCAGGCGTGGGGGCCGAGGATCTCGTGGCCGTTCTGGCCCCACGCACAGTGATCTCGATTGCGGCAATCCTCGGGGTGATGAAGTCCGGGGCCGCATATCTGCCGATCGACCCGAACTGGCCGGCCGACCGCACCAGCCGAATTCTCGGCGAGGCGCAGCCGGTGATGACATTGACCACGGATTCCGTTGCCTCACTTACGGCTTCATCCATCGACTCGGTAGGTATCACCGATGCCGAACGGCGAGCACCGTTGCATCCCGACCACCCCGTGTATTCGATCTACACCTCGGGCACGACAGGCGCGCCCAAGGGCGTTCTGGTCCCACATCGTGGCCTGATCAACCTGTACCACTCGCATCGCGAGAACGTGCACGAACCGGCTGCCCGACGCGCGGGTAAGTCGACTCTGAACGTGGCGCACGCCTGGTCGATGGCCTTCGACGCGTCCTGGCAGCCGCAGCTGTGGCTGTTCGGCGGGCACACGGTGCATGTGATCGATCCCGAGACCGTCCTGGACCCGGTGGAACTGACTGCTCGGTTGACTGCGGTGTCGGCGGACTTCATCGAGGTCGTGCCCTCGTTGCTCGAACAGATGCTGAGATCGGGTTCGATCGACACACTCTCGACGGTCGGCGTCGGAGGAGAGGCGGTGTCCGCCGAGCTGTGGAATCGGTTACGTAGCAGGCAGACACTGGTGGCGTACAACTTCTATGGGCCGACCGAAGCGACGGTGGACGCGGTGTACACCTCTACCGAACTGTCGAGTGATCCGGTGATAGGCCGACCGGTGACCAACATGCGGGCCTATGTATTGGACAGAAGCCTTCGACTGGTGCCGCCCGGCGTGTTCGGCGAGCTCTATCTCGGCGGGCCCGGCGTCGTGCGGGGATACCGGAATGCGCCGGGGCGCACGGCACACCGATTCGTTGCCGATCCTTTCGGCGCAGGTGGCACGCGGCTGTACCGGACCGGGGACCTCGCCGCGTGGACCGAGAGCGGCACACTGCGGTACGGGGGCCGGACGGACGATCAGGTGAAGATTCGTGGTCACCGCGTCGAAGTGGCCGAGGTGGAGGTTCGGCTGCGCGAGTTCGACGCCGTGGCAGACGCGCGGGTGGTGGTGCGAGGATCCGAGAACGGGAATGCCGTGCTCGCCGGCTACGTGGTGGCAGAACAGGGTAAATCACTGGATCCGAATGCCGTTCGTACCCGCCTGCGCGGTCTGCTCCCGTCGTACCTGGTGCCGGCGTCGCTGACCGTGCTCGATGCATTTCCCGTCCTGCCGAACGGCAAGCTCGACGCTTCCGCACTGCCCGAGCCCGAGCTCGCGACGCACTGCGGGCGTCCCCCGAATTCGGAGGTGGAGCGGCAGATCTGCGCGGCCGCGGCCGCGGTGTTGCACGTGACCGAGGTCGGTGCCGACGAGGACTTCTTCGATCTGGGCGGCGACAGCATCATGGCGATGGAGCTGTCCGCGAGGCTCCGGTCGGCCGGCCTGACGGTGCCGCCGCGGCTCATCGTCTCTCTTCGGACGCCGGAAGGTGTTGCCGAGCAGCTGGAGTCAGGGCCGTCATCGAGCGCATCGAGCATCGTCGATCCCTGCGGAACGGTACCGCTGACACCCATCATGCGGTGGATGGACGCCCTCGACGGGCCTGTCGACGAGATCTCGCAGGCGGTGCTGCTCGACGCTCCGACACTGCTCGCCGAGGATTCGCTGGCAGAACTCCTTCGGTTGTTGGTGGACCGGCATCCGATTCTGCATTCACGATTCGAGCGCAATCCCCAAGGGGAGTCCACGTTCACGGTGTTGGCGCAGGGGAGTGCCGATGTCGGTTCCTGGATTCGGGTCGAGGACTGCGGCGCACTGACCGAGTCGGAGCTGGCGAACCGCGTGGCAGAGCAATCACGAGCTGCACGTGGCCGACTGAATCCGGCGGCCGCCAGGATGGTCGATGTCGTCTGGCTGCGGAATCGACTACACCCCGAGTCTGCAGGGGAGCTGTTGATCACCCTGCACCACCTGGTGGTCGACGGTGTGAGTTGGCGGATTCTGTTGCCCGATCTGACGGAGCTCTGGGAGCGCGGGCGTTCGGCCGTGGGCGCAGCTGCCGGACACTCGATGCGGCGGTGGGCGCTCGAGATGCGCCGTCGTGCATCCTCGCCGGAGGTACTCGCCGATCTCGACTACTGGTCGAGCGTCGGTGACGGCGCAGTGTCGATTCCGCTCGCGCGGCCCCTCGACCCGTCCGTGGACACCGGTGCTCGCATGCGCGTCAGCACGTTCGCGTTGTCGACGGACGAGACGGCACCGTTGATGTCGGCGACCCACGGCCGCCTCGGTGCGTCCGTCGAACACCTCCTGCTGGCGACCTTCGCTGCCGCTACCGCGGGCTGGCTCGATGGCGAGGCGTCGACGCCACAGTCGTTCGTCGTCGACATGGAGGGCCACGGTCGGTCGGGAGTGGCCTCGGACCGAGTGGATGGATCGTCGGTGGTCGGATGGCTCACTGCGGTGTTCCCGCTGCGCCTCACTGCACAGCCTCAGGATCGCAGGATCCTTGCCGAGTACGAGTCGAATCCCGCTGCAGCAGAGGCTGTTCTGCATGAACTCGTGACGGCTGCCAGGACGTCCAGGGAGTCGGTGCCGGGAGACGGATCCACCTATGGCATGCTGCGGTTCTCCGAGATCGAAGCCTGTGAGGTGATTCGTCGGAAGCCTTCTGCCGCCATCGAATTCAACTACCTCGGGCGGTTCGATGCGGCTACGGGCGGTCTGTTCGGTGCCAGCAGGCTACGCAGCAGCCTGGATTCCTCTCCGGGGGAGCGTACGCCCTGTGGGTATGCACTGGTCGTGGACAGTTACATCCACGATCGGGATTCGGCGGCTGTTCTCGGCGTCACGATCTCCTGGCCGGAGGGTGTGTTCGAGGGTGCGGCGGAACTCGCGCGTCTGTGGCGTGGGGCCTTGACCTCGGCCTGCCGAATCCTCGCTGTCGACCCGGACAAATGCACCACGAGGGCGGTTTAGGCTACCCGAAACTATTTGTTGGATCTGTTGAATAATGCGTGTCCTTCTTCTAGAGTGACGAGGTGTTCCTCGCCGTCGCGTCCTCGCTGCCCCGTCTCGTAGGTCGATGACGGACACCGGGACCTCCGGTGACGTGCCGGTCACACTGGCGCAAGTGCAGTCCCGGGGCCGTGGACGTGCCGCTGTGGCCTTGTTGGGGCCGGCGTTCGTGGCATCGGTCGCCTATATCGACCCGGGGAATTTCGCCACCAACTTCGCTGCCGGTGCCGAGCACGGCTACAGGCTGGTGTGGGTGATCGTGATGGCCAACGCCATGGCCATGGTGGTGCAGTACCTCACCTCGAAGACGGGCTTGTCCACGGGCCGCAGTCTCCCGGAGCTGTGTCGGCGTCGATTCGGTAGGCGCATCAACGTCGTATTGTGGTTGCAGGCCGAGGTGGTGGCGATGGCCACCGATCTGGCCGAATTCGTCGGTGCCGCAGTGGGACTGAATTTGGTGTTCGGGGTGCCCCTCTTGCCGGCGGGGCTGATCACGGCGGTGACGGCGTTCGCCATCCTGGCGCTACAGCAGCGCAGCTATCGCCGTTTCGAGTTGGCGATCGTGGCGTTGCTGATGCTCGTCGGTGCGGGATTCCTCTACGTGTTCATCGCCTCCGGTGGACAGGACTACGTTCAGTTGGCGGACGGCCTGATTCCGCGTCTGGACGGCGGCGACACCGTGAGCCTGACCGTGGGCATCATCGGGGCGACGGTCATGCCGCACGTGGTGTATTTGCATTCGGCACTGCAGACGAACCGCATCGGCACCGTCGACCGGCGGGAGCGACACGTCCTGCTCCGATACAACAAGTGGGACTGCATCGTCGGGTTGGGGCTGGCCGGTCTGGTGAACTTGGCGATGTTGTGCATCGCGGCCGCGCTGTTCCACACACCTGGTCTGACCGGCGTGAGCGATCTGGAATCGATCCACTCGCACCTGGGCGTGCTGCTCGGTGGTGGTGCCGCCCTGGCCTTCGGCGTGGCGTTGATCGCGTCGGGCTTGTCCTCGTCGAGTGTGGGTACCTACGCCGGCCAGGTCGTCATGGCAGGGTTCATGAACTGGCGGATTCCCCTGTTTCTTCGGCGCACACTGACGATGCTGCCGGCTCTGATCGTGCTGGGCCTGTCCGTGGATACCACCCAGGCATTGATCTACTCCCAGATCGTGCTGTCGTTCGGTATTCCGTTCGCCTTGCTGCCGCTACTGCTGATCACCCGCGATCCCCGGGTCATGACCGATATGGTCAACCGCCGCCTCACCACCGCGGTGATGGCGTCGATCACCGTCGTGATCAGCGCGCTCAACCTCTATCTGGTGTATTCCACGCTGGTGGAACTCGTATAGCGCAGCACTAGTGAGGCAAGGGTTACCTCATTAGTGTTACCTTATCAATCGCCTACTCCCAATCGGGTGGGGACGCACTGAGCGCGGTCGAGTCGAGAGGTTCCGAGAGACGATGAAGGTTCGTACGAAGTGGATGAGGAGCGCTGCATCGATCGCGCTCGCCGGTGGGTTGACGATCGGCCTCGCCGCCGGTTGCAGTAGCGGAGCCGAGCAGGCACCTGCGGCCGATTCCACCACGTCGACGCAGGAGTCCGCATTTCCGGTCACCATCGATTCCGCGTTGGGATCCGCGACGATCCCCGAGGCACCGAAGCGGATCGCCACCTGGGGTTGGTCCAATCAGGACGCGATTCTCGCCCTCGGTGTCGTACCCGTTGCCATGCCCACATTCGACGGTGCCCAGTACGGAGCCGACGATCGCGGAGTTCTGCCGTGGGATGCCACGGCGCTCGCCGACCTGGGAGGCGACGCGCCCACACTGCTCACCGGTGACGGAACCGGCGCGGTCCCCGTCGAGCAGTTCGCCGCCGCCGCACCGGATCTGATCTTCGCGCCGTACTCGGGATTGAGCCAGGACGAGTTCGACACGCTCTCCGACATCGCCCCGGTCGTCGCGTACCCGGACGAGCAGTGGACCACCTCGTGGGAGGACCAGCTCACCATCGCGGGCAAGGCCCTCGGTAAGGAGAAGGAAGCCGCAGATCTGGTGTCCGGTGTGGACGCTTCCATCGCCGATGCAGCTGCGAAGTATCTTGCGCTGCAGGGCAAGACCGTCACCATCGCGCTTCCCAACGCTCCCGGCACCTTCGCAGTCAGCAAAGACGACGACGTACGGGTCGAGTTCCTCGAGCAGCTCGGTCTGGTCAACGAGCCCACCATTCAAGAGGCAGACCCGGCCAAGGACCCCGAGGCCGTGTACTTCGAGCTCAGTCTCGAACAGGCCTCGTTGCTGAAGTCCGACGTGCTGTTCGTCGTGGCGTACGACAAACAATCTCTCGCAGGGTTCCTGGCCGAACCCGCCGTGGCCTCCCAGCCCGTACTGGCGCAGGGACGTACCGCGTCGACCGAAAACCTGAGTGCCGACAAGAATTTCGCGTTCGGGGGCCTGACAGTACTGACGATTCCGTACATCCTCGACGACGTGGCCTCGGCGCTGAACGCTGCCGCCGAGAACGTTCAGGACTGATCCGAGCGCAGGCCGACCCGACGCACCACATCTCTGCATTCGCGAAGGAGCGTGTTCCACCGTGGCAAGGTCTCATCGACTTCAGGTCGTCTTTCCCGAAGTCATCCGCACGGCGACCGTGATCGATACGCGGCAACTCGGTTCGGGAATGCGCCGGATCGTGTTGGGTGGGCCGCAGCTGCGCGAATTCTCGCGAGACGGATTCGACTTTCCGGCGCTGCGCAGCGAGGGATTCGACGACTTCGTCCGCTTGTTCTTTCCTGTCGACGACAACGGCACGATGGTTCTACCGGTGCAGCACGAGCGCACGGTGGAATGGCCGCGGGAGCCGCGGCCACTGACGCGCAACTACACCGTGCGCAGCGTCGACGCTCAGAAAGCAGAATTGACTCTCGATTTCGTCACTCATGACACCGGAATCGCCTCGACGTGGGGGCGTCGCTGCTCGGTGGGGGATTCCATCCCGCTGCTCGGTCCGGTGCGCTCGGGTCACGCACCTGCCGAGGTGGATTGGGTGTTGCTCGTCGGAGACGAGACCGCGTTGCCTGCTGTTGCTCGTTATCTCGACGAAGCCGGAGCAGGTGAGCGAATCCGGGTGTTCGTCGAGGTGGCCGACGCCGAACGAGAACTACCGCTGCCGACGGCCGCCGACGTCGAGATCACCTGGGTCCACCGCGACGGTGCGGTTGCAAGCATCGGAGACCTGCTGGAAACAGCCGTGCGTGGTGCGCCCTGGTGGGAGGGAACCGTGTTCGCCTGGGTAGCAGGCGAATCCACAACGCTCAAGGGCATCAGGCGATACCTGCGCGAGGATCGCGCGCTGGCACCGGAGATGGTCGAGGTCACCGGCTACTGGCGTCGGGCAGAGGTTCTCACTCGCGTGGACGATCCGGAGGTGCCGGATCTGAACTCCCGCGAATCCGAGCCCTTCGACAGACTCGCCGAACGTGCGGAGATGTTCTCCCCCTTCGCGATCAGGGCCGCCAACACCTTGCGCATCCCGTGGCATGTCTCCCGCGGCATCCGCACCGTGGACGAGCTGGCCACGGCCACGGGCACCGATCCGCGAGCCCTGGCGAAATTCGTTCGCTACCTGCGGTCTGTCGATGTGCTCACCGAGGATTCGGACGGAGGTGTGATCCTCGCCGATATCGGAGAAGCCATGCTCGGTGACGACTGGATCTCGCACTGGCTGGATTTCGACGGCATCGAGGCGCGAGTGGAATTGTCGATCACCGGACTCGTCGAGAGTCTGCGCACCGGCGTTGCCAGTGCCAGTGCGCTCACCGGCAAGACGTTGAGCGAGGACCTCGCCGGCTCGCCACGGCTGACGCAATTGCACCACAACCACATCGCAGACGAGGCTGTATTTCTGGGTCCTGCTCTGGTACAGGACTATTCGTTCGAAGGTGTGTCGACGTTGGCGGTGACCGGTGCCGCAGCCGGGGTGGTGCTCGGCTCGATCCTGACCGGGTACGACGCGATGTCGGCGACCGTTCTCGGATTGCCGAGCGAACTCGACCTCGTCCGACGAGATCTGCAGAAGTGGCCGGAACTGCGCGGGCGCGTGACCGAATGCGCTCAGAGTGTCGTGTCCGAACCGCGCGCCGATCCCCGGGGTGGGTTCGACGCATATCTGTTGCTCGAGGTCACCGGCCACTACCGCGACGACGATCTGGCGTTGCTGCTGACACATGCGGCAGCGGGCCTGTCGAAGAGCGGGAGACTGATTGTGGTGGAACGCCTGTCGGACGACGGCGCGATCACCGAGGATCAGGCCGAGTTCGATCTGTTGATGCTCTGTATGCATGGCAGCGGAGTGCGAACCAGAGCCGAGTTCGAGTCGGTGGCAACCGCAGTGGGCTTGGTGGTGACCGCGTCTCGTCTCGTCGGCTGGGGTATCGCGGTTCTCGACCTGCAGCCTGCACTCGAAGCCGTTGTGCGCCAGAGTTAGTTAGGTTAGCGTTGCCTATCTAAGGCGCGCAGCATGTCGGTTACGCGATGCGCGGTCCGAGACCGAATCACCATCAGGAGTGCACACACAATGACCGTTGTCGAAGAAACGGCGTCGAGCACGGCCGAGACCACCAGCCTGCAGCACGGACTGCAGACTGTGGTCACATTGGCCGAGTCGGGCTTGTTCGACGAGTACGTCGTGTACGAGGACAGAGGGCGCTGGGTATTCGCGGGCGGCGTGATCGCTCGCATCGTCCTGCAACCGAATGTCGTCACGACCACGTGGGGGACCGACGAGCCGACGGTGCGTCGGTGGTCCGGTAATCCGTCGACAGCGTTGCGAGAAGCCTGCGACGGTCTGCGACGAGAATCCTGGAATGCATACGGGTTCATCGGATTCGGGTTCGCGGCTCACCTGCATGGTGTGACGGGCCCGAGCGACTCCGAGGAGGTGCTCGGTCATCTGGTCGTGCCCCGCGTCGAGGTCCGATTCGGTGTCGACCACCACGACGTCGAGGTCACCGGGAGCGAGGAGGATCGCGCCGGCGTGCTGGCCGCACTCGCGGCCGCCTCCGTGGGGGAGACGACCGTGCACTCTCTCGATGTCGGCGGCGATCTCGACGACTATCGGGCTCGAGTACAGCAGGCCGTCACGGAAATTCACCGCGGCGACTACGCCAAAGTCATTCTGTCTCGCACGGTGCGCATTCCGTTCGATCTGGACATGCCGGGCACGTACCGGGCCGGGCGCGCGGCGAACACCCCGGCTCGCTCGTTTCTGCTGCACTTGGGCGACCTGCGAGCGGCGGGTTTCAGTCCGGAGTTGGTGGCCTCGGTCGATGCGCACGGTGTGGTCACGACCGAACCGCTGGCAGGGACGCGGGCCTTCGGTCTCGGCTCCGAGGCCGACTCCGTCGCCAGAACCGATCTCGAGCAGGATCCCAAGGAGATCACCGAGCACGCTGTGTCCGTCCGCACCTCGTTCGAGGAACTCGAATCCATTGCGCGCCCCGGGTCGACAGCGGTCTCGGACTTCATGAGTGTGCGCGAGCGCGGAAGCGTCCAACACCTCGCCTCGACGGTGCGAGCACGCCTGCGCGAGGACCTGTCCTGCTGGGACGCCTTCGGGGCGCTGTTCCCGGCCGTCACGGCTTCGGGAATTCCCAAACGTGAGGCCATCGAGGCGATCGGGAGGCTCGACGATCCTTCCCGTGGTCTGTATTCGGGTGCCGTCGTGAAGGCATCGTCCTCAGGGGAACTCGAAGCGGCGCTGGTACTTCGAGCTGTCTACGAGCAGCAGGGTTCCGCGTGGCTGCGTGCCGGAGCCGGCATCGTCGGCCAGTCGACACCCGATCGCGAATTCGACGAAACCTGCGAGAAGCTCGCCAGTGTTGCCCCGTATCTGGTCCGCAAGAAGGAGGAAGACGCCTGATGCATCGCACCATGTTGGGTGGAAAGATCCACCGTGCCACAGTCACTCATGCCGATCTGCACTACGTCGGCTCGATCACCATCGACGCCACTCTGATGCGCGCCGCCGATCTGATCGAGGGTGAGCAGGTCCACATCGTCGACATCACCAACGGCGCCCGCCTGGTGACGTACGTGATCGAAGGCCGCGCTGGGTCTGGTGTGATCGGAATCAACGGTGCCGCAGCCCACCTGGTCTCCCCGGGCGACCTGGTGATCATCATGTCGTTCCGACAGACAGAAGAATCGGAACTGTCGGCGCACAGTCCTTCGGTGGTGCACGTCGACTCTGCCAACCAGATCCTGGGCCTCGGAGTCGACCCGTCCGAGCCGGTTCCGGGTGCACTCGATCAGAGGTCAGGGGCGAGCGTTCGATGACCTCACACGAGAACTACGACATCCTCGGAGTCGGATTCGGGCCCTCCAATCTCGGTCTGGCAATCGCGATCGAGGAGCACAATCGAACCTGCACTCCAGCAGAACGATTGACGGCCTGCTTCATCGAGTCCAAGGACGAGTTCGCGTGGCACCCCGGCATGTTGTTGCCGGGGACGTCGATGCAGATCTCGTTCCTCAAGGACCTGGCGACCCAGCGCAACGCCTGCAGTGAGTACACCTTTCTGGCCTATCTGTCCGAGCAGGGCCGACTCAACCACTTCATCAACCTGCAGACGTTCTTCCCGAGCCGACTCGAGTTCCACGACTACCTGGCGTGGGCCGCGGACAAGGTCGATGCGACAGTGCACTACGGCACCCGAGCGGTGGACGTCGTCGACACCGGCGACGGGTACGGCGTCCGCACCGAAGGCCGACGAAGCGGGACCGTGCGGGGACGTAACATCGTGCTCGCCGGAGGACTGACCGCCACCCTGCCCGACGGAGTCACAGCGTCGGCGCGGCAGTTCCACAACCACGATCTCCTCGGCCATCTCGATCGGTTGCCGTCGCGGACGCATCGCACGTTCGTCGTCGTCGGTGCCGGGCAGAGCGCCGCCGAGGTGGTGGACTACCTGCACTCGACGTACGGGGATGCATCGGTGCACGCGGTGCTGCGCAAGTACGGGTACAGCCCGGCCGACGACAGCCCCTACGCCAATCGTATCTTCGATCCGGCGGCCGTGGACGACTTCTATTCGTCCTCGCACACGCTGCGCGAGCAGCTGTTGCAGTACCACCGCGGCACCAACTACTCCGCCGTCGACCTGCCCCTGATCGAGGAGCTGTACGCCCGCGAGTACGCCGAGCGGGTCAGCGGTCGGCGCCGGCTGTTCGTGCACGGAGCATCTCGATTGGTCGACGCCGTCGAGGAACCATCGGGTGTGCGGGCCGCCGTCGAGCACGGCCCGACGGGTCTGGCCGAGGACATACTGTGCGACGCTGTCGTCTATGCCACCGGCTTCACGTCCCTCGATCTACCCGAGATACTCGGTCCGCTGTTCGACGCCGTCGAAAACGACTCCGGCGGTCCTCGCGTGACGCGTGACTACCGACTCGTGACGCGTGAACCGAGCGTGGGTTCGATCTACCTGCAGGGCGGCACGGAACACACGCACGGCCTGACCTCGTCGTTGCTGTCGAACATCGCTGTTCGCAGCGGTGAGATCGTGAAGTCCGCTGTGAGCGCGAGGGTGCGATCGGTGGTGTGAATCGGGTGAGCACCAGGACGGGCGAGGAGCCGGAACATCGACATGTTCCGGCTGAAGTCGGTGGTCTCGCTCGCACCGATGCGCGTCGGGCCGCGGGGTTGTTCGTCGTCCTCGGTGTTCTGGCAGCGATGTGCCTGGTGAGTATCTCGGTGGGCACCGAGTACATCCCGATCGGTGAGGTGTGGCGAGGGCTGTTCTCCGCCGATGGATCCACCGAATCGGTGATCATCCGCGAACTACGGCTTCCGCGTACCGTTCTGGGGTTGCTCGTCGGAGTCGCCCTCGGGGTGGCCGGCGCGCTGATTCAGGCGATGACGCGAAATCCGCTGGCCGACCCGGGAATTCTCGGCGTCAATGCAGGGGCGGCGTTCTTCGTCGCGATCGCCGTCGGCGCGCTGGGTGTCACCGGCATCCGGTCGTACATCTGGTTCGCGTTCGCCGGGGCAGTGGTCGCCACGATCGTGGTGTACGCGCTCGGGTCGCTGGGCCGAGCGGGAGCCACACCGATTCGGTTGACACTGTCCGGAATTGCGCTCGGTGCGGTGCTGGGCGGCGTCACCTCGGGCATGCTGTTGCTCGATCCGGATGCCTTCGACCAGATGAGGTTCTGGGGAGCGGGGTCGTTGGCCGGTCGAGGTCTCGACATCGCATCCGAGGTCGCCCCGTTCATCGCGCTGGGTCTCTTCCTGGCAGCCCTGATCGCTCGTCCCCTCAATGCCATCGCACTCGGCGACGATCTGGCCCAGTCGCTGGGGGCGAACGTGATTCGTACGCGAATCGTCGGCGTCGTTGCGGTGACTCTGCTCGCCGGTGCTGCGACGGCGGCAGCCGGGCCCATCGGATTCGTCGGACTGATGATTCCGCACATGGTGCGTTGGTTCGTCGGACCGGACCAGCGGTGGATTCTGATCTACACCGTGTTCGCGGCACCGAGCCTGCTGCTGCTCGCGGACGTGGTCGGACGCATCGTGATCAGGCCGGGGGAGCTGCAGGTGGGCATCGTCACCGCGTTCGTCGGCGCGCCGGTGCTGATCGTGCTGGTTCGCCGCAAGAAGGCGAGCGGACTGTGACCCGTGAACAGCGTGGTGGCGATATCGATTTCGGCCGAAAGCTGTGGATCCTGCGACTGCGGGATCGAGTGGACGGCCGCATCGACATCCGAACGGTTGGCGTCTGCGGGGCGCTGCTTCTCGTGACGGCAACGGTCGCCGTTCTCACGATCGGTACCGGCGACTACTACATTCCGCCGAAGGAGGTGCTCGCCGCGGTGTTCGGCGACGCGCCGCGCCTGACCGAAATAGTGGTGATGGAGTGGCGCTTTCCCCGGGTGGCACTGGCCTTCTTGTTCGGAGCCGCCCTCGGTGTGTCGGGTGCGGTCTTTCAATCCTTGACGCGAAATCCGCTGGGCAGCCCGGACATCATCGGCTTCGGCACCGGCGCGTACACCGGCGCGCTCGTGGTCATCCTCACTCTCGGTGGTGGCTACTACCGGACCGGAGCGGGCGCGCTCGTCGGCGGACTGGCGGCGGCTGCGGTGGTCTACCTGCTCGCGTACCGGCGCGGGGTGCAGGGCTTTCGGTTGATCATCGTCGGGATCGCCGTCAGCGCAGTGTTGGCCTCCGTCAACACCTGGCTCGTGATCAGGGCCGACCTGGACGACGCGATCGCCGCGGCGGTGTGGGGTGCGGGCACCCTCAACGGTCTGGGGTGGTCGCAGGTGGGGCCCGTGCTGGCCGTATCGGTCGTCATCGCGTCGTGCCTGGCGGTGCTCGCGCGCCGGTTGCCGATGTTGGAGATGGGCGACGACGCGGCGCGGGCGCTCGGTGTGCGCGCCGAGCCGACCCGGCTGATGCTGGTGTTCCTCGGGGTTGCGCTGATCGCGATGGTCACCGCGGCTGCGGGGCCCATCTCGTTCATCGCGCTGGCCGCGCCGCAGTTGGCGCGCCGCCTCACCGGCACCTCGGGAGTGGCGATGGTCCCTGCCGCGTGCATGGGGGCGCTGTTGTTGGTCGTGAGCGACGTCGGTGCGCAGCGTCTCTTCGCTCCCACACAGCTGCCGGTGGGTGTGGTGACGGTATCGGTCGGCGGCGCGTACTTCGTGTGGTTGTTGGCGTGGGAAGGCAGGAAGCAGTGACCGAGCCCCGATTGCATACCGACGACATCACGGTCGGATACGACAGGAGCGTCGTCAGCGAGAACCTGTCCGTCGAGATTCCCGACGGCAAGTTCACCGTCATCGTCGGACCGAATGCCTGTGGTAAATCGACTCTGCTGCGGGCACTCTCGCGGCTGCTGAAACCCTCTCGCGGAACCGTTCTGCTGGACGGGAAGGCGATCTCGTCGTATCCGGCGAAGGAGGTTGCCCGACGCCTCGGCCTGCTCCCGCAGACCTCCATCGCGCCCGACGGTATTTCGGTGGCCGATCTCGTTGCGCGGGGACGTTATCCGCATCAGAAGCTGATCCGGCAGTGGTCGACGACGGACGAGGCTGCGGTGATCGAGGCCATGAATGCCACCGGAGTGATGTCGCTGTCCGCTCGTCCGGTGGACGAGCTGTCCGGCGGACAGCAGCAACGCGTCTGGGTGGCAATGGTTCTCGCGCAGCAGACGCCGTTGTTGTTGCTGGACGAGCCGACGACCTTTCTCGATATCGCCCACCAGATCGAGCTTCTCGACCTGTTGGCCACTCTGAACCGCGCGAACGGTCACACTCTGGTCGCCGTGTTGCACGATCTCAATCACGCGTGTCGGTACGCCGATCACATCATCGCGATGAAGGACGGCGCAGTGGTCACCGAGGGCGCGCCCGCCGACGTCGTCACCGCCGAGCTGGTCGAGGCGGTCTTCGGGCTGCCGTGCCGCATCATCGACGATCCGGAATCGCATACTCCGTTGGTGATCCCCAAGGTGGCTGGTCGCAAGCTAGGCAAGGCTTAGTTTAGAATCGGGAGAGGATGGCCGTCGAGACGGTCGGAACGTTCTCGCACGAGTTACGACGAGACATGTATCGAGGATCGAGATGAACGAACAACCGCGTGGCTACTACTACGCCGATGTCGTTGCGGTGGAACAGCTCACGGTGCACATGGTGCGGGTGACGTTCGGCGGCGAACATGTTGCCGGTTACCGCACGCTCGGTGTACCCGACGAATGTGTCGGCCTCTACTTCCCACGATCGGGCGAGGCGACGCCGCCACCGATGACCGAGGTCGACGGCGTCTGGTGGTTCCACGGGATCGACGACGCCCCGGAGGGCCGTAACTACACCATTCGCCGCCTCGATCCGGAGCGCGGTGAGCTGACCATCGACTTCTTCGCGCACGAGGGCGGCGTAGCGGCCACCTGGGCGCAGCAGGCCGCGCCTGGGCAGACGCTGCTGTTCACTCGTCCACGATCCTGGTACTCACCGCCGGCCGATGTCGAATGGCTGTTGCTGGTCGCGGACATAACCGGGTTGCCTGCGCTCGGCAGGCTCGTCGAACAGTTGCCCGCCGGGGTGAAGGCCCACGCGATCGTCGAGGTTCTCGAACGCGGCGACATCCAATCCCTCGAGACCGCGGCCGACGTCACGTTCGACTGGCGCATCGGATCCGGAAACGGCGACAGCGCAAGCGTTCTCGATGACGCAGCGCTGGCCTACCCACTACCCGAGGGGCGGGGGTACGTGTGGTTCGCCGGCGAGGCGTCGTCCTCACGTCGGGTGCGTAAGCACTTCCGCAAGGAATTGGGCTACGAGATCGCGTACTTCGACATCATCGGATACTGGCGCGCGGATTCCGAGAAGTGGTTGGAGAAATACAAGCAATATCAGGAAGAGGCGCTTGCGGTGTACAACGGCGTCATCGAATCCGGCCGCTCCGAGCAGGAAGCCAGTGAGGCGTTCGATGCGCTGCTCGAGCGGGTGGGGCTCTAGTCGGCGTTGTCGAACTCGTGGTCCGGCGCTCGACTGTCCGGGGGCCGGCCGTTCGATCCCGGGACGGAAAGTAGCTGAGCCTCACCTTTGTGGTGTACTTTCATCGAATTGTCCGAATAACCCGTTTTCGTCAGGAGAACCGTGTTCACCGTTCGCCGTCTGGCGCTGGTCTCGTTCAGCGCAACTCTCGCCCTCGGTCTCGTCGCCTGCAGCTCCGGCTCCACCGACGAAGGCACGTCCACCTCCGAGTCCGCCACCGCAGAGTCCGCTCTCGTGGTGTACTCCGGCCGCGGTGAAGAGCTCGTCGACCCGTTGATCGAGCGAATCGGTGGCGGAATCGAGGTCGACTACTCGGGCAACACCAACGCCCAAGCCGCAAAGATCCTCGAAGAGGGCGACGCGACCCCGGCCGACGTCTTCTACGGCCAGGACGCAGGCGCACTCGGTGCCCTGGACGAAGCGGGCGCTCTCGCGCCGCTGCCCGAGGACATTCTGTCGCTCGTTCCCGAGCAGTACCGCGGTTCCGACGGCACCTGGGTCGCCACCTCCGCGCGGGCCCGCGTGTTGGCCTACAACTCCGATTCGGTGCAGGCAGCAGACCTGCCCACCGGTATCGACGGACTGCTCGACCCGCGCTGGCGCGGACAGATCGGCTACGCACCGACCAACGCATCGTTCCAGGCCTTCGTCACCGCTCTGCGCGTGCAGCGCGGCGAGGACGGTGCGCGCACCTGGCTCGAAGGATTCGTCGCCAACGAGCCGGTTGCCTTCGAGGGCAACGGGCCGTTGCTGACCGCCGTCAACGACGGACAGGTGGCCACCGGCCTGCTCAACCACTACTACTGGTACCCCTTCAAGGACGAGAACGGTGCCGACGCCCCGGTCGAGCTGCACTACTTCGAGCCCGGCGACCCCGGTGCGTTGATCAATGTCGCCGGTGCCGGTGTGCTCGCTGCCTCGGACAATCAGGAAGCGGCATTCGACTTCGTGCGCGAGCTGCTCTCGACCGAATCGCAGACGTACTTCGCGAACGAGACCGCCGAATACCCCGTCATCGACGGAGTCACCTCCGACTACGACCTGCCGCCGCTGTCCGAGCTGGGCTCGACCGATCTCGATCTGGGCCAGCTCTCGTCGCTCCAGGACACCCAGACCCTGCTCACCGACGTCGGAATCATCTAGGCAGGTGCTCGACTCCGGGCTCGGCTCCGCACTCCACCCGCTTCGGCGGCGCCACTTCGACGGTCGTCCCGTTCTCGGGACGGCCGCGGTGTGCGTGGGAGCGCTGACGCTGACGCCCTTGGTGTACCTGTTCGTTCGAGCGTTCGACGGCGGAACCGAGAAGGTGCTGGGACTGCTCCTTCGGCAACGCACCCTCGACCTCGCCATCCGCACGGCAGCCCTGACGCTCACAGTGCTCGTCGCGTCGGTCGTGGTCGGGACGCTGTTGGCGTGGTTGACCGTCCGTACCGATCTGCCGGGGCGACGAGTGTTCGCGATGGCTCTTGCAGCTCCACTCGCCATCCCGTCCTACGTGTCCGGGTACCTGTGGATCGCCGAGTTCCCTTCGTTGGCAGGCTTTTCCGGTGCAGCGTTGGTACTCACTTTGTCCTGCTTCCCGCTGGTGATGCTGCCGGTGTCCGCTGCGTTCGCCACCGCGGACCCATCGTTGGCGGAGGTCTCGCGAACCCTCGGTCGGGGCGCGGTGCGCACGGCACTGACCGTCGAGTGTCGGCGCGTCGTTCCGGCTGCTGCGGCGGGGGCGCTGCTGGTCGCGCTGTACACCATCAGTGATTTCGGGGCGGTGGCTCTGATGCGATACGACGCGTTCACGCTCGGCATCTACAGTGCGTACCGCGGGGGACTCGATCGCACCGCTGCGGCCGTCCTCGGACTGGTGCTCGTGGTGGGCGCGTTGGTGCTCACCCTCCTCGAACGACGTGCCCGACGCGGTGCCACTGCGAGAGTGGGATCGGGAACCGACCGGCAGGCCGAGCCTGTCGTCCTCGGCCGGTGGCGCACGCCGGCGTGCGCCGTTGTCGCTGTCGCACTGGCCTTGTCGGTGGCGGTACCGATACTGGCCTTGGGGCGATGGCTGAGTCGATCGTTCCGGTTCACCGTCGACTGGGCAGACGTGGTGGCCGTCACAGCCAAGACCGTCCAGTACTCCGCGACCGCCGCCGTGGTGGTGGCCGTGCTCGCGTTTCCGGTCGCACTGTTCGCCGCCCGATCCACCTCGCGGACGGCCCGCGGTGCCGAGTTGTCCACGTACATCGCGCACGGATTACCGGGTATCACCGTCGGGCTCGCCACCGTCTTCCTCGGAATCAGGTTTCTGCCGTCGTTCTACCAGACGGCGGTGCTGCTGATACTGGCGTACGTGGTGCTGTTCCTGCCGTTGGCCGTCGGTAGTACGAGAGCGGTCGTCGACGCCACTCCTGTTGTCCTCGAAGATGTCTCACGGACCCTGGGCGCGGGGCGGTTGCGCACCGACCTTCGGGTGACCATTCCGATCGCCGCACCGGGCATCGCTGCGGGGGCTGCTCTGGTCTTCCTGACCGTCGCCAAGGAGCTACCGGCGACGTTGATGCTGCGCCCACGGGGAGTCGACACGCTCGCGACCACGCTGTGGTCCACCACCGAGGCGTTTCGATACGGCGAGGCGGCTCCGTACGCCCTGGCTCTGATCCTGATCTCGGTGGTCCCGACGGTCGTTCTGACCCGGGCGCTGGGGCGCGCGACGCGGAAGCGAGTAGACCTGCCATGAGCATGGTGATTGCCGGTCTCGTTGCCTCGTACGGCAGCACCGCCGTGCTGCACGGGGTCGATCTGGATCTCGGTGACGGCGAGATGCTGGCCGTGCTCGGCCCCTCCGGCTGCGGAAAGACGACTCTGCTGCGATCGGTCGCGGGACTGCATCGCATCGACGCGGGCCGGATCACCTGCGACGGGAGAGACATCTCGGTGGCGGGGCAGATTCAGGTTCCTCCGGAGAAGCGAGGGATAGGCCTGATGCCCCAGGAAGGTGGATTGTTTCCACACCTGACGGTGCGAAAAAACGTCGAATTCGGTGTGCGTGCGGGGTTTCTGCGGCCCTACCTGTCCGGCCGCGGAGAGCGCACACGACGCGTCGAGGAGATGCTCGAGCTCGTCGGACTGCCCGACGCCGGAGGGGCCAAGCCCAGCGAACTCTCGGGCGGTCAGCAGCAGCGCATCGCGTTGGCGCGTGCACTGGCTCCGGCTCCGTCGGTGGTGCTGATGGACGAGCCGTTCGCCGCCCTCGACGCCGGTCTGCGGACATCGATTCGTCAGGACGTACGAGAGTTGTTGCAGTCGAGCAAGACTGCGTCGATCCTCGTCACCCACGACCGGGCCGAGGCGCTCGGAACTGCCGATCGGGTCGCGGTGCTGCTGGGAGGTCGCTGCGCGCAGATCGACACACCGAGGCAGGTGTACGAGCGGCCCGCCACACCCGCCGTCGCGCGATTCGTCGGCGACGCCTATTTCGTCGACGCGACAGCCCGCGGCGGCCACGTCGACACCGTTCTCGGTCGTCTCGAATCCACCACCAGGGCGACAGGGAACGGACAGGCGTTGCTCCGGCCGGAGCAGCTGCTGGTCTCCGAACGCGAGGACGGCGCATTCGTCGTCGAACACGAGTACTTCACCGGCCCCGAATCCTCGGTGACCCTCCGACACAGCGATACCGGGCTGCAACTGCGCGCCATCGCCCGGACCTCGGACCGTTTCGCTCCCGGCACCGCCGTGGATGTGTCGGTGACGTCTCCGGTGCACTGGTTCGAGGGCTCGTCGACCTAGAGTCGCAGTTCCACCAGCACAACAGGCTCGGGTTGGCCGGGCCAGGTTCCGCGCAGGTGCGGCAGCCGGGTCGAGGCCGCATCGATGACGCGGCGGACGAGCAGGGTGGCGTGCTCGGTGCGGACGAGGGTGGCGGTGTCGATCTGTTCGACCGTCCGCTCGCCGAGCGGTTCCACGAGTGAGTCGGTGCCGGTTCCGGACACCGACGTCGTCTGCTCGCGCGTGGACCTGGTTCCATCGTGTTCCTCGACATACAGTTCGGCTCGAGTGGTGCCGTTCGAAATCGCGGCTGCAGTGACCGCAACGTACACCGGATCGTCGACGCCGTCGTAGACCCAGCGCTTGCCCAACGCCGAATGATCCATCGTGGCAACCAGATACGACTCCGCCCCCTCCAGTGGCGCGCTGCGGTAAGTCAGCGGCACCTGCAACACCGTGCCCGATGCCGACCGTAGGAGATGGGTTTCGACGCCCACTTCACCATCGGGATCGTCGTAGCGATAGGCACCGACTGCCTCGAGGCCGTCGATGTCGAGTGCCCACGGCTGCGCCGGAATCCAGGCCACGATCGCCTCCAGTTTCGAGGGGACGAGCGTCGCGCGATGAATGAGAGCCATGCAGTGACGCTACCGAAGCCGATACGCACCCGACAGGGTCACGATGACGCCGACAGCCAGGACTCCAGCGCTGAGGAGCAAGCCCGCCCGGCCACCCGCCGAACTCACGAGTACACCGGCAACGGCGGCACCCGACGCAGCTCCCAGGTTGTAGGCAGTGTTGACCCAGCTGCTGGCCTCCGCCTCGCGGTGGTCGGGCGCGAGGTCGTCGGTGGCGAGGTACGCGGTGACGAATGCGGGTGCGATCGCGAGACCGGCAACGGACACACCCACTCCGACGGCCCAGAGCGTGTCGGCCAGTGCTGCGGTCGCCAGAATCGCGGCGGCCAGGAGAGCGAGCAGCCCGCCCAGCTGTATCGGCCGCGCAATCGCTGCGAGATTCAGTTTCCCCCAGATCAGCCCACCGACCACGCTGGCCGCGACCATCGCGGACTCGATGTATCCCGCCGCTCCGCGGTTGCCGCTGGCGGTGGCCAGTTCGGCCACGCTGAGGTAGACGATGCTCACTCCAGCCGCGAGTGCGAACATCGCGATCAGAACCACCGAGAGTCTCGGTATACGAACGACCGAGGTGGTGTGCTTTCGGCGGACGTGGACACCCGCGTCCCGCACTGCCCACCGGCCCTCCCTGATCGGCAGAGTGCAGACCATCGCGGATGTGCCCAGGACCAGGAGCACCGCCGCCCCGGCCAGGCCGATCCACGCAGGCAATGCGGTGATCATGAGCCCGACGGTCAGTGGTCCGGCAAGGAACAGCACCTCCTCGCATGTCGAATCGAGGGCGTACGCCGCCTGCTTGCGCGCACTGGAGTCGGCAGTCATCGCCCGCCAGTTCGACCGCATCGCTGGGCCCAACGGCGGAACCGCTGCCCCACCTGCCGCGAACAGAGCGATAGGCAGTGCCGCCGAGACCGTGCTGAACGCAGCGATGACGCCCGCGCCGCCGATGCACACCGCCGCGATCACAGCGAGGGGGAGGAGAACTCGGAACTGCCCGTAGCGGTCCACCAGGCGGGCTTTCGCCGGGAGAGTGAACGTGGTCAGGCCGTATGCGGCGATCGCGAGACCGGCAGTGGCGAAGGACCCGGTTCGTTCGTGAAAGGCGAAGACTGCGGACAGTGGAATCACCGCAAAGGCGAACCTGCCGAGCAGAGCGGAAGCGAAAACTGTTCGGGCCCAGGGTATTCGTAGTATCGACGAGTAGCCCTCGGAATCGATCGACGCCACGGCAACCCTCCTCGACACCAGTTCGGCAGCGACGTTACGGCGTCGACGGTTTCGGCATCAGCAGCGCGGTCACGGTCATGATCACGGCAGCAACCAGGACGCCGATGAAGACCAGATGAATGGCGTCGGACAGCTGTTCGGGTTCGCGACTGCCGGAGACGCGGGCGTTGACGATGGCACCGAACACGGCGACGCCGACCGCGCTGCCGAGGGAACGGGCGAACATGTTGGTGGAGGTGACGACGCCGCGCTCGGCCCACCCGACACTCGACTGGGCGGCGATCAACGTCGGACTCGCAATCAACCCCATTCCGAGGCCGATGACGAAACACATCGCCGCTACGTGCCAGATCTGCGATTGGGCGTCGAGCAGCGTCGTCAGTGCTGTCCCCACGACGCCGATCGAACCGCCGATCAGAGCCGTCCTGCGGAAGCCGAAGCGCAGATACACCCGCCCGGACTGGGAGGCGGCGATGGGCCAACCGAGAGTCAGCGTGGACAGCGAGAAGCCGGCGACGATCGCGCCCGTTCCGAACACGCCCTGTACGAACGTCGGCACGTACGAGGTCAGGCCGAGAATCAGCGCACCGACGAGCATCGAGATGACACTGCTGACGACGAGAACGCGGCGGGTGAACACCCACAGCGGCAGAATCGGTTCCTCGGCGCGGGACTCCACCCACGCGAAGATGCCGAGCAGAACGAATCCGCCGACGAAGATGGCGAAGCTGATCGGGGAACCCCACGCCCAGGATTGGCCGCCCTCGAGCAACCCGAGCAACACCATCGTCGCGCCGACGGTGAGGAGCCCGGCACCGAGGTAGTCGATCTTGGACTCGGAGCGTTCGACAGCGCCCTCGACGAACTTGCGCAACAGCATGAATGCGGCCAGTGCGCACAGCGGAATGTTGATGAAGAAGATCCATCGCCACGACAGGTACTCCGAGAACACACCGCCGAGCGCGGGCCCGAGTACCGAGGACACAGCCCACACGCTGGCCAGGTAGCCCTGCACTTTCGCGCGTTCGGTGAGGGTGTAGATGTCGCCGGCGATCGTGATGGCCATCGGCTGCACAGCGCCGGCACCGAGCCCCTGCACTGCGCGGAAGACGATCAGCGCTGGCATGCTCCAGGCCAGCCCGCACAGAATGGAACCGAGGCAGAACACCGCGATTCCGAACAACATGATCTTCTTGCGTCCGAACAGGTCGGCCAGTTTGCCGTAGAGAGGTACCGAGACCGCCTGCGCGAGCAGGTAGATCGAGAACAGCCATGGGAACTGGGCGAATCCACCGAGATCGCCGACGATGGTGAGCACGGCGGTGGCAATGATCGTCGCGTCCAGGGCCACCAGGGCCGAGCTGAGCATCAACGCGATCAGGATCGGTCCCCGCTCGGAGCGGAATCCGACGTCAGTGGATGAATCGGTCGTTGCCATTGCTATTCATTGTGATCCCTACCCCACGACGACGCGGCACCGGCCCAGATAGTGTTGAACACCGTGCGACCAACACTGAGTAGCTACGAGCATCTGGCCGGCGGCAAGGTCCGCGACCTGTACACTATCGACGACGCGCACCTACTGCTCGTCGCGAGCGACCGAATCTCGGCATACGACCACATCCTCGACACCCCGATCCCGGACAAAGGGCGCGTGCTGACGGCGATGAGCGTGTTCTTCTTCGAGGAACTCGGCGGCGTCAACCATCTGGCCGGTGATCCGCGCGACGAACGAATTCCAGCCGAACTGCTCGGCCGCGCACTGGTGGTGAAGAAGCTCGACATGGTCCCGGTCGAATGCGTCGCACGTGGCTATCTCACCGGTTCCGGGTTGGCGGACTACAACGCGACCGGACAGGTGTGCGGCGTGCCGCTGCCCTCCGGGCTGATCGAATCCAGCAAGCTCGACGAGGCAATTTTCACCCCCGCATCCAAGGCCGACATCGGCGACCACGACGAGAACATCACGTTCGATCGAGTAGTCGAGATGCTCGGTGCCGATCTCGCCTTCAAGTTGCGGGAGGACACCATCGAGATCTACTCCCGCGCGGCCAACTTCGCTCTGGAACGCGGAATCATTCTCGCGGACACCAAGTTCGAGTTCGGAACCGATTCCGATGGCAACCTCGTACTCGCCGACGAGGTGCTCACTCCCGATTCCTCGCGCTACTGGCCTGCCGATACGTATCAGGAAGGACGCGTTCAGCCCAGCTTCGACAAGCAGTTCGTCCGCGACTGGCTGACCGGCGAATCCGGCTGGGATCGCAGCTCCGACACCCCACCTCCACCGTTGCCCGACGAGATCGTCGCCGCGACACGCAGCCGCTACATCGAGGCCTACGAGCGCATCTCGGGTCTGAACTTCGACGATTGGGTCACGCCATGACGATCACCCCGCCCGTAGCCAAGAAGGTGCCGCACGAGCGCACTCACCACGGCGACACGTTCATCGACAACTACGAGTGGTTGCGCGCCAAAGACGACCCCGAGGTGATCGCCTACCTCGAGGCCGAGAACGCATACACCGAACAGCAGACCGCCGGACTGGAATCGCTCCGCGGGGCGATCTTCGACGAGATCAAGTCACGAACCCAGGAAACCGACCTGTCCGTGCCGACGCGCATGGGGCAGTGGTGGTACTACTCACGCACGGTCGAGGGAAAGTCCTACGGTCTGCAGTGCCGGTGCCCTGTGGTCTCCGACGAGAACTGGACGCCGCCCACATTGTCCTCGGACGTCGACGTGCCGGGTGAACAGATCCTGCTCGACGCAAATCTCGAAGCGCAGGGCCACGACTTCTTCTCCCTCGGCGCGTTCTCCGTCAGCCTCGACGGCACGTTGCTGGCCTATTCCACCGATACCGAGGGCGACGAGCGCTACACACTGCGCTTCAAGAACCTCGACACCGGCGAATTGCTGGCCGACACCATCGAGAACGTCGCACCGGGAGCCACCTGGACCGCCGACGGCCTGCACGTCTTCTACCTGACGGTCGACGAATCCTGGCGTCCCGATACCGTCTGGCGACACACGCTCGGGCAGGCCGAGGACGTGAAGGTCTTCCACGAACCGGACGAAAGTTACTGGGTCGGCTTCGGATCGACCCGAAGCGAGAAGTACCTGATGATCTGGGTCGGCTCCAAGATCACCTCCGAGTGCCTCGTCCTGGAATCCTCCGATCCGGAAGGGGAGTTCCGCGTCGTTCTGCCCCGCACGGACGGCGTCGAATACAGCATCGAACATGCGGTGGTGGCCGGTGAGGATCGCTTCCTCATCACCCACAACGGCTCGGTGAACGGCTGGGGCACCGAGGGGGAGAAGGCAGAGAACTTCCTTCTGGCCGACGCTCCGGTGAGCGATCCACTCGATCAGCGCATCCTGGTGCCGCATCGCGAGGACGTGCGGGTCGAGGACATCGATGCCTTCGCCGGCCACCTGATCTTCACGTACCGGCGAGAAGCGTTGACCCGCATGGCGATCTGGCCGCTGACCGACCAGGGGTACGGCGAATGCCGTGAGCTCGAGTTCGACGAGGAGCTCTATTCCGTCGGAGCCGGCTCGAACCCCGAGTGGGATCAGCCCTTGCTACGGATGGTGTACACCTCGTTCATCACACCCGCTCAGGTCTACGACCTCGATATCGCCAGTGGCGAACTGCTGCTCCGCAAATCGCAGCCGGTTCTCGGTGAGTTCGATGCCGGGGATTACGTGCAGCACCGCGAATGGGCCACCGCGCCGGATGGCACGCAGATCCCACTGTCGGTCATCGCGCGCAAGGACGTACCAGACGGCCCCGCACCGACGCTGCTTTACGGCTACGGATCGTACGAGGCCTCGATGGATCCGTCGTTCTCGGTGGCGCGGCTCTCCCTACTGGACCGGGGCATCGTGTTCGTCGTCGCGCACGTACGCGGTGGTGGCGAGATGGGTCGGCACTGGTACGACAACGGCAAGACGTTGAAGAAGAAGAACACGTTCACCGACTTCATCGCTGCCGCACAGCATCTGATCTCCACCGGACGCACCTCGCCGAAGCATCTGGTCGCCGACGGCGGCAGCGCGGGCGGTTTGCTGATGGGGGCGGTGGCGAACCTCGCACCGGAGTTGTTCAACGGCATTCTCGCCAACGTTCCGTTCGTCGACCCGCTCACCTCCATCCTGGATCCGTCGCTACCCCTGACGGTCATCGAATGGGACGAGTGGGGAAACCCGTTGGCAGACAAAGAAGTGTACGAGTACATGAAGTCGTACAGTCCCTACGAGAACGTCGAGGCCAAGGATTACCCGTCGATCCTGGCGATCACGTCCATCAACGACACCCGCGTGCTCTACGTCGAACCCGCCAAATGGGTTGCCGCCCTGCGGGCAACGAAGACCGGTGACTCCGACCTACTGCTCAAGACCGAAATGAGCGCTGGACACGGAGGAGTCAGTGGTCGCTACGAGAAGTGGAAAGAAGCGGCCTTCGAGTACGCGTGGATCGTCGAGAAATCCGGTGCGCACGTTGTCGGGGAGTAGCTGCCTTCGGTGAAACTGTGGCCGGACCTATGGTCCGGCCACAGTTTCACCGCTGATTATGGTCAGTCCTGGAAGCCGGGGTCGAACCACAGGAGCCAGGCATCGTTCGGATCTTTCGGCGACGGAGTTATTCCGCAACCCCAACCGCTGATAATCGGATTCGTTTGTGCCCCGTACCTGGCGGTGCCCGCGTCGATACAGGATTGCTTGGTCGGGAAGTAGTCGATGACCCAACCGGCTGCCGATGCAGGCGCGGTGCTTATCAAGGCCGATGCGGCTCCGCACGCCAGACTTGTTGCTGCGATTGTGGTAATCCTTCGGACACTGAGCATCTGAACGACCTCCGTGATGTGTAACGGTAGAAAACCTAACGACCGTTACGTTAACAAGGTAGTGATTTCGTGTCCAGGAGTTGACTCATACGTGGTAGGGATTCGCCCGTCTAGTCTAGTATGCCTGGGTCGCGCGTCGGCGCGTCAGCGCCACACGTAACGAACCTGCGGTCGCCCGGCTTTGCCGTATTCGGTGTGCCGGGTGACCAGGCCGTCGTCGGCGAGGCGTTCGAGGTAGCGCCAGGCCGTCACTCGGGAGACCCCGACGACCCTGGCGGCCTCCGATGCGTTGAGTCCGTCGGCAGCCTCCTTGACGCAGGCGGTGATGCCGTCCATGGTCTGCGGGGCAATTCCTTTCGGCGTCGAGACGCGTTCGTCGGCGGTACGCAGATGCGCCATCGCACGGTCGATATCGCGTTGACTCGACGCATTCTCGCCCGCGGGCAACGCGGCGTGGAATTCGCGATAACGCTCGAGCTTGTCGCGGAACGCGGCGAATGTGAACGGCTTGAGCAGATACAGCACGATGCCGTGCGCCACCGCCGAACGCACCACCGACAGATCCCGTTCGGAAGTGATGGCGATGACGTCGGGGCTCGGACGCAGACCGCCGAGCGCGGCAGCGACGTCGATGCCGCTGGCATCGGGCAGCCCGATGTCGAGGAGCACCAAATCTACCGCTTCGGTGCTGGCGAACCGCATCGCAGCTGCGCCGCTGTGGGCGACGCCTGCCACCTCGAACCCCGGGGTGCGCTCGACGTAGGTCGTGTGGGCCTCGGCGATCAGCGGTTCGTCGTCGACGATCAGTACCCGGATCACGACGTCGATCCCGGGATATCGGCAACGATCACAGATCCGTACGTCACTTCCGACCTCAGCGTCCCTCGATAGCGATTGATCACTTGGGCGACCAGGGCCAGGCCGAGTCCGCGCGAGCCGGATTTGGTCGAATAGCCTCGCCGCAGAGCGGCTTTCAAGGTCTCCGGCGGCATTCCGGGACCGCTGTCTGCCACGCGGACGACGAGGTGACCGTCGGCGTCACGGACGGTCACTTCGACCCAGGGCTGATCGGATTCTTTCGAGGCATCGATGGCATTGTCTATCAGATTGCCTACCAGCGTGACCAATTCGCGAGCCGTCAGGATCCCCTCGTGTTCCATGGCGGTGTCGTCGGTGATGGTCAGCTCCACTCCCTGCTCGGCGGCCTGGCTGACCTTGCCCAGCAGCAGCGCAGCAAGCGCTGGTTCGCCGACGGCGTTCATCAGTCGGTCGATCAGAGTTTGCGAGAGCTCGAGATCGGCCGTGGCGAACTCGACGGCTTCCTGGGGCCGCCCGAGTTCGACCATCGTGATCACCGTGTGCAGGCGATTGGCGGCTTCGTGGGCCTGTGAACGCAGCGACTCTGCGAAACTGCGCACAGAGTCCAATTCGCCCATCAACGAACGCAATTCGGTCTGATCGCGAATCGTCAGAACGTTGCCGAGGCGCTTGCCCTCCCACATCACCGGATCCTGGTTGACGACGAGCACGCGATCTTTCGTCAGATGCAACTCGCCGCGCACGATGCCGGTGTCCATCTGCTGCATCGACTCCGGCAACGACTCGAACGATACCGGCCCGTCCGGTAGGTCGAGGAGGCGTCGGGCTTCGTCGTTGACCAGCTCCGCCTCGTCGCCGCGGCCGAACACCAGCAGACCTTCACCGATCGAATGCAGGACGGCGTCGTGATGCTCGTACATCGTCCGCAGTTCTGCGGGGGCCATTCCCAGCGTCTGACGTCGGAGTCGGCGGCTGAGCAGCGTCGAGCCCGCTGCAGCGACGGCGAAGGCGGCGAGCACCACCCCGATGATGAGCGGGAGCCCCCGGAAGAACTGGTCACTGATCTTGGCCCTGGTGACGCCCGCCGAAACGAGACCGACCAGGTCGCCGGCGGAGTTGTACACCGGAGTGACCGCTCGGATCGACGGTCCGAGAGAGCCCACGTACGTCTCGGTGAACGTTTCACCATGCAACGCGCGATCGATGTTGCCGCTGAAAGGTTTACCGATCAGAGCGACTGTGGTGTGGGTGAACCGGGTGCGATCCGGTGCCATGACGACGATGAAATCGACACCGGTGATCTGCCGGATCTTTTCCGTTTCGGGTTGCAGACGCGAGGTCGGATCGTCGGATTCGATCGCAAGAGGCGTCGACGGTTCGTTGGCGATGCTCACGGCGATCGCCGTGACCTCGCGTCGGGTGGCGTCATCGCTGTTGGCCCGTTCGTTGAGCACCGTCAGGATGCCGCCGGCGAACACGACGACCGCCATGACGACGAGCTGCAGCACGAGGACCTGGCCGGCGACGCTGAGCGGGCGCTTCGAGGACAACGCATTCCTTTCGAGCAAGAAGATTCGATGTGAACGAAATGAACGTATAGGTGACTCCGATCACGGCGTCGAGCAACATCATCTCTCAGCAGGCGTGATCCACCTCACTCCCCTCCTAGTAGTCACGAAGTCCGTAGTTCTCACTCGCACTTCACGAGAAACCAGAAGGAAAACCAATGACAACCATCGATGCCGAGCGGTTCGACAATCCGCCCTCGGAGCCCAAGAAGAAGCGCGACAAGACTCACTGGCTCTACATTGCCGTGATCATCGCCGTCATAGCCGGCGTCATCGTCGGACTGGTGGCCAAGGACTTCGCCTCCGACCTGTCGATCCTCGGCACACTGTTCGTCGCTCTCATCAAGATGATGATCAGCCCGGTCATCTTCTGCACGATCGTCCTCGGCATCGGATCGGTTCGGGCAGCAGCCAGCGTCGGACGCGTCGGCGGAATGGCACTGGCGTACTTCCTCGGTATGTCGACCATCGCTCTGGGCATCGGCATGGTCGTCGGCAACCTCATCAAGCCAGGTGACGGCCTCAACATCTCGCCCAACGATGCGGGCATGAAGCTGGCTGACACCGCGCACGAGGCCGGCGGCACCATGGACTTCATCGCCGGAATCATCCCGACGTCGTTGCTGTCGTCGCTGACCGCCGGATCCGTCCTGCAGACGCTGTTCGTGGCCATCCTCGTCGGCTTCGCGCTGCAAGCCATGGGCAAGAGCGGTGAAGGAATCCTCAAGGGCATCGGGTCCATCCAGAAGCTCGTCTTCCGCATCCTGACCATGATCCTGTGGCTCGCCCCGATCGGTGCATTCGGCGCCATCGCCGGTGTCGTCGGCAAGACCGGATTCGACGCGGTCATTCAGCTCGGCACCTTGATGCTGGCGTTCTACATCACCTGCTTCATCTTCGTCTTCTTCTTCCTCGGCCTGATCCTGCGCTTCGTCTCCGGCTTCTCGATCTTCAAGCTGGTCAAGTACCTGGCCCGGGAATACCTGCTCATCGTCGCCACCAGCTCGTCCGAGTCGGCCCTGCCGCGTCTGATCGCCAAGATGGAGCACGTCGGCGTCGAGCGCACCACCGTCGGCATCGTCGTCCCCACCGGTTACTCCTTCAACCTCGACGGCACCGCGATCTACCTGACGATGGCCTCGATCTTCATCGCCGACGCCATGAACATGCCGCTGTCGATCCCCGAGCAGTTCTCGCTGCTGCTGTTCATGATCATCGCTTCCAAGGGCGCAGCCGGAGTCTCCGGAGCCGGCCTGGCCACCCTCGCAGGCGGCCTGCAGAGCCACCGTCCCGAATTGCTCGACGGCGTTCAGCTCATCGTCGGAATCGACCGGTTCATGTCCGAAGCCCGCGCACTGACCAACTTCTCGGGCAACGCAGTGGCCACCTTGCTGGTCGGCACCTGGACGAAGACGATCGACCGGGACCGGGTCAACTCAGTGCTCGACGGCCACCTGCCGTTCGACGAGGAGACCATGGTCGACGACCACCTCCCCGAGGACGCACCTGCAGACAAGCAGGTCGTCATCGAAAAGCACGCCGCCAAGGCGTAGAGCCTGCCGGGCGCCGCGTATACCCCCGTCGCCCGGTTCGGAAAATGCAAGTACGACCTCGCCAGGAGCGGGGTCGTACTTGCTTTCGTACGTCGGTTCCCCTTAGCGGCTGACCCACGGGTAAGTTCGGGTGATGACTGAAGTTCAGAACATCGGCATCAACACGCTCGGTGGTGCACCCACCTCGCTCGACGAGTACGCCGGAAGGGCTGTCCTCGTGGTCAATGTGGCCTCGAAGTGTGGATTGACTCCGCAGTACGAGAAGCTGGAGAAGCTCGCGAACGAATACTCCTCGCGTGGCCTGTCGGTAGTCGGAGTGCCCTGCAATCAGTTCGGTGGCCAGGAACCCGGCACCGCAGAAGAAATCGAGACCTTCTGCTCCACCACCTACGGCATCACCTTCGCGATGACCGAGAAGGTCGACGTCAACGGTGACAACCAGCACCCTCTGTACGCGGAACTGACCAAGGTCGAGGACGCCGAAGGCAAAGCCGGAGACGTCCAGTGGAACTTCGAGAAGTTCCTGATCTCGCCCGACGGCGTCGTCACCAACCGATTCCGCCCGCGCACCGAGCCCGACGCCCCCGAGATACTCGACGCGATCGACAAGATCCTGCCGAAGGAAACGATGGCCGTTTAGCTTCCGTCTGCATCGACGTCGAGCCTCGTTCACGCTGGTGTGCGAGGCTCGAGTCATGTCTGGACGCCTGATCGTATCGGTGAGCGGAATCAAGAACGACACCTACGAGCATGCCGCCGAGTTCGCGCGAATCCTGGACGGACGAGGCGTTCCGCTGTCATTGCTCGTCGCTCCCCGGCTGAAAGACAAATACCGTCTCGCAGCCGATGCCCCCACCCAGGAATGGTTGCGCGCCCGACGCGACGGAGGCGACGCGATCGTGCTGCACGGCTACGACCAGGCCGCGACGAAGCGTCGACGCTCCGAGTTCTCCGCGCTGCCGCGTCACGAAGCCAGACTGCGCCTGATGGCAGCCGACCGGGTGATGGAACAGACCGGCCTACGCACCCGAGTGTTCGCTGCTCCGCGCTGGATCGCCTCACCCGGAGCAGTAGAAGCTCTACCCGACGCCGGATTCAGAATGCTCGCCGCACTGAACGCTATGCACGACCTCGACCGCGACGGCGTCGTCCGCGCCCGAGTGTGGGGAATCGGCGAAGGATTCAAAGCCGAACCCTGGTGGTTCAAGGCACTGGTACTCGGCGCGGGCCGCACTGCCCGACGGGACGGCGTGGTGCGCCTCGCCATCAGTGCCAAGCAACTCGGACGACCCGGACCGCGCCAGGCCATCCTCGATGCCATCGACCTGTCCCTGCACCACGGAGCCGAGGCCGGAATCTACGAATGGATTCCGCGCCCGAAGTCCCGCGTGGCCTAGGTCCTTCTTTCGCTCTGCTTCGGAATCGCCCGCCCCACCCACCCCACCCGCCCCACCCCCGCCCGCCCGCCCCCGCCGCGTCAATAGACCCTTGCACGGCCCAGACGTATGCAAAGTGCCATTCACGCGGGCGGGGTGGCCGCGTGAATGAACCCTTGCACGGTTCAGACGCATGCAAGGGTCCATTGACGCGAACGGGGCGGGCGGCGGGCGCGGGCGGCGGTCAGCTACCGGTCGTCGAGTACGACGGCTCATTGTGACGGGCAGTCGATACTTGTGTGCCCGTGCACGACGTCAACCGCTCGACGTACTGCTGATTCTCCCGAATATCCCGCGCCACCCGGTCGCTGGACCAGCCGGCATTGCGCTGGAGAATTCTGCCCACGGCCTCCGCGACATCATCCTGCACGCCGGGTTCGATACCCAGCATCATGCGGCGGTGCAGAATATCGCCGAGGGTCACCGCATACTCCTCCGTGAGCGCCAGGACGACCTCCGCGGCCAGGAACGCGCCGCGGCCGCGGCCCACCACCTCTGCGAGTTCCGGGTTCGAGCGAGCGAGCTCGAGCAGAACGTCGACTCGGCTGCCGTACACGTCCACCAATCGTTCGACGAGCGATTCGGGCAAGCCCAGATCGGCTGCGGCCGAACGTAGTACGCGAGCAGGATCCGGTCCCGCACCGGGCAGCGGCGTGTTGCGTGCGTGGTAGGTCGGCTTCCCGAGTTTCATCTTGCGGTAGGCCATCGTCAGGGTTTCCTCGGCCAGTGACAGATGCGGCGTCAGCTTGCCGCCCACCACCGAGATCAAACCCTCCAACTCGCCGTGGTCGACGATGTCGTGGCTACGCGAGATGGCTCGAGTGTCGCCGTCCGCCTGGAACGGAAGAGGCCGCACACCCGCGTACGTCATCACCACCGATTCTCGGGTCAGTCCGGCACCGGGGATCAGTTCGTTGGTCTCGGCGAGGATGTAATCGACCTCGTCCTGTGTTGCTGCGACGGTGTCGAGGTCGCCTTCGAAGCGGTCGTCGGTGGTTCCGATGAGGAAGTACCCCCGCCACGGGATGACGAGAACCGCGCGGTTGTCCGAGCGGGCCTCGTAATACACCGCACACGTCGGCGCACCGGGAAACGGCCCGACGACGGCGTGAGTTCCCTTGGTGCCACCGATCAATCGCGACATCGACGGCGAGGAACCGACCAGAACCTCGTCCACCCAGGGCCCGGCGGCATTGACGACCACCCTGGCCCGGACCGAGGCCGTGCGGCCGGTCAGGACGTCCTGCAGCTCGACGCCGGTGACGGTCGATCCCTGTGTCGTCAACGCAACTGCCTGGGTGTGGTTGCGCACGGTCGCGCCGTGACGCGCCGCGTCGATCACATTCTCGATCACCAACCGTTCGGCGAACTCGACCTGACCGTCGTAGTAGTGCAGACCTCCGCCCAGCGATGTGGTGTCCAGACCGCCGAGCTCGACGGCCATGGCTTTCTTGTTCAGTTTGCGATGTCGGGGAACCGACTTGTTCCATGACAACGCGTCGTACATCGCCATGCCGACCCGCATCATCCAACCCGGCTTGTGGTTGTGGCCGTAGAGCGGAACGACGAACGGCAACGGTTTGACCAGATGCGAGGCGATGCCGAACAGTGCCTCGCGGTCGCGTAGTGATTCGTGAACCAGCGCGAACTCCATGAATTCGAGATAGCGCAGTCCGCCGTGCATCAGCCTGCTCGACCAACTCGACGTCCCACTGCCGAAGTCTCCCTTGTCGATCAGGAGAGTTCGGGTGCCCTGCAGCGCTGCCTCGCGGGCTATCGCCGCCCCGTTGATGCCCGCTCCGATCACCACGAGGTCGTAATCCTGCGCGGCCACCTCGTCGAGTTCCAGTCGTGTGGTGTTACTCATCTCTGTCCTTCTCGTCGTTCCGCTCGGCCACCAGGCTCGTTGGAGTGCAGTTACTTTCGTCCTGCGGACTGCTGCCACGGGCGAGCCTGGTAGACCGTTCCGGGACGTGGATAGAACTTGCCCGACGCCAACCGCCGGGTGTAGCTGTCGATCGGTGTCGCGTCGGGATCGATTCTGATCTCGACCACCGTTGGTCCTTCGGTGCTGAAGGCTTTGTCGAATGCACTGGCCAGCTCGTCGGCGGAGGTGACCAGAATGCCCTGCATACCCAGCCCCGCTGCGGCTGCGGCATACGAGGTGCTGGCCTTCTCGCTCTCGAGGTCCACCGAATAGCGCAGACCTTCGTAGTGCAGGTGCTCCCACATCCGGAGCCAGCCCCAGGTTCCGTTGTTGAGCACGACGTGCACGATGTTCATCCCGTGTGCGGCCTGGGTGGCCAATTCGCCTACCGAGTAGCTGAATCCACCGTCACCGGAAACGGTGACGATGCGTGCCTCCGGCCTGGCCTTCGCAGCACCCATGGATGCCGGAGTCGAGTACCCGAGCCCGCCCTGACCGCGTGCGAACAGGAAGTTGCGTCCTGGAACCGGGTTCTTCAGGTAGTTCGATATCCATCCGGCACTGAAGCTGGCGTCGGAGACGACGATGTCGTGCGGACGCAGATGCTTGGCCAGTTCCGTCATCGCCCGCGGCGGCATGACCGGGCTCGCCTCGCTCAGCCTCAGTGGTTCCGTCGATGCCCATGCCGCGTCCTTGGACTCCGCAATTCGCTTCTGCCACTCCGGAACCGACTTGGCCGTCACGAGGGGGATGAGTGCCTCCAGGGTGGCCTTGACATCGCCGAGCAGACCGACGGACGGGCCGAACGTTCGACCGAGCTGGCTGCCGTCGACATCGACCTGGATGGTCATCTGCTCGGGGCGAGGGAGCGCCCAGTTGAGCGAAGTGTTCTGTCCCACCTTCGATCCCAACCAGACGATCAGGTCGGCCTCGCCTGCGAGCTCCCGCGCGGACTGTGATCCGAGCGGGTTCAACACGCCCACCGAGTAGCTCTCGGTCTCGGTGACCGAGCCCTTGCCGGTGAAGCTGGTGCCGACGGCGGCCCCGACGAGCGTGGCGAATTCGGCCAGCTCAGCGGTCGCTCGCGAACCCAGGACTCCGCCGCCGGCAATGATGTACGGGCGCTCGGCCTTCGCGATCAGGGCTGCGGCCGTGCGTAGTTCGTCGTCGGACGGCCGACTCCGGTACGCGGGTGCGGAATTGAATCTCTCCTCTACCTGGAGATCGGTTTCTTCCCACTCCTCGTCGATCACATCGTGTGGAATCACCACGGCCGTCGGTCCGGGCTTGCCGGTGGTGGCGGTGCGGAAGGCCGCCCGCATCAGATCGGGGACGGTCTCGAGATCCGGTGCGAGCCAGGACTGTTTGGTCATCGTCTGCAAGAAAGGCATCTGGTCGAAACCCTGTGACCCGACTCCACCGTCGCGCAGCGGAACCCAGGACCGAGGAAGCTCGCCGACGACGGCAACGATGGGAACAGAGGCGTTCATGCTCTCGATGAGGCCATCGGGCAGTTTGGTCGTGCCGGGGCCCACCGTGACGTCGACTATGCCGGGCTTGCCGCTCACTCGTGCGTAGGCGTCGGCGGCGTAGGCCGCGGAGCGCTCGTCCCGGCAACCCAGATGAGACATGTCCTTGCGATTGGCCAGGCCCTGATAGAACGCGGCGGTTTGCCCGCCGGGCTGACCGAAGACCTGGGTAACTCCGTGCTTGCGCAGAATTTCTGCGACGAGATCGCCACCGTGTGGCATGAGACACGCTCCTTGTTGTTGGGGTCGAAAATTATTGGTGAGTAACGGAACTCGATCTCAGGGTCCGCCGCCCGATGCTGTCGCCCGGTCGAGAACGATGTCGATGAACTCGTCGGTCCAGCGGCCGGTCACGAGCAAGAGGTCGCACAGTGTGAATCGATCTCTCATGAGCGGCAACGTGCGCAAGATCCATCGGACCGTCTCGCGATCGACGGCAGGTGTGAGCTGCGAGAACGTCGTAGGTGCACCGATTGCGGCCAGATCCGACGCGATGTCGGACGCGCTACGCAACAGCGTGGTCAGCACGCGGCGATGCTCTGGCCAGTGGGCGACGAACGAACCCAGTTCGGATCGGACCCCGCACCATCTGTCCATCTTCGTTGCGACATTGCGCGCACACGCCGCACCGACCCTGCCCGAAGGATCGATCGATTCCCATGCCTGGGTGACCGATTTCTCGAGATCGGGTATCGGTGTCGTGGCGACCTCGACATCGATGGGGACTGCGTCGAAGGATTCGATTGCACTCTCCCACAACGCAGCCGAGAGCACCGCGGCGACGCCGACTTGAGCGCCGTGCAGATCGTGGCTCTCGCCCCGCGCCACCGCAGCCATGTCGATGAGATGGCTGATGAGATGCTCGCATCCCGACACCACAGCCGTCGTTCCGGTGACGCCGATTCCGAGGCCACCGTAGGTGAGCGTATCGAGGAGGGCGTCGAGGTCGAGCTCCTCGAGCGAGGGTGCATCTCGAAGTCGTTGTGCTGCTTGACCGATCACGGCCAGAACCTCGCTGTCGAACTCCCTGTCCATGCCCAGTGTGCAGGCCAGATACCAGTCCGCAGGCGCGCACCAGATCGCGGCCGCGTCTCCGAATCCTGCTCTGGTCAATGCGGCAGGCGCATGGGCAATGACCTCGTGATCGATGATCAGCGCGACCGGCCATGCGGTGGGAACCGTGCTCTTGGCCCCACCGCGAATAAGGACCGACAGCGGATCGGAGAAGCCGTTCACCGAAGCGCAGGTCTGGACCACCACCAACGGCACCTGATGGCGTTGCGAGAGCACCTTGCCGAGATCGACGACCGTCCCGCCGCCCACGGCCACGATGGCCGCGCACCCCGTACTCGCCGCATTGGCGTTGTCCACCGTTGCTTCGTCGAGAACGACCGCGCCGTGCTGTGCGTTCGGAATCAGCTCGGCAGTGGTGAAGTGGCAGGCAACCATCTCACGGATTTCGGCCAGGACATCTCGCGAGCCCACCGAGATCGGCGTGCCGTCGTGCAGGACGACCGCTGTTCCCGAGGTGTCGAGATCTGCCAATACCGAAGGCAACTCCGTCAGCGCCCCCGGAGCGCTGACGACCGTACGGAGGGTGGACGTGTCGTCATCGATGCCGATGTTCGCGAGATAACGGGTAGCACCCGTCGCGCTCACGATCTGTGGCCGGCTCACCGTGCGCTCCTACTCGAGGACGGGGGCAGGAGGTCATCGACCGATTCGACGATGTACGTGGGCCGATCGTCAGGGTCGGTCCGGTCGACATCGGCGACGGTCGACTCGCCGGTGAGAACGAGCGCCGTGGAGGTCCCGGCGTTGACCCCCATCGCGATGTCGGTGGTGAGTCGATCGCCGACGACGAGGGTGGTGGCCGGATCTATTCCGGTGAGTGCGCTGATGGTCTCGAACATGAACGTGCTGGGTTTGCCCAGCTGTGCCACTGCGACAACGCGTGTGCTCGCCTCGATTGCAGCCGTCACCGCTGCCGCGTCCGGATCGCCGAATCCGCCGGGGAGCGGGCAGAACCGGTCGGGGTTGGTGGAGACCAGAATTGCCCGACGGTAGACGGCGAGAGCCTCGAATGCGATCTTGAGTTTGCGGTAGTCGAACCCGCGGTCGTAGCTGGCGACCACGACCTCGATCTCGCGCGGGTCCTCGCTCAGTTCGAGGCCGGCCGCCGAGATCGAGTCCTTCAGCGGTTGTTCACCGATGACGAAGATCTTGCTGGTCGCCGCGTTCTCGGAGAGCCAGCGGACCGTCGTCATCGATGTGGTGATCACATCCGAGAGCTGCGTCGGTATCCCCAGGGCCGTGAGCTTGTCGGCGTACTGCTGCGGCGTGCGGGTTGGGTTGTTGCTACAGAACACAACCCGCCTGCCGTGGTTGCGCAGCTCGTGCACCAGGTGCGCTGCCCCCGGCAACAGCTCGTCGCCGAGATAGAGCGTCCCGTCGAGATCGAACACGTAGGACTCGAACAGCCGTGTCGGTTCTCGCAGGGTCGACTGCGCGAGTGTCGCGGTCGATGTCATCGGGCCGTCACCTTGCGCGCCCAGCCTTTCGACAGTTCGACGGCCTCGTTCCATCCCGAGTACATTTCCTCGGCCTTGCTGCGGTCCATCCGGGGCTCGAAGGTGCGGTCGACCGACCACAGTGCCTCGATCTCGTCGAGGGATTCCCATACCCCGGTGCTGAGCCCGGCCATCAGCGTCGCGCCGAGCGCGGTGGCTTCGGTGATGGCAGGCCGAATCACCGGGATGCCGAGAATGTCGGCCTGGAGTTGGCAGAGCATGTTGTTGTTGACCGCTCCGCCGTCGACCCGAAGCTCGGGCAGAGTGACCTGGCCGTTGGCAGTGATGGCCTCCACGACATCGCGAGTTTGGTAGACCATCGACTCCACGGCTGCGCGGATGACGTGTAGTCGGTTGGTGGAGCTACTCATCCCCACGATGCAGGCGCGGGCGTAGGGATCCCAGTTCGGAGCCGCGAGTCCGGTGAAGGCGGGTACCAGATACACCCCGTCGGTGCTCGCCACCTGGCCGCCGTACCACTCCGAATCCGCTGCTCCGTGAATCAGTTTCATGTCGTCGCGCAGCCACTGCATGGTCTTGCCCATGCTGAACAACACGCCCTCGTTCTCGTAGCGCACTTCATCGCCGATTCCCCAGGCAACGGAAGTCGTTGCACCCTCGACCATCTGAGGGGTGTCGCCGCAGTTGATCGTCAGGACTCCCGCGGTCCCGTAGGTCATCTTCGCCTGACCGGCTCGGAAGCAGACCTGACCGAAAAGCCCGGCTTGCTGATCGCCCATGTTGGATGCGATGGGAATCGGGGCCCCGAACGTGGCACCGGCATCGCCCACGATCGTGTCCGAGGAGACGACTTTCGCGAGCATGCAACGCGGAATGCCGTAGGCGTCGAGTAGATCCTGATCCCATTCGCGGGTGTGGATGTTGAACATCATCGTTCGCGAGGCATTGGAGTAGTCGGTGACATGTGCGCAACGTCCGGTGAGATTCCAGATCAGCCAGGTATCGATGGTGCCCGCCAGCAGTTCCCCCTTCTCCGCTCGTTCCTGCGCTCCTGGAACGGTTTCGAGGATCCAGGCGATCTTCGAGGCCGAGTAGTAGGCATCCGAGTTCAGGCCCGTACGCTCGCGGATGACGGGGTCGAGTCCACGTTCGCGCCAGCGCTCGATCACTCCGTTGCTCTGCCGCGACGCCCAGACCACCGCATTGTGGATCGGACGCCCGGACTCCTTGTCCCATACCACCGCTGTCTCGCGTTGGTTGGTCAACGCGATAGCAGTGATGTCGGTCGGTTCGAGATCGGCACTTCGAAGCGCCTCGCGCATCGTTTCCAGCTGCGCGGTGAGGATTTCGAGCGGGTCGTGTTCGATCCAACCCGAGTTGGGGTAGATCTGGGTGATCTCGCGCTGAGCGACCGCGCGGACCTCGCACTTCTCATCGAAGATGAGAGTTCTTGCACTGGTGGTGCCTTCGTCGATTCCGAGAATGTACTGAGTCATGGCTGACGCTCTTTTCTGTCGTAATGGCGAGATAGGGGTGTGTGTTTCGTGGTGAACGGAAGAGGGGCGGCGCTGGGGTCGGCGGCCCGGGTCAGAGTTGTCCGAAGGCGAGTTGGGCGCCGACGATCAGCGAGGTCGTGACGGCAATGGCGCATGCAGGCGGATCGAAATGGCTGTCGCCGAGCGTGTGGAAGATTCTGGAGCTGAGTTCGGCCAGGAACGCGCTGAACAGTGCAACCACGACGGCCCCCAACAGCGCGATCGGGCCGGCCGCACCTGCGGACAGCAGCGCGACGGCTGCCAACCCGGCGGGCAATGTGATGTGGTGCGATACCGGACCGGACAGGCCGATCTGGAGGAGCAGCAGAGTTGTCGCGCTGAAACCGAAGAGCAGGACGGGGCCGAGGGCGCGTGCCGAGTCCGGAAGGCTGACGATCAGCCATCCGGCGGCCAGTCCGAACCCGATGGCCACGGTGCCGACCTGCAACCGGTGAGACTGGAACGGTAGCCAGGCCTGCGTCGCGGTCGGATGCCACCGGGTGGCGATCTGCGCGCCCGGCCCACCGTGATTCGATGGCACCAGTCCGGTGCGACCGAACGAAAGACGCGTTACCGCAGCAAGAATGACGACAGTGAGCGCGACCGTGTCGGTGAGTACGACTGTCGAGGCGATGGTGGAGTCGATACTCAGCACGGATTTCAGCGCCTTCTCGAGTGCAAATCCGATGACCCCGAACACTCCGCCGACGAGCAGCACGCTGCTGCTGCCGAGCCCGACGAGCGGCGCGAGAATGTTCTTCCCGTCGTCCAGCTTGCCGGTGCGCTTGGCGTAGGCCGCTGCCGCGACGGCTCCGGCAAAAGCAACCTGAGGGCCGAGGAACGGTCCGAATGCCAACTGCCCGAGGAAGTCGTAGTCGACGCCTGCCAGCGCTACCGCCACGCCGATGATGCAGAAGATGCCGCAGAGGCTGAAGACGAACAGTCCGCCGAGTGCGGCCCCGACCAAACCACCTCCGAAGGCGGCGATGTAGGCGACCAGTTGAAGATCCACGACAAGAGTCCTTTGTTCGAGACGGTGAGGCCCATTCGAGTGGGTCCTCGTGGTCGAGCCCGCCCAGTCCGGGCCCGAGGTGACGGGCGGGAACGCGGGTGAAACCTCTTCGATCGCCACCGGCCGCACTGCGTGCGGGAGGTGACCCAGGAGCTCGTGTTCGAGCGGCTTCGGGGTAAGAGGAGGCGCTTCGTGTTTATGCCGGTTTGTGCGGCTTAGTGACGAAGTTAACTCAGTGTGGAGTGGCAGTCAACAACTACCCATCAGTAACATCTAACGACCGAAAACCCATTCCACTAGGCTCGTAGCAGAAACTGTGTGATCCTTGTCATGCAATCCCGGAGGCCTCCTGGGCGGATCGGGACTGTGAGATCTGCATTAACCCGCAGTCAGAATGGTGGTCATGAAGCAATACATCCTCGGGATCGACGCCGGCGGAACCTTCGTCAAAGCGGGTCTGTTCGACGCCGGAGGGCGCGAGCTGGCGGCCGCGAAGGAGCGCAGTCCGCACCTGGACGGGCGCGGCGGCAGGCGTGAACAGGACCCGGACGCGCTGTGGAATGCGGTCTGTTCCTCCACCCGGGAGCTGCTTCGCGCGTCGGGCACGCATCCTTGCGACGTCCTCGCGGTATCGGTCACCGGATACGGCAGCGGGCTCTGGTTCGTCGACGAGAACGCCGGCGCAGTCGGCAACGGAATTCTCTCGACCGACGGCCGGGTGGAACTCGACCCCGCATCCGCGCCGGACCACGAGACCGCAGTGCAGATCGAACGACTGGTCTCGCAACGGATGTGGAGCGGCCAGACCGCCGCACTGCTGCGGTGGTTCGACGAGCACGAACCGACGATGCGATCGCGGGTGCACCGCGTCCTCGCCTGCAAGGACTACATCAGAGCACGGTTGTGCGGAGACATGTCCACCGATTACACCGATGCCGGGCTGACCGGACTGTGCGACATCGAGCGGAATTCGTGGTCGGAGGATGCGCTCGGCCTGCTCGGAATCGCCCAGTGGCGCGACACGCTTCCGGCGATCGGTCCAGGGGCCGAGACGGTCGGCGGCATCACCGCTGCAGCCGCCGAACTCACCGGCCTGTCGGAGGGCACCCCGGTGATTCGAGGAGTGGTCGACGTCGCCGCGTGTGCACTCGCATCACGAGTTCTCGACGAGAGGCACATGTCCGTGGTCGCAGGAACATTCGGAATAGATCAAACACTGCACCCCCAGCCGAGAACCAGCACGGTCCCACTGCTCCAGTGCCGATACGTGACGGGAGAGGCGTACCTCGCAAGCGAGGGTGGGATCACCTCCGCGAGCAACCTCGAATGGTGTTGTCGACATCTGTTCCGAGCCGAGGCCACGAATGACGGTGGTGACATCTACCAGATGTGCAACGACGCCGTGTTGCGAGCGTACGGCCGAGAACGCCTCAGCGGCATGATGTTCTTCCCCTACGTATTCGGCGGACCGAGCGGCGCTCCAGCCGGTGTGCTCGGTGCCGTCGCCGAGGACGAGTTCGACGACACGGCGCTTGCGGTGTACGAGGGAATCACGTTCGCGCACAAAGCAGATATCGACAAGCTTCTCAGCGGCGACGATGCAGCTCGGCCGTCGGTGGTGAGAATGTCGGGAGGTGCCTCGCACAGTCCCGTGTGGCCGCAGATGTTCGCCGACGTCCTCGGACTACGCGTCGACGTCGCCGAACGGGGAGAAATCGGGGTTCGCGGCGCCGCGATCACCGCCGCCGTCGCCCTCGGGATCTTTCCGGATTTCGATTCCGCTGCAGCAGCATTCACACCCTCGATGCGGTCTTACGAACCCGACCCGCACAAGGTGACAGTGATGAACGGCCGATACTCCCGCCACCACGCGCTGACGGCGGCACTGGCAGCGGTCTGGACCTCAGCGGACGATCGCTAGTGCGATCGATCCGTCGTCGGTGCGGATACCTGAGCGAGTGGAGCGATGTCGTCGACCGAGATGCACTCGACACCGCTGTCGCGGTACTGCCGCAGCAGCGAGGGGTCGAGCCCTGGCTCGACCGCCAACGTGGTGATCGCGCCCAGTGGTGCAACCTGGAATGCGCCGGAGTACCCCAGCTTGTCGCTGGTACACAGGATGATCGAGCGGTGGGCACCCTCGATCATCGCGCGCTTGATCTGTGCCTCCTCGTACTCGAAATGAGTGATCCCGGAGTCGACGTTGATACCCAGGATGCCCACGATCGCGACATCTGCATTGATCGACTCGTAGGTCTTGAGGGTTTGGGCTCCCACCGTCACCATCGCGTTCTTGAGCAGACGGCCCCCGACCACGACGACCTCGCAATGGGGGTGCTCGGCCAGATTCACCGCCGTGGACGGGCTGTGCGTGACGAAGGTTGCTCGAAGAGCAGGGTCCAACTGCTTCGTGACCTCGATCGCCGTCGTACCGCCGTCGATGAGTATCACCTGGCCGTCCTGAAGCAGACTCGCAGCAGCGCGGGCTACGAGCGACTTCGCCGAGGTTTCCTGCCCCCGCCGGTCCCGGTAATCCTGATGCAACGTCGAGACGACCAAGGCACCGCCGTGCACACGCTTGAGCTTTCCTTCCGATCCGAGCTCGTCGAGATCGCGACGAATGGTGTCCTCGGAGACATCGAACGACACGGCGAGCTCGGACGAGAGGATCTTGCCCGTCGTGCGCAACAGCTCGAGGATGCGGAAGTGCCGCTCGGGCTTGAGAAGGGTGGCCACCAGGGCATCGTATCGGTCGTAGACTCGCAACGATGAGTGCTTCGTGCCCCACCCTCGACGACATCGTTGCCGCGCACCGTCTTCTCCGCGAGGGCAATCCGCTGGTGCAGTGTCTGACCAACACCGTGTCCGTTCAATTCGTCGCCAACGCACTGTTGGCAGCCGGAGCCGCTCCGGCGATGGTGGACAACCCCGAGGAGGCGGCCGGCTTCGCCGAGATCGCCGACGCGGTGCTGGTCAATCTGGGGACTCCGACCGCCGCTCAGGTGGCGAGCTCCCGCCTCGCCTCGGCTGCCGCGAGAGCAGCGGGCAAGCCCTGGGTGCTCGATCCGGTGGGAGCGGGCGGTCTGCCGTGGCGCACCGGCGTGGCAGTCGAGCTACTCGCCAACCGGCCCAACGTCGTTCGCGCGAACGCGTCGGAGGTGATCGGACTGGCAGGAGCGGGAGGCGGATCGAGGGGAGTCGATTCGTCTGCACAGGCGGCAGATTCGGTGGATGCGGCCCGATCACTGCTGGATCGAGCCGAGATCGTGGCGGCGTCGGGGGAGACTGACCACATCGTCGGCTCGAATGGCGTCATAAGGGTGGGCGGCGGAAGTGCACTGCTGCAACGAGTTACCGCAACCGGCTGCGCGCTCGGTGCGCTCACGGCAGCGTACTGCTCCGTGGCCCCGACCACCGTGATCGGTGCCGTCGCTGCCCATGCCCATGTTGCGGTGGCATCGCAGATCGCGGCGCGGTCGACGTCCGGGCCCGGATCCTTCGCTGCGGCGTTCCTCGACGAACTCGATGCCGTGAACGAGTCCACACTGCGAGAACTGGTGCTGCTCGACGCAGCCTGACGCCACCGACGGGCCCGTGAGCTGCCACCGCCGTGCACTATCGCCGACCCGGGTGCCGTGATGCTCGCCGGCCCCGCCGGAGCTCACCGGTCAGATCGAGACCGCAGATTCCTCGGGAAGCTCGCGGAATTCCGCGTCGGACATGTCCTTGAAACGCCCGTAGTACACCCCGGTCGCGATGTCGGCGATCACTGCCTGATGGATGGGGAAAGCCATGGTGGGAGCCACCGCACGCAGGAACTCCACGGTTTCGGACAGCTTGGACCACGGTGCCGCAGCGGGAAGTGCCAGCACCTCGACCCGCTGCTCGGGGACGAACAGTGAGTCGCCCGGGTGGAAGAGCTGGCCCGGGTTCTCCGGGGTGCCGAGCAGATAGCCGGTGTTGTCGATCGTCGGCAGTTCGGGGTGGATGACCGCATGGGTGCCGCCGACCCCGGTGACGGTGATGCCGCCGACGGTGAACGCCTCGCCTGCGGGAGCTGCGGTCCACTGGCCGCCGAGCTGGTCCGCCGTCATCGGATCCGCGTGCAGCGCCGCACGTGGATTCGCGTCGAGGAGGGCGGGAAGTCGTTGCAGATCGACATGATCGGGGTGCTGATGCGTCACGAGGATGGCATCGAGTCCGGTGATGCCCTCGAACCCGTGGGAGAAGCTGCCCGGATCGAACAACACGGTGGTGCCGTTCAGCTCGACGAGAACGCAGGAATGTCCGAAGTGTGTCAGCTGCATGTGCTCCACAGTAAGCGCGGTTTCGCGCCTCCCGCCAGGGCTGCGTAGACTCCCACCTGCCGGTAACTGTCTTGCTGTACGTATTTCAAGGAGCGCTTTCGTGGCCCGAGTCGTTGTCGATGTCATGCCCAAGGCCGAGATTCTCGATCCGCAGGGTCAGGCGATCGCAGGTGCGCTCGGTCGGCTGGGTATCTCCGGCGTGTCCGACGTGCGCCAGGGCAAGCGATTCGAGCTCGAGGTCGACGACACCGTCGATGATGCCGAGCTCGACAAGATCGCGGAATCCTTGCTGGCCAACACCGTCATCGAGGACTGGACGGTCACCCGTGTGTCGGTAGAGCCTGCCGCATGAGCGCCCGCATAGGTGTCATCACCTTCCCCGGAACCCTCGACGACGTCGACGCCTCCCGCGCGGTCACCCTCGCAGGCGGCGAGGCTGTCGGCCTGTGGCACGCCGACGCCGATCTGAAGAACGTCGACGCCATCGTCGTCCCCGGCGGTTTCTCGTACGGCGACTACTTGCGGGCCGGGGCCATTGCTCGGTTCGCACCCGTGATGGAGTCCGTCGTCAAGGCGGCCGAGGGCGGTATGCCGGTTCTCGGAATCTGCAACGGCTTTCAGGTGCTCTGCGAGGTGGGACTGCTGCCCGGCGCGTTGACCCGCAACGAAGGGCTGCACTTCGTCTGCCGCGATCAGTGGTTGGCCGTGGAGAACACCGACACCGCCTGGTCCTCGCGATACGAGCCCGGTGCCGAGATCCTGATTCCGGTCAAGAATGCCGAGGGACGGTTCCAGGCACCGCAGAAGACCCTCGACGAGCTGGAGGGTGAGGGCCGCGTCGTATTCCGCTACCGCGGTGCCAACCCGAACGGATCGCAGCGCGCAATTGCCGGTATCTCCTCGGCCAACGGTCGAGTGGTCGGTTTGATGCCGCACCCCGAGCACGCCACCGAGCCGCTGACCGGTCCGAGCGACGACGGACTCGGCATCTTCTACTCGGCGCTGGACACCATCGTCAACGCCTGACTCGAAGCTGTCGGTGGTGGCGGTTACTGTGCCGACATGACACTCACCTTGGGCATGATCACGTTCGACTCGACCGATCCGGGACCGCTCGCGCACTGGTGGGCGGCTCGAGCGAACGGATCGATCGTGGAGGAGAACGACGGGTGGTTCTACGTCGTCGCTCTGGCCGAGGCCCCGTACCGGATGGCCTTCCAGAAGATCGAGGATCCGACGCCGGGCAAGAATCGCGTCCATCTCGATATGACCACTGAGGATCTCGACGGTGAGGTCGCGCGGCTGATCGAGGCCGGAGCGAGTGAGCTCGCGCAGCACACCATGGGCGATTTCCGCTGGGTGACACTGAGCGATCCCGACGGCAACGTGTTCTGCGTGTCCGGTTCGCACTGAGCTCTCGCATGTTGCCCGGCGTCGGTTCCCCCGGGGCGGTGTGCACTGGGGGTGTCCGACGCGGCGGCTGCCACAATGGTTCCCATGTCGACTCACGCTTCCGCAACCGGTCTCTGCAACTTCGTCGACGTCTCGCCGTCGCCGTTCCATGTCTGCAATACGGTGTCGGTGCAGCTCGAGGAGGCCGGATTCGTTCGGCTCGAGGAGACCGACGCCTGGCCGACGGAGCCGGGCCGCTACTACCTCGTTCGTGGCGGTTCGCTCGTCGCCTGGAGTACCGAGAGCAGTAGTTCGGGTGACGGCCCCTTCCGCATCGTCGGCGGGCACACGGACAGCCCGAACCTTCGGGTCAAGCAGCATCCCGATCTCGAATCGGCTGGCTGGCAGATGGTGGGTCTCGAACCGTACGGCGGTGCGTGGCTCAACTCCTGGCTCGACCGCGATCTGGGCATCTCCGGGCGGTTGAGTGTGCGTGACGGCAATGCTGCGCGCGAGGTGCTCGTCAAGGTGGACGAGCCCATCCTGCGGGTGCCGCAACTCGCGATTCACCTCTCCGAGGATCGCAAGGGAGTCACCCTCGATCCCCAACGACACGTCAATGCCATTTGGGGAGTGGGTAATTCGCCGAAGTCGTTCATCGCATACGTCGCCGAGAGAGAAGGCGTCGACCCGCATTCGGTACTGGGTTGGGAGTTGATGACCCACGATCTCGCGCCCAGTGCCATCGTGGGTGTCGAGTCCGAACTGGTCAGTGCGCCGCGTCTGGACAATCAGGGGACCTGCTACGCCGGAACGCAGGCTTTGCTTGCGGCAGTGGACAACCCGACGAACATGACGCCGGTACTTGCCCTGTTCGATCATGAAGAGGTCGGCAGCATGTCCGACCGCGGTGCGTTCTCGGATCTGCTGAACACCGTGCTCGAGCGCATCGTGCTCGGACGCGGCGGCGGTCGTGCGGAATTTCTGCGCACCATGGCCGGATCCATCTGTGCCTCAGGAGATATGGCGCACGCGACGCACCCCAACTACCCGGATCGGCACGAGCCCGCCCATCGCATCGAACTCGGCGGGGGACCGGTGCTCAAGGTCAACCAGAACCTCCGGTACGCAACCGATTCCGCCGGCGCAGGTGCCTTCGCGCTGGCGTGCGATCAGGCCGGAGTTCCCATGCAGCGCTACGTGCATCGTGCGGACCTTCCCTGCGGGTCGACCATCGGGCCGATCACCGCGTCACGTACCGGGCTCTCGACGGTGGACGTCGGCGCGGCGCAGCTGGCGATGCACTCGTCACGAGAGTTGATGGGTGCCAACGACGTGAAGGCCTACGCCGACGCGCTCGCGGCATTCTTGGCACCCGCGCAGTAGTCCCATAACCGGTCGCAAGAGTCCCCCCCGATGACCGGCCGCAAACGTCCCCCCATGACCGGCCGCAAACGCGCGCGCATTCGTCAGGTGCGCGGGGAATAGTGTCGAATCCGGAGCTATTTCGCTCGCGTTTGGCAAACGCGCGCGCGTTTGCGGAAGCGCGGAGGTGAGCCCGCGACCCCACGCCCCCGCGACCTAGATCGGGTCGAGCTGCACACACGCATCCGCCGCGAGCCAGAACAACTGCTCGCGGACGGTAGTCGCCTTGGTCCAGCCTCGGTGGTCCCAGTCGGCGGCGAGTGAATCACCTGCGTAGAGCAGCTGTGCGAATCGAACTCCGCGGAACTGGGCCACGGCGCAGAACGCCGAGGCCTCCATGTCGACGGTGCGGCAGCCCTCCGCCACCCGCCGCGAGACGCGGCCACGGGTTTCGCGGTAGAGCGCGTCCGTCGTCCAGGAGCGGCCGGTGACGAAGTCGATTCCGGCATCGGTCAGTACCGACTGGAGTACGGCGACGCCCGCTGGGTCGGCGTCGATCACTCGGCCCGGCGGCAGGTAGTGGAACGAGGTGCCCTCGTCGCGCAGGGCGCTGTCGACCACCATCACGTGTCCCATGCCCAGGTCGTCGGACAGTGCTCCCGCGCCGCCGACGGCGACGAACTGCGTGCAGCCCAGCGCGATGGCCTCCTCGAGGAACAGCGCGGCCAGCGGTGCGCCGACTCCCGGGTGGAACACGGCGAGCTTGTGCCCCGCCCGCTCGATCTCGTAGACGGGGTGTTCGCCGTGCTCGGAGCGCATGACCGATACGACCCTGGCGTCGCCCTTGGCGCATATGCTCTCGATCACCTCGGAGAAGAAGCAGACGACGGCTTTGGTCGGGACGTCGATGCCCTGGGCCACCATCGAGGGGTCGATGACGCCCGTTTCGTTCAGATCGTCCTCGGTCAATGCGATGTCCATCCGCTGATGTTCGCACGAGGCTCGTACGTCCGATGCCGTACATGTCGGCCGCACCTTATAGACTCTCCCTGGCATTTCGCTCCATCGAAGGGACCTATTCCTCGTGTCCGCTAGCTCTGTACCCACAGACACTGTCTCCAACGCCGTCGCCACCCCGGACGTCGCGCAGCCGTACAAGGAACTCGGACTCAAGGACGACGAATACGTTCGCATCAAGGAAATCCTCGGACGTCGCCCCACCGACGCCGAGTTGGCGATGTACTCGGTCATGTGGAGCGAGCATTGCTCGTACAAGTCGTCGAAAGTGCATCTGAAGTACTTCGGCGAGACCACCACCGACGAGATGCGCAAGCCCATGCTCGCCGGTATCGGTGAGAACGCAGGCGTCGTCGACGTCGGCGACGGCTGGGCTGTCACGTTCAAGGTCGAGAGCCACAATCACCCGTCGTACGTCGAGCCCTACCAGGGTGCGGCGACGGGCGTCGGCGGCATCGTGCGCGACATCATGGCCATGGGCGCCCGCCCGATCGCCGTGATGGACCAGCTGCGGTTCGGTGCGGCCGATGCACCGGACACGCGCCGCGTCCTGAGCGGCATCGTCGCAGGCGTCGGCGGGTACGGAAACTCCCTCGGCCTACCCAACATCGGCGGCGAGACGGTGTTCGACGCCTCCTATGCGGGTAATCCGTTGCTCAACGCTCTGTGTGCCGGTGTCATGCGTGTCGAGGACATGCATCTGGCGTTCGCCTCGGGCCTGGGCAACAAGATCATTCTGTTCGGTGCGCGTACCGGGCTCGACGGCATCGGCGGGGTGTCCGTGCTTGCCTCGGAGACCTTCGACGGGGACGAGAGCGCAGGGGGCCGCAAGAAGCTGCCCGCGGTTCAGGTGGGCGATCCGTTCACCGAGAAGGTGCTCATCGAAGCGTGCCTCGAGCTGTACTCGAGCAAGCTCGTGGTCGGCATCCAGGATCTCGGTGGTGCCGGATTGTCGTGCGCCACCTCGGAACTCGCATCTGCAGGCAGTGGCGGAATGCACATCGAACTCGACAAGGTGCCGATGCGTGCCACCGGGATGACTCCCGCCGAGGTGCTCTCGAGCGAATCCCAGGAACGTATGTGCGCGGTGGTCACGCCGGAGAACGTCGATGCGTTCATGGCCGTCTGCAAGAAATGGGATGTCCTGGCCACCGTGATCGGTGAGGTCACCGACGGTGAGCACCTGCAGATCACCTGGCACGGCGACACCGTCGTCGATGTTCCGCCGAAGACCGTTGCGCACGAGGGCCCGGTGTACAACCGCCCGGTGCAGCGTCCGGCCACGCAGGACGATCTGGTCGCGAACACCACAGCGTCGCTGACACGTCCGGGCACCCCGGACGAGCTGAGGGCGACGCTGCTGAAGATGATCGGATCGCCGCAGCTGTGCAGCCGCCGTTTCATCACCGAGCAGTACGACCGCTACGTGCGCGGCAACACCGTCCTCGCCGAGCATGCCGATGCCGGAGTCATCCGCATCGACGAGAAGACCGGTCGCGGAATCGCTTTGGCCACCGACGCGTCGGGTCGGTACACCGCCCTCGATCCGTATCGCGGGGCGCAGCTCGCGCTCGCCGAGGCATTCCGCAACGTCGCGGTCACCGGCTCGACGCCGAAGGCCGTCACCAACTGCCTCAACTTCGGCTCGCCCGAGGACCCGGGCGTGATGTGGCAGTTCGAGCAGGCCGTACGTGGTCTGGCCGACGGCTGCGTGGCGCTCGGCATCCCGGTGACCGGAGGCAATGTCAGCTTCTACAACCAGACCGGTGCCGAGCCGATCTTGCCGACGCCTGTCGTCGGTGTCCTCGGAGTCATCGACGACGTGCACCGCCGCATCCCCACCGGTCTCGGCCTCGAACCGGGCGAGACGCTGATTCTGCTGGGCGATACCCACGACGAGTTCGACGGATCCATCTGGGCGCAGGTGGAGCACGACCATCTCGGCGGCGTGCCGCCTCGGGTCGATCTGGCCCGTGAGCAACTGTTGGCCGATATTCTGCTCGCGTCCTCGCGCGACGGCCTGATCTCTGCGGCACACGACCTGTCCGAGGGTGGCCTGGCTCAGGCCGTCGTCGAGGCAGCTCTGGCCGGCGAAACCGGTTGCCGCATCATCGTTCCCGAAGGCGCGGATCCGTTCGTGACGCTGTTCTCGGAGTCCTCGGGCCGCGTACTGGTCGCGGTCCCGCGCACCGAGGAGATCCGGTTCACCGGTATGTGCACCGCTCGCGGCCTGCCGTGGGTGCGCATCGGCGTCGTCGACGAGGGATCGGACTCCATCGAGGTGCAGGGGCAGTTCTCCGTCCCGATGGCGGAGCTGCGCGAGACGTTCGAAGACACTCTTCCCAGACTTTTCGGCTGATCGAGGTGGGGGGTCGGACGTCGGTCGGGGATCGGGCATCGGATGGGCCCGGCGTCGAACGCGACGCGGCCCTCGAACAAGACCAGCATCACCGTTACCACCTGCCGTCCCTCGAATTCTCGGTTCCCTCACCCGAGAAGCACCCGTTCGTCATGTGGGCGTGGGGTCTGTTGCGTTTGGACTTCACCGGAATCGCGTTCAGCGCGCTGTTCTTCTGCTGGTCGTTGACTCCCTCGCTGCTTCCGCGCGGATGGCTGTTCCAGGGCATCATCGGCGGCATCAACGCGGCCATCGGCTACGCCTTCGGTGTCGCACTGGGGTGGGCGGTGAGTCGGTGGTGGCTGTCGTCGCGATCGTGGTGGCCGCTACCACCCGCAGTCGACCGCGCCGTCAAGGTCGCTGTGCCCGTTGCGGCGATCGCGGCCTCGATGATCATGCTGGCGGTCTCGGCGGAATGGCAGCGTGAGCTCGCCGCATTGATGAACGCCGAGGGCACCACCACGACGGGATACCTCCGAACCGGGGCGCTCAGCATCGCCGTTGCGGCTCTGCTCATTTCGGTGTGGCGGGTGCTGCGCGACCTCGTTCGACTGCTGGCCCGTCAGCTCAATCGCATCGTGAAGATGCCGCGGGAAGTGGCCAACGCGCTGGGCGTCGTTCTTCTGGTCGTGCTGGTCGTGGCTCTGGTCCAAGGTGTGCTGCTGCGTGCGGTCTCCGAGGTGACCAATTCGGTGTTCAGTCTGCAGAACGACGAAACCCGGGACGGCGCAGAGCAACCCATAGTGGACGAGCGATCGGGCAGTCCGAACTCGTTTGCTCCCTGGGACACTCTGGGCTTCGAGGGCAGGAACTTCGTCTCCAGCGGTCTGCGCGCCGACGAGATGGAACGGGCCACGGGGCGTCCGAGCCGCGAGCCCATACGGGCCTATGCCGGTCTGGAAACGGCACCGACCCAGGCCGAGCGACTCGACATCGTCGTTGCGGAACTCGAGCGCACCGGTGCGTTCCAACGCGCGGCGCTCGTCGTCGTACCGACCACGGGCACCGGGTGGGTCAACCCCACCGCCATCGAGGCCGAGGAGCTCATGTTCGACGGCGATGTGGCCACCGTCGCGTCGCAGTATTCCTATCTGCCGAGCTGGATTTCGTTCCTCGCCGAGGGCGACAAAGCCGCGCAGGCAGGAAAGGCGCTGATCGACAAGGTCCATGCTCGGTGGCTGCAGGAGCCGGAGGACACTCGCCCCAAGTTCTACGTCTACGGCGAAAGCCTCGGAACGAAGGCAGCGGAGGGCGCGTTCGACGGCCTGGCCGACATCCGAGCCACCACCGACGGAGTGCTGTGGGTGGGACCGCCGAACGACAATCGCATCTGGCGGCAGTTCGTCACCCGACGCGATCCGGGAACTCCGGAAGTTCGGCCGGTGTACTCCGATGGCCTGACGGTCCGATTCGCCGACAATTCCTCGGGCATCCCGCCGGAGGATCAGCCCTGGTTCGAGCCGCGGATCCTCTACGTCCAGCACGCCTCGGATCCGGTGGTCTGGTGGTCACCCGATCTGCTCTTCGAACGTCCCGATTGGCTGTCCGAACCGCCCGGGCCGGACCGACTGCCCAGCATGCGGTGGTTCCCGATCGTGACGTTCTGGCAGGTGGCCGCCGATCTCACCAATGCCGCGGGCGTTCCCGACGGTCACGGCCACAACTACGGAACCCTCGTGCTCGACGGCTGGGTGGCGGTCGCGGCACCGGAGGGCTGGACCGATCGTGACACCGAGCGCGTTCGTGGGGTCATCGAAGAATTCGCCGGCCGCGACGGTCCCGAGAAGTGAGAACCACCGCGACCGTCATCGGACTGTCGACGACCGCATGGAGCACCGTCGTCCTGCCCTCGGTAGGACTCGGAGCTCGCGGCCGTGCGGTGGCCAACGCCTCGTTCGCAGTCGGCATCGCTGCCCTCAGCGGGTCGAGCGCCGAGCAACTCGGCCTACGCAACACCGCTCGCGGGCTGAAGTGGGGCGCTGCGGCGGCGGCAGTTCCGGTGCTCGGCTCGGTCGTCGTCGCTGCGATTCCGGCGTTGCGTCGACGGGTCCGGCCATCCGAGGAGGACCTGGCCGAGTGGGTTCTGTTTCGGATCCCGGTGGGAACGGTGCTCACCGAGGAGTTGCTGTTCCGCGGGGTGCTCGACGCCGCCTCGCCCGCCCTGTCGCCGATCTTCTTCGGGATGTGGCACATTCACCCGGCCCGCGCCGCGGGCGACCCGGTGATCGCAACGGTGGCTGCGACGACCGCAGCCGGTCTCGTCTTCTCGTGGCTACGGGCCCGAAGCCACAGTGTGCTGGCCCCTGCGCTGCTGCATTACGCACTGAATGCGAGCGGGGCCGTGTTGGCGCATCTCGCCGTGAACGACAGGAACGAGCCGTGAACGACAGGAACGAGAGATAGTGCCGCCCCACAAGGAAGTGAGCCCCGCCGAGGTACGCGAGGCCGTGCTGGCGGTCGGCGACTGGATCAAGGGCCAGGCCGACGCACCGGCTCGCGCCCGGATCGCCGCGGCGGTGCGTACCAGCGCCAGAACGTTGGGCCAGAATGCGCCAGGATCCTCGGTGGAGGTCCGAGTTCCGCCGTTCGTCGCGGTGCAGTGCATCGTCGGGCCGCGTCATACTCGGGGAACCCCGCCCAATGTGGTCGAAACGGACGCGCTGACCTGGCTGCAGGTGGTGACCGGAATCCGTGCTTTCGCCGACGCACTTGCCGACGGATCGATCGATGCCTCGGGCAACCGGGCAGCCGAGGTCGGCCGCTGGTTGCCGCTGCTGTCCATCGAGTGAGCCTGCCCGGATATCCGGGCGAATCGGTCACCTGTTCACCTCTCGGGAATCTGCCGTCCACACGATGCGGCTACTGGGGTCGTGTGCCAGTAGACTCGGGCGCGGCCCCCCGCCCCGTCCCCCAAGGGAGCAATGCCCGTGACCAACGCCGATTTGTCGGTCGACAGTCCGAATCTTCTGCTAGGCACACCCCTCGACGAACCCGAGACCGAGCCACGCGAAGAATGTGGAGTGTTCGGAGTCTGGGCACCGGGCGAGGATGTGGCCAAGCTCTCGTATTACGGCCTGTATGCACTGCAGCACCGCGGCCAGGAAGCAGCCGGAATCGCGGTGTCCGACGGTTCCCAGGTGCTGGTGTTCAAGGACCTCGGCCTCGTCAGCCAGGTGTTCGACGAGCAGACGCTCGGAGCGATGCCCGGGCACGTGGCCATCGGGCACTGCCGCTACTCCACCAGTGGTTCGGTGACGTGGGAGAACGCGCAGCCGATCTTCCGCACCACACCTGCGGGCACCGGGATTGCGCTCGGCCACAACGGAAACCTCGTGAATTTCGCGGAGCTCGCCACCAAGGCCCGCGAGGCGGGCCTGATCAGCGATCGGCTGCAGGGCAATGGCACCTCGGATTCCGATGTGGTGACGGCGCTGATGGCGCACAAGGCGGCCGATTGCACCGTCGAGCAGGCGGCGATGGAGTTGCTGCCGCAGCTCAAAGGTGCGTTCTGCTTGACGTTCATGGACGAGCACACCCTGTACGCGGCGCGTGATCCGCACGGCGTTCGGCCGCTGTGCCTCGGCCGCCTCGACCGCGGTTGGGTGGTCGCCAGCGAAACCGCTGCCCTCGACATCGTCGGTGCTGCGTTCGTCCGCGATATCGAGCCCGGTGAGCTGCTGGCGATCGATGCCGATGGCGTTCGCTCCTCACGTTTCGCCGCACCCGAGCCCAAGGGGTGCGTCTTCGAGTACGTGTATCTGGCCCGGCCCGACAGTGTGATCGCGGGGCGTTCGGTGCACTCCACTCGGGTCGAGATCGGACGACGCCTCGCGAAGGAACATCCGGCCGAGGGCGATCTGGTGATTCCGGTGCCCGAGAGCGGAACTCCGGCAGCGGTCGGTTTCGCCCAGGGGTCCGGTATTCCGTACGGCCAGGGGCTGATGAAGAACGCGTACGTGGGCCGCACGTTCATTCAACCGTCACAGACCATCCGCCAGCTCGGCATCCGGCTCAAGCTCAATCCTCTCAAAGAGGTCATTCGGGGCAAAAGGCTGGTGGTGGTGGATGATTCGATCGTCCGCGGCAACACCCAGCGCGCGCTGATCCGGATGCTGCGAGAAGCGGGCGCACTGGAGATTCACGTACGCATCGCCTCCCCGCCGGTGCGCTGGCCTTGCTTCTACGGCATCGACTTCGCTTCTCCCGCAGAGCTGATCGCCAACGGCGTCGAATCCGAGGACGGCATTCTCGAGGGCGTTCGGCAGGCGATCGGTGCCGATTCGTTGGGGTACATCTCCATCGACGGCATGATCGCGGCGTCGGAACAGCCCGAATCGCGGCTGTGCGCAGCGTGTTTCACCGGCAAGTACCCCATCGATCTGCCTGCCGACAACGCGCTCGGCAAACACGTTCTCGAGGGCCTGCTGGCCTCGGCGGCCGGGCAGCCTGTGGACAACGACGCGAACGTGAGCGCTCTCAGTCGTCCCTGAGCTGGGTTTTTCCGGTACGGAACAGCGGGGTTTTCTCAATGCCACATATTCGAAACAGTCCATCGGTACTGTCCCGAGTTACATAGGACACACCGAATTGGATAGAGGCTCAGATGACCCTGTCGCCCGACGACGGACGCATGCAGCGCTACAGCGCCGCATCGAGGACAGCCGCGCGTAAGCACGGCAAGAAGACCGCTGCAGTGGCAGCACTGTCGGTACTTGCACTGACCGCCGCAGCCTGCGGTTCGGGACGCACCGACGCCGGTGGATCCGGCGACAGCGGCGGCGAGACCATCACGGTCGGTACCACCGACCAGGTGACCTCGCTGGATCCGGCGGGCTCGTACGACAACGGCTCGTTCATGCTGATGAATCAGGTTTATCCCTTCCTGATGAACTTCGCGCCGGGCAGCTCCGAGCTCGAGCCCGATATCGCCGAGAGCTGCGATTTCGCGGAGCCGACCGTGTACAAGTGCACGCTCAAAGATGATCTGAAATTCGCGAACGGCAACCCGTTGACGAGCGAGAGCGTGAAGTTCTCCTTCGATCGCGTGGTGGCCATCAACGATCCCAACGGGCCCGCATCGCTGTTGACGAACCTCGACAGCGTCGCCACCCCGGACGCCAAGACCGTCGAGTTCACCCTGAAGTCCGCCAACGACCAGACCTTCCCGCAGATTCTCGCTACTCCGGCAGGGCCGATCGTCGACCAGACCGTGTTCCCGGCGGACAAGGTCCTCGACGACGACGCCATCGTGGCGGCTACTCCGTTCGCCGGTCCGTACTCGATCTCGAGTTACGCCAAGAACTCCCTCGTCAGTTTCACCGCGAACGGTGACTACAACGGCATCCTCGGAACGCCGAAGACCTCATCGATCAACGCGAAGTACTACACCAGCTCGGACAATCTCAAGCTGGACGTGCAGAACAAGGCGATCGACGTCGCCTGGCGTTCGCTGACACCGACCGATATCGAATCTCTCGGCGGCGTCGACGGTCTGACGGTGCACGAGGGCCCCGGCGGCGAAACGCGTTACATGGTCTTCAACTTGGACACGATGCCCGGCAACACTCCCGAGCAGAAGTTGGCCGTCCGCAAGGCGATTGCGTCCTCGGTGGATCGTCAGGCGCTGTCGGACGGTGTGTACAAGGGCACCTACACCCCGCTCTACTCCGTGGTTCCCACCGGCCTGGCCGGATCGAACACCGCGTACGGCGATGTGTACGGCACGACGCCCAACCGCGACGAGGCAGCAGGTTTCCTCTCTGCAGCAGGTGTCGCCACCCCGGTTCAGGTCAACCTGCAGTACAACCCGGACCACTACGGTTCGAGCTCGAGCGAGGAGTACGCCGCGATCAAGAACCAGCTCGACTCGACCGGCCTGTTCGATGTGAACCTGCAGTCCACCGAATGGAGCACGTACACCAAGGAACGCGTCGCCGACGCATACCCGGTGTACCAGCTCGGTTGGTTCCCGGACTACCCCGATGCGGACAACTACCTGACGCCGTTCTTCGCGCCGGACAACTTCCTGCAGTCGCACTTCGAGAGCCCGGAGATCACCTCACTCCTCGATCTCGAGCGCACCACCGCGGACGAGAATGCTCGGATGCAGATCATCGGACAGATCCAGAACGAACTCGCGACGAACTTCCTGCCGACGCTTCCGCTGTTGGAAGGCAAGCAGATCGCCGTGGCCACCGACTCGATCAGTGGTGTGGACGAGACCCTCGACGCCTCGTTCAAGTTCCGGTTCGTCACGCTCGCCAAGAGCTGAACCGGTGCCCACTACCGACAGCACCACGGTAGCGGGCGAGAAGCACGCACAGCAGGCGAGCGCGCCGTCCCGATACGGCGCGCTCGCCCGCTATCTCGGAATCAGGTTTCTGCTGATCATCCCGACTGCTTGGATTCTCGTCACCGTCGTCTTCTTTCTCATGCGGGTGATCGGTGATCCGATCACCGCCGCTCTCGGCGGCCGTTTGCCCGCCGAACAGATTGCCCAGCGCAAGGCAGAGGCCGGCTACGATCGGCCGATTCTGACCCAGTACTGGGAGTACCTGACCGGTTTGCTGCGCGGCGACTTCGGCCGGTCCGCCACCGACAACCGAGCGATCAGCGATGTATTGCTCGTCAACGGGGCCGCCACGTTGGAGCTGGCCTTCTGGGCCTTGCTGGTCGCCTTCGCGGTCGGCATCCCGCTCGGCTTCTTCGCCGCGACCCATCGCGATCGATTCGGAGACGCCTCGCTGCGGATCTTCGCGATCCTGGCGTACGCCGCCCCGGTGTTCTTCGTCGGCATGCTGCTCAAGTTGCTGTTCGCGGTCAAGCTCGGCTGGTTGCCCGTCGCCGGGCGAGCCAGCACCAATGTCGAACTGGCACTGCAGAACGTCTCGCCCAAGACCAACATTCTGATAGTCGATTCCTTCCTCTACGGGGACACCGGCTACACCATCGATGTACTCGAACACGCCGTGTTACCCGCTCTGGCGCTCGGCCTGCTCACGGCCGGGGTCTTCCTGAGGCTGGTGCGCGTCAACCTGATTCAGACGTTGCAGGCACCGTTCGTCGATGCTGCACGTGCTCGCGGACTCGGCGACGGCACCGTGACGCGCCGCCATGCGTTCCGCAACGCGATGATTCCCATCGTCACCGTCATCGGCCTGCAGATAGCCGTACTACTGGGAGGTGCGGTCCTCACCGAGACGACCTTCGAGTGGCAGGGGTTGGGATACGAACTCGCCCGTTACCTGCAGGCCCGCGATTTCGTTGCGGTGCAGGGCATCGTGACGTTCCTGGCCGTGGTGGTTGCAGTGGTGAGCTTCTTCACCGACGCGATCGTCGCCCTCATCGACCCGAGAGTGAGGTTCTGATGACCACCGAAGTAGTGCTGTCGGAAGAACCTGCCGCCCGTCCGCATCGTCGAGGATTTCCCGGCGTCGCGTTCGTCAAGTCCACCTCCGGGTTGCAGCGCGTCACGCTGCTCGTCGGCCTGGCCCTGATGGTGATTTTCGTGATCGCGGCGGTGTTCGCTCCGCTGCTCGCACCGTACGGGTTCTCCCAGACCAGCGATGCCGGGCAGGCTTTCGCACGGCAGGCGGCTCCGTCCGCCGAACACTGGTTCGGCACATCGGTTCGCGGCGAGGACGTGTTCTCACGCGTGATCTACGGCGCGAGAACAGCATTGATGGTGATCGCGTCCTCCTTGCTGCTCTCGCTGATCATCGGTGTCCCACTCGGGTTGGCCTCGGGTTATATCGGCCGCTGGTTCGACAGAGTGTTGGTGCTCTTCATGGACGCGATGTACGCGTTTCCGTCTCTGCTTCTCGCGGTGGTCATCTCGATCGTCGTCGCGGGCGGACAGTCGTCGAGCTTCGGCGGTATCGCATCCGCGGCCATTGCCATCACGGCGATCTTCGTCCCGCAGTACTTCCGTGTCGTACGCAACGCCACGGTTGCGGTCAAGACCGAACCGTACGTCGACGCCGCCCGGGTGACCGGGGCAGGCACTCCTCGAATACTGTTCCGCCACATCCTCGCCAACGTGGTGCAGACGCTGCCGGTCATCATCACCCTCAACGGTGCAGAGGCCATTCTCACGCTGGCCGGACTCGGTTTCCTCGGCTTCGGTATCGAACCGACCTCGGCCTCGGAATGGGGATACGACATCAACAAGGCCCTGCCCGATATCTCCAACGGCATCTGGTGGACGTCGGTGTTCCCGGGCCTGGGCATCGTACTGGTGGTGCTCGGTCTGACCATGGTCGGTGAAAGTGCAAGCGAGACACTCAATCCGCTGCTGCGCACCCGCAAGAAGTTCAAGAAGGCGGTGAAGGTATGACCACGAGCGTCGCTGCCTCGCACGAGAACGCACCCGAGGAGTCCGCTCTGTCGGTGAAGAAGCTGTCCGTCACGTTCCTCACCGACGCGGGTGAGGTCGATGCCGTCTCCGAGGTCTCGTTCGAGGTGTACCCGGGCGAGGTGCTCGCGGTGGTGGGCGAATCCGGATCGGGTAAATCGGTCAGCGTCCGTTCGGCCATCGGGCTGCTGCCCGACACGGCCCGCGTCGAAGGGCACGTGATACTCGGCGGGCAGGACGTGACAACGCTGAGCAGCAAGGCCTGGGCGCAGATGCGCGGCAACAAGATCTCGATGGTGTTCCAGGAACCGGGTAGCGCCCTCGACCCGTTGTTCACCATCGGGTATCAGATCGTCGAAGCGTTGCGGGCGCATCCGGGCAGCGACGGAAAGCGGATGACCAGCAAGGACGCGAAGGCACGTGCCGTCGAGTTGTTGACGATGGTGGGATTGCCCAGCCCCGAGCAACGCTTTTCGTACTACCCGCACGAACTGTCGGGTGGCCAGAAGCAACGCGTCATGATCGCCATCGCCATCTCGTGCGAGGCGAAGGTCATCATCGCCGACGAGCCGACCACAGCACTCGACGTCACTGTGCAGGCCGAAATCCTCGAACTGCTACGCGATCTCAAGGATCGGCTGGGCTGCGCCATCGTGCTCATCACCCACAGCATGGGTGTGGTGTCCGATCTGGCGGACCGCGTCGTCGTGATGCAGAACGGCCGCGTCGTGGAGGAAGCCCCGGTGGCGCAACTGTTCGACGCACCAGCCGACGATTACACCAAGAAGTTGCTCGCCGCCGTGCCTACTCTCGCCGCGGTGGAGTCCGACAAGACCGTCGACACCTCGGGCGAGCCGGTACTCGACGTCTCGCATCTGGTGGTGCAGTTCTCCGGCGGTGTCGGCTCACCGGCGTTCCGCGCGGTCGACGATGTCTCGCTGACCATCCACCGCGGGGAAACCCTCGGGCTGGTGGGCGAATCCGGCTCGGGCAAGTCGACGATCGGCCGATGTGTGGCCGCACTGCAGAAGCCGACCGATGGAACCGTGACGGTGATGGGACGCAACATTGCCGGCATGAGCGAACGCAAGCTCAAGCCGTTGCGCAAGCGATTCGGTTTCGTCTTCCAGGACCCGTCGGCGTCGTTGAACCCCCGGCTGACCGTCGGACAGTGCATTGCCGAGCCGATGATCGTGCACAAGTACGGCTCCGCGGATGCGATCGCGGCCAGGACGACCGAACTGCTCGACGCCGTCCAACTGCCGTCCGGCACCGACAAGCGCTACCCACACGAGTTGTCCGGTGGTCAGCGGCAACGGGTCAGCCTGGCGCGCGCACTGGTGTTGGGCCCGGATCTGGTGGTCGCAGACGAGCCGACCAGTGCACTCGACGTATCGGTCCAGGCAGCCGTCCTGGACCTGTTCGAGGACTTGCAACAGGAATTCGGGTTCGCGTGCCTGTTCATCAGTCACGATCTCGCGGTGGTCGATCGCGTCGCGCACCGCGTGGTGGTGCTCCGTGACGGGGGAGTCGTCGAGGTGGGAACCCCGTGGAAGATTCTGCGATCCCCGGAAGCGGACTACACCAAGAAGTTGTTGGCGGCGATTCCGGGCAAGCGCCTGCACACGTGAATTCTTCTCGTCACCGGGCACTCCGGTACCGTTAGGGCGCTATCTGCGCCTGAAACGGGCGCTGACATGAACGAGTACACAGGCTGGAGCCGAATGACCGAGGAATCCCAACCCACGAGCGCAACTCACTCGGGCGGTGCCTCCTATGCGGCGGCCGGGGTCGACATCGCCGCAGGAGATCGAGCAGTGCAGCTGTTCGCGCCGCTCGCCAAGAAGGCCAGCAGGCCCGAGGTCATGGGCGGTCTCGGTGGTTTCGCCGGTCTCTTCGCGCTCAAGGGCGACTACCGCGAGCCCGTCCTGGCCGCGTCCACCGACGGCGTCGGCACCAAGGTCGCGGTGGCACAGGCCCTCGGCAAGCACGACACCCTCGGCCTCGACCTGGTGGCGATGGTCGTCGACGATCTCGTGGTCTGCGGAGCCGAGCCACTGTTCCTGCAGGACTACATCGCTGTGGGTCGGGTGGTTCCCGAGCAGGTTGCCGAACTGGTCAAGGGGATAGCGGAAGGCTGCGTCATCGCCGGCTGCGCGCTGCTCGGCGGCGAGACTGCCGAGCACCCGGGACTGATGGCCGACGGCGACTACGATCTCTCGGCCACCGGCATCGGTGTCGTCGAGGCCGATTCGATCCTCGGCCCCGAGCGGGTGCGTCCCGGCGACGTCGTCATCGGCATGGGATCGTCCGGCCTGCACTCCAATGGCTACTCCCTCGCTCGCAAGGTGCTGCTCGAGATCAACCACATGGATCTCGGTGGACACGTCGAGGAATTCGGCCGCACCCTCGGTGAGGAACTGCTCGAACCCACCAAGATCTACGCCAAGGATTGCCTCGCCCTCGCCGCCGAGACCGATGTGCGCACGTTCTGCCACGTCACGGGCGGGGGACTGGCCAACAACCTCTCCCGGGTCATGCCGGAAGGGTTGGTAGCCGAACTGGACCGCACCACGTGGAGCCCGGCCCCGATCTTCTCGCTGATCGCGCAGCGCGGACGCGTCGAGCGCGCCGAAATGGAGCAGACGTTCAACATGGGCGTCGGCATGGTCGCGATCGTGGCACCCGAGGACGTCGATCGTGCGCTGGCCGTGCTGACGGCACGGCACATCGAGTGCTGGACCCTGGGCACGGTGAAGAAGGCCACCGCCAAGGACGTGGCCGACGAGCGTGCACTGATGCTGGGCAACCACCCGAGGTTCTGATCGGCAAGGTGCCGATCGTCCGAGCACCGGACGAACAAGTGAGGGGGAGCCGCTCAGCGGCTCCCCCTCAGTCGTTCAGTGCACAAAACTAGCGTCGCCAGTCCTCGTACTCGTCTTCCTCGACTCGGGAATGCACGTCCGAGTCAGAGTGGATGCCACGATGGGAGTTGGACGAACCACCGGAGAGTTCTCTCTGCAGACTCTCCAAGTCCGTTGTCGGCGAGCTGTACTTGAGCTCACGAGCGACTTTTGTCTGCTTTGCCTTAGCCCTACCTCGGCCCATGGCGGTGCCCCCTCGCGGACTTGCGGGGCGGCCTGGGGAAATTTGGCGGCCCCGTTAGAGTTGGTATTTCTTCCTGGCACACACTCTAGCGCGCGAATCGCCGCGATGCGCAGACGGCGCCACGTGTTGGCGGCGGGCACGCCCACTCGACACGCCCGGAGTTGGGGCCTGCGCCGCCTGTACCTGCGCATTTCCGTGCACAAGCAAACTATTTTTGTGCCGCGACACGAAAATCTACGTGCTGCGCGTCATGGTCTCCGTCGGGATTCGATGTGCCGCTGCCGCCTCGCGGCCCATCGAAGGTGCCGTACACCGACGCACCCGGCGACAACTGTCCCCGCTCATCGGCCGCGCAGGCGGTCCACCGCAGCGCGACCGGCCTGGACGTCGTCGTACGACGGGATCGAATCAGGATCGATCGACGCGGCACACGGACCGGCCTCGAGGGCGGTGTCGGCCGGAACGGTCCGCTTGAGCAGAGCCAACGCGATCGGGCCCAGCTCGAAGTGATCGATCACGGTGCCCAGCCGACCCACCGAGCGTCCGCCTGCGGTCACCGGATCCCCGGTGCTGGGACGGCCGTCGGCAGAACCGTCCAGATGCAGCAGCACCAGGTGCCGGGGCGGGCGGCCCAGATTGTGTACGCGGGAGACCGTCTCCTGGCCGCGGTAGCAGCCCTTCTCCAGATGGACAGCGCCGAACTCGGCGGCGCTGCCGATCCAGCGAACTTCGTGCGGAATGGTCTTCTCGTCGGTGTCCACGCCCACGCGCGGACGCAACGATTCCACCCGCAACGCATCGAACGCCCAGGTTCCGGCCGGGGTGGCCCCGGAGTCGCGCAGGTGCAGGAACCAGTGGCTCGAGTTCGCGCGGGGAATCACCACGTCGTACGAGTTCTTGCCCGGCCAGGGCATCCGTCGAACGAAACCGCCGCCATCGACCGGCGACGCACCGTAGATCTCGCCCGGAACCGGCAGCCCGGCCTTCGCGAGCACCGCCGCCGCGTCGGAACCGAGGACGGTGAGAACGGCGAGTTCGTCCGCCTGACGGGGTTCGGCCTTGGCCCAGAACACCATCTTCTGCAGGAACGAGAGCAGATCCGGTCCGGCCGCGCGCTCGGTGTCGATGTACGTGACGCCGGCCAGATCGGTCTGGACGAAGTGATGCTCGATGCGGCCGTTGACGTCCAGACTCAAATTCTCCGCCGAGCTGCGGTCGGGCAGATCCGAGACGAGTTGGCTCGAAATCGTGTTCAACCAACTCAGGCGTTCGTCTCCGCTGATGGCCAGCACGAAACGGTGGGATCGATCGATGACAGCAGCACCGCTGACCGCATCGCGTTGCTCGGCGAACGGATTACCGTAGTGCCAGGCCACCCCGGCATCGACGGTGTCGTCGGGGGAGGGCACTGCGCCGGGGAGTGTCAGAAGTGGGCTCGGGCTGATCGTGACTGTGTCGGACACATCTCCATACTAGGAGCCCGTCGGCGCGGCAACTCGGTGACCGGTCGCGTTACACCCCCGAAACGGCGACGACACAGCGGCGCGAACACACGGACCTAGCGTGTCGACCCATGAAGAAACTGGCGCATCCGGCCGCGCAGATCGGCCTCGCCGCGATCGGCGGCATCGTATTCGGGCTGGTGGTCGGCGAGTGGGCCGCAAACCTGAAGTTCATCGGCGATCTGTTCATCAGACTGATCCAGATGTCGATCGTGCCGCTGGTGATGGCCTCGGTGATCGTCGCCACCGGATCGATGGCCGGGGCGGGAACAGGGAAGATCGCCTTCCGCACCTTCAAATGGATGATCGGGTTCTCGGTCGTCGCGGCAGTACTGGCCTGGGTGCTGAGCAGCATCATCAGGCCGGGCGCGGGCATGGTGTTCACCCAGCAGCTCGATCCCTCGCTGGAGGAATCGGCGAATGAGACACTCGGCTGGCAGGACACGCTGCTCAACTTCGTCAGCACCAACGTCTTCGACGCCATGTCGACGGCGACGATGGTGCCGATCATCGTCTTCTCGTTGCTCTTCGGCATCGCGCTGCGCAGTCACATCACCAAGACCGGCAACACCCAGGTGCTCTCGTTCATGGACCAGATTCAGCAGATCGTCCTGACGATGATCCGCCTCGTCATGGTCATCGCCCCGGTCGGTGTGTTCTGCCTGCTCGCCGCACTCGCCGGTGATGTCGGCTTCTCCGTGGTGTCCACCGCGCTGAGCTACCTCGGTACGACACTGCTCGGGGTCTTGATTCTGTTCGCGCTCTTCGTCGTGGTCGTGACGATGCGGACTCGATTGAGCCCGTGGAAGCTGCCGAGCAAACTCACCGAACAGACGGCGGTCGCGGTGACGACCACGAGCTCGGCCGTCACGTTCCCCACGGTGCTGCGCAACACCGTCGAGAAGGTCGGCGTCAGTCAGAAGGTCGCCAACTTCACGCTGTCGATCGGGCTGACGATGGGCTCGTACGGTGCCGTTCTCAACTACATGATCGTGGTGATGTTCCTCGCGCAGGCGGGCAACATCGATCTGAGCCTCGGACAGATCGTGCTGGGCATGGGCCTGGCGGTGCTGCTCAACATGGGCACCATCACCGTGCCCGGCGGATTCCCCGTCGTCGCGATGTTCCTCGCGACCTCGCTGGACCTTCCCTTCGCGGCCGTCGGCCTGCTGATCGCGGTGGACTGGTTCGCCGGGATCTTCCGTACCTTCCTCAACGTGAACGGAGACACGTTCGTCGCGATGCTCGTCGCCGAGCCCGACGGCGAGATCGACCGCGAGGTCTACAACGGCACCAAGGTCGTCGTCGCCGAGGATCTCGACCTCGATGAGCACGCCGCCGCGATGGCAGTGGCCGACCGAGCGGATTGATCGATCGCGTCCGCTGCCCTCTAGTGTGACGTTCATGTCGGAGTCGGTAGTGGTGACGTTGGACGGCCGAGTGCACGACGCGAATCGGCCGTTGCTGTTCGCCGACGATCTGGCTGTGGTGCGCGGCGACGGGGTGTTCGAGACGCTGCTCGTGCGCGGCGGCGCGGCCTGTGCAGTCGAGTTGCATCTGGCCCGGCTGGCAGCGTCCGCGACGGCACTGGACCTGCCCGCGCCCGATCTCGAGCAGTGGCGCACCGTCGTCGAACGGTCCGTCGGTCTGTGGGCGCGACAGTCCGAGGACGAGGCGGTGCTCAGATTGGTACTCAGCCGAGGACGCGAGGGCGGCGGCGGCCCGACGGCGTACGTGACGGTGGGGCCCTTGCCCGCACGGGTGCGCGCCGCCCGCACGAACGGGGTGTCCGTGATCACCCTCGATCGAGGGTATTCGGTGGACTTCTCCTCGGGTGCGCCGTGGCAGCTCGCCGGGGCCAAGACGTTGTCGTATGCGACCAATATGGCCGCGCTGCGTCATGCCGCAGCCCAGGGTGCCGACGACGTGATCTATCTCAGTAGCGAGGGGCGTGTGCTCGAAGGTCCTCGCTCGACGGTGGTGCTCGCGCGCGGTAAGACTCTCGTCACACCATCGGCCGAACAGGGCATTCTGGCCGGCACCACGGTCGCAGGATTGTTCTCGGTGGCCGAGTCCTCTGGTTGGACGTGTGAACGCGGCCACCTGTATCCGGCGGATCTCGTTGCGGCAGATGGTGTCTGGCTCGTCTCGAGCGTCACCCTCGCGGCTCGGGTCACGGCGATGAACGGCGTCGCTCTCGGCACGCGAGGTCTTGCCGACGAGGTTCGAGCGATGGTCGATGCGGCCGTGGAGACGGTCGAAACTCGGTAGGGGACCAACGACCCTGCCGAAAGACTCTTCCCTACTACTACTTGTAGTAGTACTGTCGAATTCGTCGAGGGCCAATGCCCTGACCTGCGGTGTTTCCCGTCACAGCACGGGCGGAAGAGTTCGGAGTACTGATGGACGCGTTGGATGTCTCGCGGTGGCAGTTCGGTATCACCACCGTCTACCACTTCATTCTCGTACCTCTCACCATCGGCCTCGCGCCGATGGTGGCCGCCATGCAGACCATGTGGGTGATCACCGGCAAGGACTCCTGGTACCGACTCACCAAGTTCTTCGGCAAGCTCTTCCTCATCAACTTCGCCCTCGGCGTCGCGACCGGGATCGTGCAGGAGTTCCAGTTCGGAATGAACTGGAGTGAGTACTCGCGGTTCGTCGGCGACGTGTTCGGCGCTCCCCTCGCGCTCGAAGGTCTGCTGGCGTTCTTCCTCGAGTCCACCTTCCTCGGCCTGTGGATCTTCGGGTGGAGCAGGCTCCCCAAACTCGTTCACCTGGCCACCATCTGGCTCGTCGCCATCGGCGTCAACGCCTCGGCGTACTTCATCATCGCGGCCAACTCCTGGATGCAACATCCCGTCGGCGCGATCTACAACGAGGAGACCGGCCGAGCCGAACTGACCGACATCTGGGCACTGCTCACCAACAACACTGCGTTGGCGGCCTTCCCGCATGCCGTCTCCGGGGCATTCCTCACCGCCGGGACCTTCGTCGCCGGAGTCTCCGGCTGGTGGATGGTCCGCGAAGCTCGTCGCACACGCAACTCCGACTCGCTCCCGATGTTCAGATCGGCAGCGCGGATGTCCTTCGTCGTCATGATCGTCGCGGGCGGCGCACTCGCCCTCACCGGCGACGTGCAGGGCAAGCTCATGTTCGAGCAGCAGCCGATGAAGATGGCCTCCGCAGAATCGTTGTGCGACACGGAGACCGGTGCCAGCTTCTCACTGCTGACCGTCGGGACGCACAACAACTGCGAATCGGTGGTCCACCTCATCTCGATTCCCGGACTCACCTCGTTCCTGGCGGAGAACGACTTCGGTGCCACCGTGCAAGGGGTCAACCAGCTGCAGGATCAGTACGAACAGCGATTCGGCCCGGGCAACTACAAACCGAATCTGTTCGTCACCTACTGGGCCTTCCGGATGATGATCGGACTGGCCGCAGGGTCTGCGTTGCTCGCCATCGCAGGTCTGTGGGTCACCCGAGGCGGTCGGGTCCCCGACCAGAAATGGTTCTCGTGGTTGTCGATCCTGGCTATTCCGACGCCATTCCTGGCCAACAGTGCGGGCTGGATCTTCACCGAAATGGGCAGGCAGCCTTGGGTTGTCGCACCGAACCTCTCGGGAGTCGATCAGATCCGGCTCACCGTCGATCAGGGCGTGTCGGACCATCCCGTCGGCCTCGTGGTCGCCTCGCTGGTGACGTTCACGCTGCTCTACGCCGCACTCGGCGGTGTCTGGTTCTATCTGATCCGACGCTATGTGGTCGAAGGACCTCTCGAACACGACGCGCATCCGCACGTCGACCCGCCGGAATCGGAAGACGATGAGCCCAAACAACTCTCGTTCGCCTACTAGGGGATAGTCATGTCATTGCCCGAATTCTGGTTCCTCGCCATCGCGTTCTTCTTCGTGGGCTATTTCGTGCTCGAAGGCTTCGACTTCGGTGTCGGGATGCTCATGCCCATCCTGGGCAGGCACCCCGATGCGGCGACGGGGGAGAGGCGCAGGCGGACCGTCCTGAACACGATCGGACCCGTCTGGGACGGCAACGAGGTATGGCTCATCACCGCGGGCGGGGCGCTGTTCGCGGCCTTCCCCGAGTGGTACGCCACGTTGTTCTCGGGCTTCTACCTGCCGCTGCTGCTCATCCTGGTGGCGCTGATCCTGCGCATCTGTGCCATCGAATGGCGCGGAAAGATCGACGATCCGGTGTGGCGTCGACGCTGCGATCTCGGCATCGGCATCGGCTCGTGGGTTCCCGCCGTGCTGTGGGGGGTCGCATTCGCCAATATCGTGCGCGGTGTCGCCATCGACGAGAACAAGAAGGTCACCGCGGGGTTGCTCGACCTGCTCAATCCCTATGCGCTGCTCGGCGGAGCCACCATGGCGTTGGTGTTCGCACTGCACGGCGCAGTGTTCATCGCGCTCAAGACCGCGGGCGATGTGCACGAGGACTCGGTGAAGATCGCAGCGCGACTGTCGATTCCGGCAGTTCTCGTCGGTGGAGCCTTTGCGCTGTGGACGCAACTCGCGTACGGGAAGACCTGGACGTGGGCCCTGGTCGCCGTGGCTGCGGTCGCCCTGCTCCTCGTGGTCGCACTCACCGCGAAGGTGCGCGAGGGCTGGGCATTCGTGTTCACCAGCATTGCCGTCGTCGCTGTCGTGGTGCTGTTGTTCGCATCGCTGTTCCCCAACGTGATGCCGTCCACGACGGACGCCGCCTTCGACCTCACCATCGCGAACGCCTCCTCCAGTGCGTACACCTTGAAGGTGATGACCTGGGCTGCGGCGCTGGCGGCTCCCGTGGTCATCGGCTACCAGGCCTGGACGTACTGGGTGTTCCGGCAACGTATCTCGAGCGCCCAGATTCCCGACTCGATCGGACTGACGGTGAAATCGTGACCGCCCCCGCTGCGCCGCGCACGCGGGCGAAGGGGCCGATCGATCCTCGGCTGTGGAAGTACTCTCGCTCCGCCCGTGGCTACCTGATCGTCACGGTGGCGTTGTCCATCGTCGTCACCGCGTGCATCATCATCGGTGCACTGGCGATCGGACGCGTCCTGGCGGGAGTGATCACCGACCCCTCGGCCAGGACACTGTCCGCCTGGACGACGGAATGGGCGGTGTTGGTAGGGGTCACCGTGATTCGCGTGCTCGCGGCCGGGGCCCAGTCGAGGTATGCGCATCGGTCGGCGTCACGCGTCGTGGCCGAGCTGGAGGTCGAAGTCCTCACGGCGGCATCTCGTTTCGAACCACGCGAGCTCGACGCCGAACGCGAGGAGCTCAACGTCGTGGTCACCCGCGCCATCGGCGGCCTCCGGGCGTACCTGACCGGGTATCTGCCTGCGCTCGTGCTGGCCGTCACCGTCACCCCGTTGGTGCTGGTCGTCATCGTCACCCAGGACGTGACATCGGCGGTCATCATCGCGGTGACGCTGCCGCTCATCCCGATCTTCATGATCCTGATCGGGTTGCTCACTCAGGGCCGAGCGAAGGCGACGCTCACCACGATGACCCGACTTTCCGCGCAGCTGCTCGATCTCCTGGCCGGCCTGCCGACCCTGCGCGCACTGGGCCGCGAACGAGGACCCGCCACACGCATCCGCGCACTGGGCGAGGCCCACCGACGAACGACCATGCGCGCGTTGAAGGTCGCCTTTCTCTCGTCGATGGTGCTCGAACTGCTCGCCACCCTGTGTGTAGCACTGGTCGCCGTTGCGATCGGGCTGCGGCTGGTGTTCGGGGAGATGACGCTCGAAGCAGGAATCATCGCGTTGATCCTCGCCCCCGAGGTGTACCTGCCGCTGCGAGCCGTCGGCACCCAGTTCCACGCGGCGCAGGACGGTGTCGAGGCCGCAGACCGAGCGTTCTCGGTGCTGGACCGGCGCACAGTAGCGCCGAGCCACGGCCGAACCGTCGACGCCTCGTCCGCGGATATAGAACTCGACGCGCTCACCGTCGCGAGTCGGGACGGGGCCGCTCCGGCGGGGCTGACTGCCCGCTGCCGAGCGGGCACCGTCACGGTTCTGACCGGAACGAACGGCTCGGGTAAATCGACAGCACTGCATGCCATTCTGGGATTGACGACCCCCTCGGAAGGGGGTGTGCGCATCGGGGGAGTGCCGGTGGCCGATCTCGACCTCGAACAGTGGTGGGCGCAGGTCGCCTGGCTCCCGCAGCGGCCGGTACTGATCCCTGGCACTCTCTACGAGAACGTGACACTGCACGGGGTACCCGACGCCGACGCGTTGGTCGCAGCCTGCCGGGCCGCTGGATTCGACTCAGTTCTCCGGGACCATCCGCTGGGATGGGACACCCGCGTGGGACAGGGCGGAGTTGGCCTGTCTCTCGGCGAGCTGCAGCGTCTGGCGCTGACCCGAACCTTCGTCTCGAACGCCTCTGTGATGCTGCTCGACGAGCCGACCGCACATCTGGATTCGGCGAGTGAGAAGACAGTGCTGCAGGCCGTTCGCGGGGCCGCAGACCGAGGCGTCACCGTTGTCATGGTCGGGCACCGGCGTTCGGTGCTGCACGCAGGTGACCGCATCGTCGAGGTGTTCGGAACTGCGCCGATGTCGGCGGAGCTCGATCATGTCTGATCTGCGCCGGGCATTGGCCCTGTTGGAGCTCTCGCCGCGACGGATCGCGTCGGCGGTGGCGGCCGGCGTGGCAACCCTCGGCAGCGCACTGGCTCTGGCCGCACTGTCGGCGTGGTTGATCACCCGAGCCTGGCAGATGCCGCCGGTGATGGACCTGACCGTGGCAGTGGTGGCCGTGCGAGCGCTGGGTATCTCCCGCGGCGTGTTTCGCTACCTCGAACGATTGACAACGCACGACGCTGCGCTGCGTGGCACGACGGCAGCGCGTACGAGGATCTACGAACAGTTGGCGAGCGGAGACGGTGCACTCGCTCTGCGGCGCGGTGACGTCCTCGCTCGCACCGGGGCGGACGTCGACGTGCTCGGCGACGTCGTCGTTCGCGCGATCGTCCCGATCTGCGTCAGTGTCGTGATGATGCTCGCAGCCGTTGGCCTGATCGCAGGTATCGCGCCCGCGGCCGCGTCGATCCTGGCGGTGTCGTTGCTGATTGCCGGGGTGGGCGCACCGATGCTGGCGGCGCGGTCGGCACGGATTGCCGAACAGGCCGGAGCCGACGCGGATGCGCGGTTCGCCGAGGCTGCTGTCCGCGCACTCGATCACGCCCCGGAACTGCGTGTTGCCGGTCGACTCGACGACGCACTCGTCCAGGCCCGACGTGCTGCCGAGGATTCGGTGACCGCCCGGGACCGTGCGGCCCGACCGTCGGCGCTGGCCGATGCCGCGTTGCCGCTGTCGATCGGAGCGTCGGTGATCGGTTCGCTGCTCGTGGGCATCGGGCTATACGGACCTGCCGGAGGCACCGCAGGAGCAATGACACCGATGGCGCTGGCGATCATCGTGCTGGTTCCGTTGGCTGCCTTCGAGGCGACGGCGGCACTGCCCGGTGCCGCCATTGCCTTGATGCGTGGGCGCATCGCGGCGACCCGGGTGATGGCCATGCTCGATGCTGCCTCGCCGCACGTGCGGGTCGATCTCGACGGGTCGATCGGTGGGCACTGCGTCCGAGCATTGGACGTGCGGGCACATACACGTAGCGCACTCATCGGGCCGAGCGGATCGGGGAAGACGACGATGCTGCGTGCACTTGCTCGCGAATTCGGTTCCGATGCAGCGCTGTTCGCCGAGGACGCGCATCTGTTCGACACCTCGATTCTGGAGAATCTGAGAGTGGTGCGCGGCGATGTCGACGAGCAGCAGGCAATCCAGGCACTGCAGCGTGTGGGCCTCGGCCGGTGGCTCGACGCGTTGCCGCTCGGCGTCCACACCACCTTGGTCGGCGGCGCGCAGGCGGTGTCCGGCGGCGAGCGGCGCAGGCTGCTGCTTGCCCGGGCCCTGCTCAGTACCGCGCCGATCGTGCTGCTCGATGAGCCGACCGAGCACCTCGATCGAGTCTCCGGTGAGACGATTCTGCGAGAGCTGCTCACCACGAACGGCGGCCTGTTCGGTGCGGATCGAATCGTGGTGGTCGTCACCCACCAGCTGCCCGAGGACACCGACGCCGACCAGGTGATCGATCTGGGCCGAGACGACGCGAAAAAACCCTTTGCCGACTCGGAATCTCGGGCGTACGTTGACAAGTACACGAGAGAGGAGGTGGTCTGAAGTTGAAGAACTCTAGGACGCGTGAGGTGGCTGTCAGCTAGCCGCTATCGCTGACGGATTCCTGCGAAGACCGCGCGAGCGGCACGGCGAATCCCAGGCAGCTACCCGGCCCCCGAGCCCCCGACCTGTCCGGTCGGGACCTGAAAGCAGGTATGGCTCGGGGGCCGTTCGCATGCGGTGACAGTCCTGCGATGAGAAATTGGGGGCCTCAGCCTATGTAGCGAGACAATCTCGCGGACAGACGCGGTGCGAGCGGGCCGTCGGCGATGACACGTTCTTCCACGTAGGCGAGATCTCCACCTTCGACGATGCCGTAGAGACGCTTTGCACCGCCCACGAGCGCTCCGGAGGTGCTACGGATGACGACGTCGGTGGCGAGTTCCCAGGACGACTTTGTCAGTGCGTGCCCGTAGTACAGCTCGACGACTCCGGTGCTGTGGGTCAACAGCAGCTCGACGATCTCTTCGTTGTCCGAGCCCTTGACGCCATGGCCGCCGCTCACCCGCCAGAAGCCGGTTTCGCGGAGATCGGGGTGCGCATAGTTTCCGTCGGAGTCGAGCCGCCACGAGCGCGACTCCCAGCTCAGATAGCTGCCCCCGTCGTGGGTGATGACGATCTGCTGACCGAAGGGATAGTCGGTGCCGGACTCGGGATCATGGCCCTCACCCTGGCCGCGCCACACCCCGACGAGAGGCAGCAGAGCCAGCATCGACGGGTGCAGATCGGGGCCGAGTCTGAGGTTGGCCGTGTCGTCGGGGTGCGGAATATCCGGCAGAACCGGGATATTGCGCGCCGACGCGTCGGCGAACTTCTGCTCGGCAGCCGCTATCGCCTCGTCGCCACTGGTGATGGGAGTGGTGCCTCCCTCGTCAGCACCGCCGGGCTGCCCCGCGACCGGATCCGTCACGACTCGTCGTTGACCAGTCGGTAGACGACGTACAGCGAGAACGCGATGATGGCAATTGCCGCGAGCGCCAGCAATACCTCGAAGAAGATGACCACGAGAGCGAGTTTAACCCGCGTGGTTTCCCGCTGAGACCATCGGCCCGAATCCGGCCTGTGTCATTGGTGACAGTACGCCCTGTACGAGGCGATAGTGCGCCCGATCACAGGTGAGTAATGGCAATGCGGTCGCGAACAGGTACCTTCTTCCCGGGGGCGTCGGCACCTCGACCGCGATACAGCCGACGTTGTCACTGTGACTGTATCGAAGGCTGGGGAGGTCTCCGCAACAATGCTGCGTCGTACACGGGCTCTGACATCGCCGTTCGGATCCGTTCTGTTCAAATCGGCGCTCGTCACGCTGACGCTCGCTCTCGCAGCTCCCGCAGCCGCACTCGCGGCCCCCGATACGGGATCCGCGGACACGGGATCGGGCACCGGGTCCGCTCAGGGGCCGAACATCGATCCCAACAACTATGCCCAAGACTGCCCGGACGTGTTGATGCTCGCCGTGTCCGGTGCGACGGACTCGGACGCGGACCGAAACCCCCTCAACGAGGAAACGTCCACAGTGGCGTCGAACTGGGTCGGAAACGTCACAGTTCCTGTCGGCGAGATGAACGCGGACAGCCCAGGAACCGTCGGTTGGCTCTATGTTCCGTATGCATCGACGTACGGCGTCGGTGTGCTCGACGACGTGCCGACCTATCAGCAAACGATCGCCGAAGGCATCGCCTCGACCAACCGGTTGATGGAGGAGTACAAGACCAAGTGCGGCGACAGGACGAAATTCGTTCTCGTCGGGTACAGCGTCGGCGGCGAGGTACTGGACCGGATGGCCGTCGATATCGGCCACGGCGACCCGAACGCGTTGGTCACCGCGGACGACATCGCCGGGGTGATGATGATCGGATCGCCCTACCGTCCGGCCGGGGTGCCGAACTTCGAGGACGAGCCGGGTGAGTCGCACGGCGGATTCATGGACCAGTCGCCTCGCGATTACGGATCCCTGACCGACAAGGTCACCTGGTCGTGTCGTCCCTATGATCTGGCGTGCGACGCGCCGGACAAGATCGAACTACTGCAGCTCGCGCTCGGGGTGCTGGGACAGATGCGGTTCACCCTGCTCGATCCGGTTCAGACGGTTGCCGACTTCGCTCGCACGGTCTCGACGATCGCCGCACGCGCCATCGTGGACATCGCGACGAACAAGTCCTGGCTCGAATCGGACGAGACGCTGCTGCAGGTGCTGGTGAAGGTATCCGACCAGCAGTACCAGGTCGACGACAAGGACGCCCTCGCGGCACTGTCACCCGATCAGTTGCTCGAGGACCTCAACTGGGCTCTCGGGCCCGGTGCCGAGACCGTCGACGCCAAGCTGCGCGCCGAGGGGCAAGGGCTGGTGGAGAACAACAAGGGCATCGTCGACATCGTTCTCGGGCCGTACCTGTTGATCGGATTCCTGCAGCACCTGTCGTACTGGTACAACGATCCCAACGACGGATTCGACTGGGAGAGCGAGAAGATCGTTGCCTGGGTGACCGATCTCGCGCGCACCGAACGTGAGAAGAAGGCTGCACCCGCGCCCGAGACAGCTACGCCGCAGGCCCCGGCACCCGAGCCTGCACCCGAACCCCGGCTGCTGCCGGAGCCGGGAACGGTCACGCAGGTGAGCGATCTCGGTGCATTTCTCGAATCGCAAGGCATCCCGCTCCCGCCCGGGATGTTCCCGCCGCAGTACTCGACTGTTCCCGAGCGCGCCCCCGAGGCACCCGGTACCAACTGACTCCCGCCCTACAAGACAAGAACCCCGCACCTACGCAGGTGCGGGGTTCTTGTCTTGTTCGATGCGGCAGTGTGCGGTCAGACACCCACGGTCACGTCGGCCGAGTGCACGCCTGCGCTCTCGGGTGTGATGACGGTGTCGCCGTTGCCCGATGCCGACAGGGCACGCAGCGTCCACTGGCCGGGAGCTGCGAAGAACCGGAAGTCGCCGGTGCCCGATGCGACGACCTCGGCGGTGAACTCTCCGGTGCCGTCGAGAAGCCGCACGAAGGCGCCTGCCACCGGCTCGCCGTCACCGCCGAGGACGCGGCCGGTGATGACCGTTTCCTTCTCGACGTCGACGCCTGCGGGGATGGTCTGGCCCTGTACTGGTGCTCCGCACATATCAGTGAACCTCCAACTCGATGGGTGCTCCGACGAGGGAGCCGTATTCGACCCAGCTGCCGTCGTAGTTCTTGACGTCTTCCTTGCCGAGCAGTTCCTTGAGGACGAACCAGGTGTGGCTCGAACGCTCACCGATGCGGCAGTACGCGATGGTGGCCTTGTCGTCGTCGTAGCCCTTGGCCTTGTACAGCTCTTCGAGAGCGTCGTCGGACTTGAACGTGCCATCCTCGTTGGCGGTGGTGCTCCACGGGATGTTGATCGCCGACGGAACGTGGCCACGCTGCTGAGCCTGTTCCTGCGGCAGGTGCGCCGGAGCGAGGATCTTGCCGGAGAACTCGTCCGGCGAACGCACGTCGATCAGGTTCTTGTTGCCGATGGCGTCGATGACCTCGTCACGGAACGCGCGGATCGACAGGTCGGGTGCCTGGGCGCGGTACTGCGTGGTCTCGCGGCTCACGACTCCGTTCGACAGCGGGCGGCCGTCGAGTTCCCACTTCTTGCGACCGCCGTCGATCAGCTTGACGTCCTGGTGGCCGTACAGCTTGAAGTACCAGTAGGCGTAGGCGGCGAACCAGTTGTTGTTTCCGCCGTACAGAACGACGGTGTCGTCGTTGCTGATGCCTTTCGCCGAGAGCAGGTCCGAGAACTGCTCCTGGCCCAGGAAGTCGCGGCGAACCGGGTCCTGGAGGTCCTTGCGCCAGTCGAGCTTGACCGCACCTTCGATGTGACCGCCGTCGTAGGCGCTGGCGTCCTCGTCGACCTCGACGAAGACGGTCTTCGGTGTGTTCAGGTTCTGCTCGGCCCAGTCGGCAGAGACCAGGACGTCGGAGCGAGCCATGGTGTTCCTTTCGGTGTTTCCGGTTTCGGATCGGTAGTGAGTGCGGATCAGGATGCGGTGCGCGAGGTGCCACGCAGCCGCGCGGCGAGAGGGTAGATCATGCAACCGAGGCAGACCGCGAAGGCGGCGTTGAGGAAGGCTGCGAACAGAGCGAAGCCTGTCGCGACGGTTCCGACGACGGGAGCGCCGAGCGCAAGAGCGAGCACCCCCACCGCGGCGAACACGAATCCCACCAACTGAGCGAACTTCAACGGAGCCACCGGCTCGCGTTCGCTGGTCGGGGAGAGCCGCGGAGCGACGAACTTCGCGAAGATCGTGCCGTACGGACTGTGCTTGGGTCCGCGGACGGCTCCGAGGGCGAACACTGTTGCCTGAAGCCCGAGCAGGATCGCCGCCGCGGGGATCGAGAACGTGGTCAGGACGAGGACGGCGACGAGCACGCCGGTGGTGATCCACGCCGCGAAGCGCGGACCGCGGACGTCGACCTGGGGGGTGCTTGTGGTGGATTCGACGATGGTGCGGGTGTCGGAAGTCGACATCGAGAGGTACTCCTGTGCGGGGCCGGGCACACCGAATGGGCAGTGCTCGGGCGTGGATTCCTGTCTGGGGCCGGCATCACGCATGGGCGTGGCGGCGCGAGGAAATCAGCAGCAGCGACAGCAACAACCGCCCAGTCGGCACAGATCAACCGTGCGTCGACTGGTGAGCATCAGCTCGCGGCGAAAGAACACGAAGAGCATCGTACCCGCTACCAGCGTCGCGCCGCACCGCCGGTCCCGGTCGGACTCGATCAGAGGGCGTCGAGTGCCGAACGCAGGGCTGCCGCCGACGGCACGCCCGCGATTCTGGAGCGTCGGCGCAGTTCGCTGTCGAGCACGAACGTGGTGGGCAACGACAGCACTCCGAGCTCGCGGGCGAGCACCGGATAGGCGTCGATGTCGAGTTCGACTTCGTGGGCACCGCTGCGATCGTTGAGCACTTGTCCGACGACGCGTCGAACGGCTGCGCACGGCCCGCACCAGTCGGCGGAGAAGTGCAGCACGGTTGCTCCGTCGGTCGTCACGCCCGCCTCGAGCAGAAGTGGCCGAAGGGCGTCGGTGTCGGAATCGGTCGATCGGATGTCACGCACGCTGCCGGACCGGCTGCGTAGGTAGAGTCCGGTCGCGATGGCGAGGACCGCCACGACAGCCAATACTGTGATTCCTGTCACGGCTTCTCTATTTCGTTCAGGTCGATGGTCACGTCGTCCCCCGAGCCCTCGATGACGATCTGAGAGCCCTCCGCGTACACGCCCGTCGGACGCAGCCCGAAGGGCAGGCTCTGTCGCTCGATGGTCTTGGTGAAGAAGCCGAGAACGGTTGCCTTGGCGAAGTCCGGAATGGTGAAGTCCGCCTGGCCCTCGGGACCGAAGTAGAAATCCGATGCCACGATCGCCACGCTGTCGCCCTCCAACACCAGATCGGCCTGCACGCTCACCGTGGTCTGCAGGGGGCCGACCGGTACCGTTCCGGTCAGTACGACGCCTCCGGTGGTGGTCTTGCCCGACCCGCCCGAGCCGCCCGTTCCGTCGGACTTGTCGGCGGGCGGTGCCGAAACCTGCAGGTCGACGATGCCGAGGAACTGCCCCAGGTTCGTCGCCTCGATGCGGACGCGCCCGTCCAGTTCGTCGACCGGGATCTCCCGGACGTTGTTGTCGATCAAGTCGGACAGTGCGATGTGCACGCCGCGAAGATTGGCTTCGATGGTCGTCGACCCGACGTACTCGGTTGGTACGTCCTGGGCTCGAATTTCGATGTTCTGGTAGCGCCCGTTCGCCGCCTGTGTCAGGAACGGGAAGCCGTGCACGATCACCTGAGGGTCGGAGGTGAGCTCACCGCCTGCGCGGATCGCGCGCGAGACTCGATACTCCGAGTAGGCCGCAGCGCCGAAATCCACGACGAGCGCGAGGGCCAACAGGCTGGCGAGTCCGATGAGAAGTGTGCGCACGCGTCCATTGTGACCGACGGATCGCGTACTGCCCTCTTCGGCCGGTTGTACGGACAAGCTAGTCTGTGTCCTTGACGATCAGTCCAATCCAGCCTCGCTGGACCGGCCAGCAGTAAGAACGGAGACGCAGTGGAGCTCCTGCTACTGACCTCCGATCCCAATCCGGAGGGCGTTCTGCCTTCTCTTGCACTTCTTGCGCATCACGTTCGCCCGGTGCCCACCGAGGTGTCCTCGCTTCTGGAGGCGGGTTCGGCCGACGTCGCCTTGGTCGATGCCCGCTCGGATCTGGCGGCGGCGCGGGGCCTGTGTCGGCTCCTGGGCAGCACCGGATCGGCCATCCCCGTCGTCGCCGTCCTCACCGAAGGCGGGCTCGTAGCGGTCAACGCGGACTGGGGTCTGGACGACATCCTGCTGCCCGGTACCGGGCCGGCGGAGTTGGACGCGCGATTGCGACTACTGGTCGGACGCAGTGGCGGGGTGGCGAGCCCGGAGACATCGGGCAAGATCACGCTCGGCGAGCTGGTCATCGACGAGGGAACGTACACCGCGCGACTGCGGGGTCGCCCGCTCGATCTGACCTACAAGGAATTCGAGCTGCTCAAGTATCTGGCTCAGCATGCGGGCCGGGTGTTCACCCGCGCGCAGCTGCTCCAGGAAGTATGGGGCTACGACTTCTTCGGCGGCACGCGCACCGTCGATGTCCATGTTCGACGCCTCCGTGCGAAGCTGGGCACGGAGTACGAGTCGCTGATCGGCACGGTGCGTAACGTCGGCTACAAGGCCGTTCGTCCTGCGCGCACTGCCAAGGGCGGTCTCACCGCAGCCGATTCCGTTGGTGAGGATTCCGGCGATGCGGATCTGGAGTACGAGCAGCAGAGTACGCTCTCGTAGATGAATTCGGATCCTGCGTTCGACGTCCATCCGATCGACGGCAACGCACCGTCTTCGCGCGTTTCTTACGAGGTTCACCAGATCCTTGCTCGCGCAACGGAAGTCGACGGAACGGCTCCGCTCTCCGAGCAGGCTGTGAAGGCAGTCGACGCGGGCGAGGACGTGGTACGTCTTCTCGCCACCGAGCGTGATCGCGTCCTCGGGTACGTCGGAATCGTCGATGGCATGGCCGAGGCTGTGGTCGATCCGGAGGCGCGTGGCCGCGGCGTTGGTCGCGAATTGGTCTCTCGCGCACTCGATATCGGCTCCGATATGCGAATCTGGGCGCACGGTAACCTTCCTGCGGCGCAGTCGGTCGCGGCGCACCTCGAGCTGAAGGTGGTGCGGGAGCTACTGCAGATGCGTCGGGGAGCGGCTGGTTCGGCTCTGCCCGATGTCGTTGTGCCGGATTATATTTCGCTGCGTACGTATCGCGGACATCAGGATGACGCAGAGCTGTTGCGCGTGAACAATGCAGCATTCTCCTGGCACCCCGAGCAGGGTGGATGGACCGACCGCGACATCGCTGCGCGACGAGACGAATCGTGGTTCGACCCGGCCGGCCTGTTCCTGGCTTTCGAGGCCGGCAGTGACCGGCTGCTCGGCTTCCACTGGACAAAGGTTCATGCGGGCGAGGGGGTTCATGCGGGCGAGGGCTCCGGGCCGTCGATCGGTGAGGTCTACGTGGTGGGAATCGATCCGCAATCTCAAGGCCGTGGTCTCGGCCGAATACTGACGCTGGCCGGTCTGCATTACCTGCACAGCCGCGGGTTGGACGAGATCATGTTGTACGTCGAGGCGGACAACACCGCCGCTGTGCATACCTACACCAAGCTGGGGTTCGAGAACTACCACGTGGACGCCGCGTACGCCCGCAGCGTCTAAACGGACATATCCACCTCGGTGTTCATCTTCCGTTAACCCGAGCGGGGGGAAACGTCCACCGCCTGCCCCTACCTTTCTCCGTGGGTGGCAACCTACGTCGCCTGGTGTCGAGTTCTGTTCTCGAGTCGGCACCCACACAGCCACAGCACGGGCGCTTCGGCCCCGAGCCGTGGACACGGCCCAAGATTCTTCGGAGGAAACAGGTGAACCTCAAGCGCAACGGTGCTCTCATGAGTGCGGTGGCCATCAGTGCCATGTTGCTGACCGCATGCGGTAGCGACGCCAACGTCGCAACCACAGACGGCGCATCCGACTCCTCGGCAACGTGTGAGGGCAAGTCTCCGCTGACCGGCGAAGGCTCCTCCGCTCAGCAGAACGCCATGTCCAACTTCACCTCGATCTATTCCAGCGTCTGCCCCGGCAAGGCCGTGGAGTACACCACCAGTGGTTCCGGCAACGGCCGCACCCAGTTCGTCGCGGGCCTCGTCGACTTCGCCGGATCCGACTCGGCGATCAAGGACGATCAGGCAGCTCAGGCCGCCGTTCGTTGCGACAACAACCCGGCATGGAACCTGCCCTTGGTCTTCGGGCCCGTCGCAGTGGCGTACAACCTCGACGGCGTCGACAGGGTGGTGCTGAACCCGAACGTCATCGCACAGATCTTCACCGGCCAGATCACCACCTGGAACGATCCGGCCATCGCGGCGCTCAACGAGGGCGTATCGCTGCCGTCCACGGCGATCACTCCGGTCTACCGCTCCGATTCCTCGGGTACCAGCGACAACTTCCAGCGCTTCCTGAGCGCATCGGCTCCGCAGGCATGGACGCTGAGCCACAGCTCCGACTGGGCCGGTGGCGTCGGTGAAGGTGCGAACGGTTCGTCGGGCGTCGCCCAGGCCGTCGCAGCCACCCCCGGTTCGATCACGTACGTCGAGAAGGGCTTCGCCGATCAGGAGAGCCTCGGTACGGCCGATATCGACTTCGGCAACGGGGCCGTCGAGCTGAACAGCGAGACCGCAGGCAAGGCCATCGACGATGCGCAGTTCCAGGGCCAGGGTAACGACCTGGTCATCGACATCGACGCGCTGTACGCCAGCAACGCCGCAGATACCTACCCCCTCGTTCTCGGAACCTACGAGATCGTCTGCTCCAACGGCTACGACGCCGAAACCTCGGCCGCGATCAAGTCGTTCTTGGTCAGCGCAGCCAACGAGGGCCAGCAGGGCCTCGAGGCAGCCGGCTACGTGCCGCTGCCGGAGACCTTCAAGGAGCGCCTGATCACCGCCATCGAAGCAATCGGCTGATTCGATGACACATGATCCTGCTTCGACTCGCGTGTTCTCGCGAGTCGAAGCAGGACCGTTCTGGACCACCACGACGAGACAGTGAGCGGTATGAGCGACACCCACTCGATGACCGGCGTCCCCCCCGCGGCTACCGTGGCTACCACGGATACCGCGCACAAACCGGAAGAACCACAATTGTCAGACAAGAAAACATCGGGCACCGTCACTCGTCCCGGTGACCGGATCTTTTCCGGCCTGGCTACGGGCTCGGGCATCTTCATCATCGCCTTGATCGCTGCCGTCGGTGTGTTCCTGCTCTGGCGTGCGATCCCCGCGCTGTCGAACAACACAGTCAACTTCCTGACCTACAACGGTGCGTGGGACACCACGAACACCTCCGCGATGGCGTTCGGTGTTCTCGATCTCTTCCTGGTCACCGTCACTGTGTCGCTCTTCGCCCTCGTTCTCGCGATGCCCGTCGCGCTCGGCATCGCCATCTACCTGACGAACTACGCGCCCAAGCGAGTCGCGGGTCCGCTCGGTTACGTCATCGATCTGCTGGCCGCGGTTCCCTCGATCGTCTTCGGACTGTGGGGCCTCTACGTGCTGGCGCCCGCCATCAGCCCGTTCGCCGAATGGCTCAATTCGTCACTGAGCTGGTTCCCGCTCTTCAGCACCGGGTCGGTCTCGATCGCCGGTGGCGGCACCATCTTCACCGGTGGCATCGTGCTCGCGGTGATGATCCTGCCGATCATCGCTGCGGTCACCCGAGAGGTGTTCGTGCAGACCCCCAAGGGGCAGGTCGAAGCCGCACTCGCGCTCGGTGCAACCCGCTGGGAGGTTGTGCGGACCACGGTCATTCCGTTCGGCAAGTCGGGCTTCGTGTCGGGGTCGATGCTCGGTCTCGGCCGCGCGCTCGGTGAGACGATCGCGCTCTACATCATCATTCGCAGCACGCAGGTGACATTCAGTGGGTCCTTGTTCGACGGCGGATCGACCTTCGCAACGAAGATCGCGTTGGCTGCGGGCGAGTTCAACAATCCGCTGCAGGCCGGTGCCTACATCGCGGCTGGCCTCGTGTTGTTCATCCTGACCTTTGTCGTCAACGCCGGCGCCCGCGCTGCCATCGCCGGAAAGAAGGACTGAGCCATGACCGCAACCATGGACAAGCCCGTCAAGGAACCCACTTTCCGGGGTGTCAGCCCTCGGCGCAAGGCGGCCAACCTGTCGGCGACGATCCTCGTCGGTCTGTCGGTGCTGATCGCGCTCGTACCGCTCGTCTGGGTCCTCTACACCGTGATCTCGCGCGGGTTGTCGGCCGTCGTCGCGCCGACCTGGTGGCAGAACTCGCAGGCCGGAATCACTCAGTTCATCGCCGGTGGCGGTGCCTACCACGCGATCGTCGGCACTCTCCTGCAAGGACTGTTCTGCGCAGTCATCTCCATCCCGATCGGCATCTTCGTCGCGATCTACCTCGTGGAGTACGGGGCAGGCACGCGGCTGGCCAAAGTGACGACCTTCATGGTCGACATTCTCACCGGCGTGCCGTCCATCGTCGCGGCCCTGTTCATCTACGCGCTGTGGATCGCGACGTTCGGATTCCAGCGCTCCGGTGTCGCCGTGGCCTTCGCCTTGGTTCTGCTGATGATTCCGGTCATCGTGCGTTCGGCCGAGGAAATGCTCCGCATCGTCCCGCAGGACCTCCGCGAGGCGTCCTACGCGTTGGGTGTGCCGAAGTGGAAGACCATCGCCAAGATCGTCATTCCGACGGCACTGTCCGGAATCGTCACCGGAATCATGCTCGCCTTGGCTCGTGTGATGGGTGAGACCGCGCCGGTGCTGATCTTGGTGGGATCCGCGACCGCCATCAACTTCAACATCTTCGAAGGGCCGCAGACGTCACTGCCGCTCATGATGGTCGACCTGCAGAAAGCAGGAACCGGCGTGCTCACTGCAGAGCGCATGTGGGGAGCAGCTCTGACGCTGATCCTGATCGTCGCACTACTCAACATCGGTGCCAAGTTGGTCTCGAAGTTCTTCTCGCCCAAGAACTCCTGACCCACCAGACTCCAGCGAATCCTAAGGAACGAAGAACATGGCAAAGCGTCTCGATCTCAAAGACGTCAACATCTACTACGGCAAATTCCACGCCGTCTCGGACGTCACCCTGGCCGTTCCGCCGCGCAGTGTCACCGCGTTCATCGGACCGTCGGGTTGCGGTAAGTCCACGGTCCTGCGTTCGCTCAACCGCATGCACGAGGTCACCCCCGGTGCCCGAGTCGAGGGTTCGGTGCTGCTCGACGGCGAGGACATCTACGGCAGCGGCGTCGACCCGGTCGGCGTGCGTCGCACCATCGGCATGGTCTTTCAGCGCCCCAACCCGTTCCCGACGATGTCGATCAAGGACAACGTCGTCGCGGGTCTGAAGCTGCAGGGTGGTCGCGGCAAGAAGGAACTCGACGAGATCGCCGAACGCTCGCTCAGAGGTGCCAATCTCTGGACCGAGGTCAAGGACCGTCTCGACAAGCCCGGTGGCGGCCTCTCCGGTGGCCAGCAGCAGCGTCTGTGCATCGCGCGCGCCATCGCGGTGTCTCCCGATGTGCTGCTCATGGACGAGCCGTGCTCTGCTCTCGACCCGATCTCGACCCTCGCGATCGAGGACCTCATCCAGGAGCTCAAGCAGGACTTCACCATCGTCATCGTCACGCACAACATGCAGCAGGCTGCGCGCGTGAGCGATCAGACCGGCTTCTTCAACCTCGAAGCGACGGGCAAGCCCGGAAAGCTCATCGAGATCGACGACACGGAGAAGATCTTCTCCAACCCGTCGCAGAAGGCCACCGAGGACTACATCTCGGGCCGCTTCGGATAGCGACCGGCCTCTCGAGGCAGCCCCCTGAGACGAGAAAACCCCCGCCGTGCGAGGCGGGGGTTTTCTCGTGTCGGTGCGTGTCGGCCGCGTACGGTTCCGTTCCGGATGTCGAGTGGCTCCGGTGCGGAGGGCACCGAGAGCCACTCGACAGTGGCGGTCTTACGAGGTCGCGATGTTGTCGTGACCGAGTTCGGCCGGCAGCTCTCCGGTGACCAGGAAGATCACGCGACGCCCCACCTCGACGGCGTGATCTGCGAACCGCTCGTAGAAGCGGCCCAGCAGCGTCACGTCGACTGCGGCGGCAACGCCGTGGCTCCACTCGCGGTCCATCAGCACCGTGAAGAGGTGACGGTGCAGATCATCCATCGCCTCGTCCTCTTCCTGCAGCTTTGCAGCTCGCTCGGGATCGCGGGTCTCGAGTACCTCGCGGGCCGAAGCGCCGATCGTAACGGCGAGTCGACCCATCTCGGCGAAGTAGCCGTTGACGACCTCGGGAAGGGCGTGGTTCGGGTGCCTGCGGCGGGTGATCTTGGCGACGTGCAGGGCGAGCGCACCCATGCGGTCGATGTCGGCAACGATCTGGATGCCTGCCACCACCGAACGGAGATCGCCTGCGACCGGGGCCTGCAGAGCCAGCAGCGTGAAGGCCTTCTCCTCGCTCACCGCGCTCAGCTCGCTGATCTTGTCGTGCTCGGAAATGACCTGCTCGGCGAGAACGAGGTCTGCTTGGAGGAGTGACTGGGTGGCCTTTTCCATGGCCGCACCAGCCAGGCTCGCCATCTCTCCGAGGAGATCGGCAAGCTCGTTCATCTGTTCAATGTAGGCGACGCGCATGACCGAAGTTTAGTTGGTCACGTCGGGCTGTTCCCTGTCCCGAGGGTTAACGGAGCATGAATGAAGTCAGGCGCACGTGTCGTCGGCGGCATTGGTGAACGAAAGATTCTCCGGAAGCGGCGCGCTTTCGGTGGTCCCTTCCATCACGGTGGGATCGATCTCGGTGCCGAATTCCGCCGGATACTGGGTGTATCCCGGGTAGTCGGAGCCGAGCACCACCTCGACCACGTTGTTCAGGCTCGGCGCGAGTTCGATCCCGGCACCCGGGATCGAGGACGCGACCGTAGCGGCGGCTGCTTCCTGATCCGGGGAGTAGCGCACGACGGTCTGGGCGGCCGTGCCGGCGAAGTTGCCGACCGTCAGGATCTGGAATCCGTAGGTCGCGAGCTCGTCGGACGCTCTCTGGGCCATACCTGCGACATCGGAGGCGTTGGACACCTGGATAGACACCGTCGAGGGGTCGACGGCCAACAGCGGGGCATCGGGTGCGGCGGCAGGGGCCGAGGATTCCGGGGTCACCGGTTCCGCGCGTTCCTCGCCGGGCAGCGGGTCGTCGTCGATGATGGCCTGGAAGATTGCACCGATGGCGTCGTCGTTGGGGATCTCGTTGCCGTAGTCGTTGGTTCCGGTGGTGGGGATGGTGAGGAAGGTGACTGCGCCTGCGTCGACGTTCTGCAACGAGCGTCCCAGTGTCACCAGGTCCTGGGTCTTGACGTTCTCGACGAAGGTGTCCGAGGTGAAGGCGTTGACGAAACCGTTCAACTTGCCCGGATCGAGGAGCACCTTGTTCGACAGTGCCGATCGCAGCAGAGACGACAGGAACCGCTGCTGGCGTTTGATGCGACCGTAATCGCCGTTGCCCTCGGACTCGACGTTGCGTGCCCGCACGTAGTCGAGCGCGGTACGGCCGTTGATATGTTGGTTACCGGCGTTGGGAAGTACGGCACCGAGCTCGTAGTCGATCAACGGTTGTGCGGTACAGACCTCGACGCCGCCCACCTCGTCGACCATGGATTCGAATCCGGCGAAGTCCATGCCGACGAAATGCCCGATGCGTAGACCCGAGATCTTCTGAATGGTCTTGACCAGGCACTTGGGACCACCGAGCGCGTAGGTGGCGTTCAGTTTGTCGCCGTATGCCTCGGGGAACATCTCGCCGGTGTAGGTATTGGTGTCGTTGTCGAATTGCTCGCACACCGGTCGGGTCACGTCCAGATCGCGAGGAAACGAGACGGCTACGACGCGGCTGCGATCGGCGGGGATGTTGACCAGCATGACGGTGTCCGAGCGGGATCCCTCGGCATCGGCGACGGTGCCTGCGCCCAGCTGTCCGCTGGCACCGGCACGGGTGTCGGTGCCGACGATCAGGTAGGTCTCGTCACCGTACTGGCCCGCGGCGTCGACGACGTCGGTCGAGTCCGGATCGAGCGCGGCGACCTGGAGAAATCCCTGGTCGGTGTTCCGCAGGTAGCCCCAGACCACCCCCGTCAGCGTCACGGACAGGATCGCGATCACGGATACCAGGCTTCGGCCGATCATCCGGATTCGACGGCGACGTCGCACTCGGCTCATCGCCAAGCGGGTCAGCGCCGGGCGATCCTCGGCGGGCGCACCCACCGGTTCCGGTACTGCGTGCGGCTGCGCGGCTCGGGAAGGTGCAGGAGTGGTGTCGGTGATCGGCGCGATCACCTCGGTGGGTTCCTCGACCAGCGGGCGTTCGGAAGGTTGGGGTTCGGAAGGCCGGGGTTCGGAAGGCCGGGGTTCGGGAGACTGGGGATCGGGGGCCTGCGCGTCGGAGCGTGTCCGCCGAATCGATCCGGATCGGGACATCTTGTCCACCAACTCGGCGACCGACACGGTGTCGGAGTTGCGCGGAGACCGTTTGCCCGGTCTGCCGCTGTCGCCTCGGGTTGGTTCCTGGTCGGGTGTGGCGGGAGTGTCGCTGCCGGGGCCGCGCTGTCTGGATCGCCCGAATGCGCCGGTTTGCCTGATTGAGGACAGTGGGCGCTCCCACGGGGCGCGACCCTCGGGCACAGACGGGCCCGACTCTCGATCGTCTCCCACGGATTGGAACCTGGCCTTCCATTACACGCATGCGCTGCCTACTCGGCAATCCCAGCCATAGTACTGACTCGAGCGGCATGGTCCACCTCGTGCGAGGTCGAGCTCGGTGAGCTGGGGCTCAGCCGCCGGAGTGCATCAGGTCGGCACCGGCGGGTACGCAGAGGTCTTCCGGATCGTCGAGCCAGCCGTCGGGCAGCGAGACCGCGCCCGGTGAACCCTGGCGGCCTCGGGGTCCCTCGGCGTCCTTGGGAAACGGAACGGTCGGATCGAGTTGTGCCAGAAGGTCGTCCAGCTCGGCGAGGCTGGACACCAACGCCATCGAGACGCGCAGCTCCGAACCTGCGGGGAACCCGCGCAGATACCAGGACACGTGCTTGCGAAGCTCACGCAGGCCCTTGTTCTCTCCGTGATGCTCGGCGAGCAGTTCGGCATGTCGAGCGATGATGGCCGCGACCTCACCGAGGGTGGGCGGCGTCGGCTCGGGCCTGCCGTTGAGGCGGGCGCTGAGTTCGGCGAACAGCCACGGCCTACCGAGGCAGCCGCGCCCGACGACGACACCGTCGCAGCCGGTCTCGGCCATCATGCGGACGGCATCGGCGGCAGAGAAGATGTCTCCGTTGCCCAATACCGGGATCCCTGTGACATGTTCCTTGAGTCGAGCTATTTCGTTCCAGTCGGCAGTGCCCGAGTAGCGCTGAGCGGCAGTTCTGGCGTGCAACGCCACCGCGGCCGCGCCTTCGTCGGCGGCGATGGCACCCGCGTCGAGGTGCGTGTGGTGGTTCTCGTCGATGCCGACTCGGAACTTGACGGTCACCGGAATGTCGGTTCCCTCGGTCGCCTTGACGGCAGCGGCCACGATCCGACCGAACAGGTTCCGCTTGTAGGGCAGAGCGGCACCGCCGCCTTTGCGGGTGACCTTCGGAACGGGACAGCCGAAGTTCATGTCGATGTGATCGGCGAGATTGTCGTCGACGATCATCTTTGCCGCGGCGTACGTGGTGTCCGGGTCGACGGTGTAGAGCTGAAGCGATCGGGGAGTTTCGGTGGGGCCGAACGTCGTCATGTGCATCGTCGCGGGCTGCCGTTCGACCAGCGCGCGTGCGGTGACCATCTCACAGACGTACAGCCCGGACGTGCTGCCTGCTCGCTCGAGTTCCTGTTCGCGGCACAGGGTGCGGAACGCGACATTGGTGACGCCTGCCATCGGGGCGAGGACGACTGGGCTGCGCAACTCGAGTGAGCCGATGTGCAGGGTCATGAGAAGTGCCTTTGGAACGGAGGGATGGAGATCAGGGTCGAAAACAGCGGTGCCCGGCACCGAAGTCGGTACCGGGCACGTCGCTGATCGACACTACGATGCGCGTGCTTCGGCCTTCGCGCGTTCGCGGGCGAGGGAGCGATCTCGCATTTCCTCGAACTTGGTGGCCTGACGCTCGAGGTCCTCGAGGAACGCGGCCAGTTCCTCACGCTTGTTCTCCCCGCGGCCGGTGAAGTCGTTGCGCTCGAAC
>NZ_JBMIRQ010000005.1:0-740 GCF_049195265.1 Rhodococcus sp. MALMAid1271 | reverse complement strand
GCGATGATCACCAACCTGCTCACCGAGGACAACCTGCCCTCCTACCACCGGGAGATCGCCGAGAACTTCTCCCAGGACGGTGCATGGGGAACCTGGGTCGGCCGGTGGACCGCCGAGGAGAACCGCCACGGCATCGTCATGCGCGATTACCTCGTCGTCACCCGCGGCGTCGATCCCGTCGCACTCGAACAAGCCCGCATGATCCACATGACCAATGGTTATGCCTCGCCTGCAGGCGCGGGGGTCGGTCTGCTGCATTCGGTGGCGTACGTGACGTTCCAGGAACTCGCCACCCGCGTCTCGCACCGCAACACCGGCAAGGTCTGCGACGATCCCATCGCCGACCGGATGCTTCAGCGCATCGCCGCCGACGAGAACCTGCACATGATCTTCTACCGCAACATCACCGGCGCGGCGATGGACATCGCCCCCGACCAGACGCTCGACGCGGTGTCCGACATCGTGACCAACTTCGTGATGCCCGGTGCAGGTATGCCGAACTTCCGCCGCAACGGTGTGCTGATGGCCAAGCACGGCATCTACGACCTGCGTCAGCACCTCGAGGACGTCGTCTGGCCGGTACTGCGCAAATGGAGCGTGTTCGAGCGCAACGACTTCACCGGCCGCGGGGAGAACAAGCGTGAGGAACTGGCCGCGTTCCTCGAGGACCTCGAGCGTCAGGCCACCAAGTTCGAGGAAATGCGAGATCGCTCCCTCGCCCGCGAACGCGCGAAGGCCGA
>NZ_JBMIRQ010000072.1:0-4446 GCF_049195265.1 Rhodococcus sp. MALMAid1271 | reverse complement strand
CCGCCTACGGCGTGCACAGGGCCAGCTGTCAGGCGTGATCGCCATGATCGAAAGTGGCCGTGACTGCAAAGACGTCGTCACCCAGCTGGCTGCGGTGTCGAAGGCGCTCGACCGGGCCGGGTTCAAGATCGTCGCCACCGGACTCCGCGAGTGCATCACGGGAGCGGAAACGGGCGAGAAGATGAGTGAAGCGGAGCTCGAGAAGCTGTTTCTCGCCCTCGCCTGAGGTCGGCGCAGCAGTCGGCCGGAATCAGGTCAGCGGGGTCCGTGCGGGTGGGTGAACACCGCACGGGCCCAGAGCGCTGTGGACAGCACGGCTGCCACCGCGCCCAGATACAGCCCGATCGACGGCCCCGTGTACGCCGCAACCGGAGCCAGTGATTGCCGCGACCAGATCGCGAGCACACCGAACACCATGGTGACGCCGTTGCCCGCTAATGCCAAAGCGGCCCAACGGAACCGCCGAACCAGACGCGCGATCGAGGCCACCTAACGGTGAACGTGACGCTGAATGCAGTGAACAGCGTCGCCAAGACCCCAGCTGATTCCGCATCGGCGCGCGCGGTGCGAAGAAGAACGTGGTACCCGTGCGCTGCGCCTGTGTGCGGAAGAACGATTCCGGTTACGGCCGCCGACGCCAGAACGAGCAGATGCGGCGTGAGCCGGGTAATCACCACCTCGGGTATCACGCGTCGTTCGATGGCCTCGAACACCGACCGATAGTGGCTCAGGTCGCCCTCGCGGTCATGGCTGTGCGGCGGTCTATCGCTCACGCTCGGCCGGTGAGGATGGCGTTCCAATACAGCGCCGGCAGACCGCGCCTCTTCAGGAACCACATGTCGCGGCGTTCGTGGGTGGTGTCGATGAACGGGATAGAGGGTGCGGGCTGCATCGTGTAGTCGAATTCGGCGAGAAGCATTGTGTTACGTGAGGTCGTCAGGGGGCAGGACGCGTAGCCGCCGTACTGCGCGGTCAGCGGACGGCCGGCGATGCTCGCCTGCAGGTTCTCGGCGACCACGGGTGCTTGCTTGCGGATGGCGGCACCGGTCTTGGAATTCGGCGAGGATCCGGCGTCACCGAGGGCGAAGATGTTGCCGAATCTGTTGTGCCGCAGAGTGTTCTTGTCGATCTGTACGTATCCGGCGGGGTTGTCGGGGTCCGCTATGGGGCTGGCCTTGATCCAGTCCGGTGCGGATTGGCGCGGTACGACGTGGAGCAGGTCGTAGGGTAGCTCTTCGCTCACTCCCGCAGCATTGTCGGTGATCGTCACCGAGCGGCCGTCGGGATCGACGGCGGTGACCTCGCTGTTCTTACGCACCTCGATGCCGTAGCGCGCTATCACCCGCTCGAGCTCCTCGGCGAAGACCGGCACCCCGAACATTCCGGGCGTGGGCAGGACGAGGACAACTCGGATGGCGTCGAGCACGCCCTGCTCGCGCCAGTAGTCGGCCGCGAGGTACGCGATCTTCTGTGGCGCACCCGCGCATTTGATGGGGCCGGAGGGCATCGTGAACACGGCGGTGCCCGAACGCATCTTCTGGATCATCTGCCACGTCTTGGGTGCGAGATCGTAGCGATAGTTGCTCGAGACCTGCGGGGTGTCGATCGATTCGGCCATGCCGGGAACGGAGTCCCAGTCCAGTTGAATACCGGGGCACACCACCAGGTGGTCGTAGTGCACGGTGGTTCCCGAGGAGGTGCTGACCGTCTGGGCATCGGGGTCGACCCCCTCTGCTCGATCCTTGATCCAGCCGACGCCCTGCGGCATCACCGACGCCTCGCTGCGCGCACTTTCCGCGGCCGGGGCGCGGCCACCACCGACGAGGGTCCACAGCGGTTGGTAGTAGTGGGTCTCTGCCGGCTCGATGACGCCGATGTCGGTCATTCCTGCTCGCCGCAGACGTGCCGCGAGCGAGATACCCGCGTTGCCGCCACCGATGATGGCGACCTTGTGGTCGATGGTGTGCGCGGACATGTGGTCCTCCTGTTCGTGACACGAGCTCGGTAAGCGCGGTCTCGATTCGGCTGGCGTGGGGCGGGGAATATCGCCCCTTCTTGATTGTTCGTACGGATGTACGTACATTTAAGGAGGCTAGTCGCCGATCGCGACGAACGCCACACTCGGGTCGGTCGAATTTTCTTCCCCCGTCCCGGCAGAGACAGACGTGTTGGTCGACGACCCTTGCAGTGCGTGCCGAACCTGTTGAACACACCCCCGCCGGGTGGGACTACTTCTTCATCTGCACGAACGCCGCCACGATCGACAAGGAGATTTGAATGCTTCTCGAACGCATCTACGACGAAGACCTCGCCCAAGCCGGATACTTCATCGGCTGCCAGGCCAAGGGAGAGGCAGTGGTGGTCGACGCCCGCCGCGACATCGGTGTGTACCTGGACCTGGCCGATCGGCATGGCATGACCATCACCGCCGTGACCGAGACCCACATCCATGCCGACTACCTGTCCGGCACCCGCGAGCTGGCCGAGGCCACCGGCGCGACCACCTACGTCTCAGGAGAGGGCGGCGACGACTGGCAGTACGGCTTCGATGCCGAACGCCTCCACGACGGCGACACGCTGGCTCTGGGCAACATCACCGTGCAAGCCGTTCACACGCCCGGTCACACCCCGGAGCACCTCTCGTTCCTGGTGACCGACGGTGCCTTCGCCGATTCTCCGGGATACATGTTGACGGGCGACTTCGTTTTTGCCGGCGATCTCGGCCGCCCGGACCTACTCGACGAAGCTGCCGACGGTGTCGACACCCGTTTCGAGGGGGCAAAACAGATTTTCCGCAGTCTCAAGCGGTCATTTGTCACGCAGCCGGATTATATCCAGGTCTTCCCGGGTCACGGTTCGGGCAGCGCCTGCGGAAAAGCTCTCGGCGCGCTCCCGTCGACCAGCGTCGGCTACGAACGCCGTTTCGCTTGGTGGGCCGGGTATGTCGAGCGCGACGACGAGCAGGGCTTCGTCGATGAGATGCTCGACGGCCAACCGGATGCACACGCCTACTTCGGCCGGATGAAGCGTCAGAACAAGCAGGGCCCGGTCGTTCTCGGGCCACTCTCTCCCTTGCACGAGTACGACTCCACCGAATTGGCACGCGCCCTCGATTCCGACGAGGTCGTCCTCCTCGACACCCGCGGCCAAGACGAGGTGCACGCCGGCGCTGTCCCCGGAGCGCTCAACATTCCCGGCATCGGCAAGGCAGCCTCGTTCGGTGCCTGGGTCTACGACCCCGAGCGAGAGGACACTCCACTGGTGGTGCTCGCCGAGGACCACGCCGTCGCCGACGAGCTACGTGATCACCTGCTGCGGGTCGGCATCGATACGGTGACCGGGTACATCACAAGTCTACGAGGACTCCCCATGACGACACCCGAGACGATCGGTGCGGACGAGCTGGATTCGTTCGACCCGGCAATGGTGCTGGACGTGCGCAACAAGACCGAACATGCCGACGGCCACATACCTGGTTCCGAACAACTCAGCGGTGGCCGATTGCTGTGGAACCTCGATGGACTGCCCACGGGCGGTCCGATCGTGACCTACTGCCAGAGCGGCGTCCGTAACGCGGTCGCAGCCAGCGCATTGCGCCGCGCCGGCTACCGAGTTGTCGAACTCGAGGGCAGCTACGCCGCCTGGGCCGAGCACAACCTCGAAACAGTCTGATCGAATACACAGATCGACAGGAGGGCCTTTGATGGTTGAACCCGATCGCAGTGCCGCGCTCGACCGCTCCAGTGCGATGCCGCTGTGGGCGCAACTGCATGCCGATCTGGTCCGCCGAATCGGTGACGACGAATTCGCCGGCTCCGAGTTCCCGGGCGAGCATGCGTTGACGACGAGCTACGGCGTGAGCCGTCACACCACCCGCGAGGCCCTGCGACACCTGCGGAACGAAGGCATCTTGATTGCAGAGCGTGGCCGGCCTTCTCGGTTGGCGGCTCCGCCGGTGATCGAGCAACCGCTCGGTGCGCTCTACAGTCTCTTCGCTGCCGTGGAAGCCACGGGAGTGGCTCAGCACAGCGTGGTGCGTGCACTCGAACTGCGGACCGACCCCGCGGTGGCCGCCACCTTGCAGGTCGGTCCCAAGGCTCCGCTGCTCTACCTGGAGCGCATCCGTATGGCAGGGACCATGCCGTTGGCGCTCGACCATGCCTGGTTGCCGGGGGATCTGGCACGCGACCTCCTGGATGCGGACTTCACTCACACGGCTCTGTACATCGAGCTCGAGCAACGCTGCGGAATCCGCCTGACCGGTGGCCGCGAGGACGTCACTGCCGTCGTCCCGGATCCGGAGGATGCGGCAGCACTCGAACTCGACTCGAAGACCGCCGCGCTGTCGATCCGCCGCTTGGGTTGCATGAATTCCCGGCCGGTGGAGTTGCGGCACACAGTGATTCGAGGAGATCGGTTCACCGTCTCGGCCACGTTCTCACCGAG
>NZ_JBMIRQ010000104.1:0-1111 GCF_049195265.1 Rhodococcus sp. MALMAid1271 | reverse complement strand
AAAGGCGCGAAAAGGGCCCACGACGTGGGGACACCGCCCCAACCCTCCCGTCGCAGAACCTGTGCGACATCTCTCGCCACGCCACACCGATCTCGGCTGACTTCCTCGTAGCCGAACACCAGCCGCGCCCGGCCTTCGAGTTCCGCGGCATTGTCCCGTCGACGATCTCGAAACGCGACCTCGCGCATCGAATGGAAGCGACGCCCGTCCAGACGCACCGTCACGGTGCGAGTTCCGACCCGGTACACCACATCCTCGTACAGTGTGCGTCCGTCCACCTGAACCAGACTCTGTCGCTCGGCGGCCGGAAGCCCGTGAGCCGCTTCGACGTTGGTTGCGTATTCGAGTTCGAGAATCGACTGAACTCCGTTCGCGAGCAGGTCGATGGCCTTGCCGAGCGCCGTGCAGTACCGATATGGCCGTCGGAGAGCGATCTGCTCCCGCACATCGGTCAAGCGGATGCCGCGATCGGTCACCGACGACACCAGGCTCGCGACTGCCTGCTCGGGTGTCGACTCGGACACCGCAAGGTCGATTGCGGTGTCCACCAACGTCGTCCGCGGCATCTCACCCTCGACGCCGATGTGCCGGTGCGCGCGGGATCTGTGGACGACCACTCCAGGATGGAGAGACGATCCGACGCCCGCTACCAGCCTGGTCCCGACGGTGGGGTCTTTGCGCGCCGTGGAACGCTGGTTGCGGGCGGACTTTCCGTACGGGACGGTCACATGGACCGCAGCGGTGGGTTCGGGCGGCCGAAATCCCCACTCCTCGGCCGCGGATCGATGGCTCAGCATCGCATGCCCACCTCCGTACAGAAGTGCTGCCATCAGGACCCGCTCGCGAGTCAGCGGACCGGTGAAGATGGAGTAGACGCCTCTGAGCACAGTGATCCACGCCCCGCTGTTCACCAGTCGGCGAACCCTGTTTCGACTGTAACCCAAGGCTGTGACCTGCGACTGCGTGAACAGTCCCCATTGCGTATCGATCAGAACCTGTAGTTCTCGACCGTCCCCCCGACCATCGTCCATGGCCGGTCATCGTGCCAAGTGGGTACGACATATTTTGTCGTGGGGCCTTTTCGGAGCCCCTGGGACGCGAAAGGGGCGCG
>NZ_JBMIRQ010000103.1:0-617 GCF_049195265.1 Rhodococcus sp. MALMAid1271 | reverse complement strand
CCGGCTGCTGCGGTGCCGAGGTAGACCTGTTGGACTTTCGGGTCGGCCTGTACTTCGGCGACTGTGCCCTCGGCGAGGACGCGTCCAGCAGCCAATACCGTCACCGAGGTCGCGAACATGCGCATGAAGTCCATGTCGTGTTCGACCACCACCACCGTCCGCTCGCCGCCGATGCGTTGGAGCAGTTGGCCGGTCTGTTCGCGTTCTTCGTGGCTCATCCCGGCGACGGGTTCGTCGAGCAGGAGCACGTCGGCGTTCTGCACCAGCAGCATTCCGATCTCGAGCCATTGTTTCTGCCCGTGGGCGAGGATGCCGGCGGGCTTGTCTCGTTCGCCGGTCAGGCCGGTCGTGTCGAGGGCCTGTTCGATCTGCGGCAGCACAGAACTGCGTCGTCGTAGCATCGTCAGTGCTGATCGTCCGGATCCGGCGGCGATATCCAGGTTCTGCAGGACGGTCAAATTCTCGAAGATGCTGGCGGTCTGGAAGGTGCGGCCGATACCGAGGCGGGCGATCTGGTGGACTTTTTTGCCGAGCAGTTCGACACCGGATTTGGTGACCGACCCGGTGGCTGGGACGAGGCCGGTGATGGCGTCGATCAGGGTGGTTTTGCCGGCGCC
>NZ_JBMIRQ010000102.1:0-34746 GCF_049195265.1 Rhodococcus sp. MALMAid1271 | reverse complement strand
CACCTATCTCTCCGACGAAGCCAGAGCGGCGACCTACCAAGACTGGATCCATCACTACAATCACCACCGACCCCACACAGGCATCGGCGGCAAGTCACCCATCGAGCGACTGACCGTCCACAACGTCCCCGAGAAGAACAGTTAGATCAGCACGGCACCATTGGACGCCGATCCCACCAGCTTGGAGTACTTGGCCAGCACCCCGCGGGTGTAGCGCGGAGGCAGCGGGGCCCAGTCCTTCGTGCGGGAATCCAACTCGGCTGCATCGACCAACAGGTCGAGCGTGCCCTGGCCGACGTCGAGACGGATCTGATCCCCATCGCGTACGAAAGCGATAGGACCGCCGTCGACGGCCTCGGGGGCAACGTGTCCGACGCACAGGCCGGTGGTTCCGCCGGAGAATCGCCCGTCGGTCAGCAGCAGGACATCTTTGCCGAGTCCTGCGCCCTTGATGGCTCCGGTGATGGCGAGCATCTCGCGCATGCCGGGTCCGCCCTTGGGCCCTTCGTATCGGATGACCACGACGTCACCTGCGGCGATGGTGCCGTTTTCGAGTGCGTCCATGGCGGCGCGTTCGCGCTCGAAGACTCGCGCGGTGCCGACGAAGACGTCGGAGTCGAAGCCCGCCGACTTGACGACGGCTCCGCCGGGGGCGAGCGTGCCCTCGAGGATGGTGATGCCACCGGTGGGGTGGATCGGCGTGTCGAGTGCGCGCAGTACCTTGCCGTCGGGATCCGGCGGTGCGATGTGAGCGAGGTTCTGCGCCACGGTCTTTCCGGTGACCGTCATGCAGTCTCCGTGCATCAGGCCGGCGTCGAGCAGAGCCTTCATGACGACGGGCACGCCGCCGATGGCGTCGACGTCGGTCATGACGTGCTTACCGAACGGCTTGACGTCGGCCAGGTGGGGAACTTTCGCGCCGACGCGGGTGAAATCGGCGAGCGTCAGGTCCACCTGGGCTTCGTGGGCGATGGCCAACAGATGCAGCACGGCGTTGGTGGAACCGCCGAAGGCCATGACGACGGCGATGGCGTTCTCGAAGGCTTCCTTGGTGAGGATGTCACTGGTACGGATGCCGCGTCGCAACAGATCGACGACGGCCTCACCGCTGGCATGTGCGAATCCGTCGCGTCGGCGATCGGGCGCAGGCGGGGAAGCGCTACCGGGCAGGGACATTCCCATCGCTTCGGCTGCGCTGGCCATCGTGTTGGCGGTGTACATTCCGCCGCAGGCACCTTCTCCGGGGCAGATGGCGCGTTCGATGGTGTCGACATCGGCTCGCGACATCAGTCCACGCGAGCAGGCCCCGACGGCTTCGAAGGCGTCGATGATCGTCACCTGGTGCTCGCTGCCGTCGGACAGGGTCGCGAACCCGGGCAAGGTGGAGCCGGCATAGAGGAAGACGCTCGCCAGATCCAGACGCGCCGCGGCCATGAGCATCCCGGGCAAGGACTTGTCGCAACCGGCGAGCAGGACGGAACCGTCGAGACGTTCTGCGCTGACGACGGTTTCGACGCTGTCGGCGATCACCTCACGGGAGACCAACGAGAAGTGCATGCCCTCGTGGCCCATCGAGATGCCGTCGGACACCGAGATGGTGCCGAATTCGAGCGGGTAGCCACCGGCGGCATGCACGCCCTTCTTGACGGCTTTGGCCAGACGTTCGAGCGAGAGGTTGCACGGGGTGATCTCGTTCCACGAGGACGCCACACCGATCTGGGATTTGCCCCAGTCTTCGTCGCCCATTCCGACGGCCCGGAGCATGCCGCGAGCGGCGGTCTTCTCCAGTCCGTCGGTGACGTCGCGACTGCGAGGTTTGACGTCGATGTCTTCTCGGGGATTCTGCGGGGTCGTCATGACACTCCTGAACGGTCGGCCAACATGGATCCTCGGTAGCGTCCCGGAGGTTCCGCTCCTGAGGTCGCATTCACCGTCAACCCTAAACCCGTGGACAGTCATCCGCGGACGGCATGGGCCGACGGATCAACGGAACGGGTCTCGGACGTTCTCGCGCACGGTCCTGTGTCGGCGGAAGTTCCCTCCACGCTGTGACCAATGGCCCTGTCGTGCACGGTCCTCGCGGGTCGACAGTGGTGGGCAGCCATCGCCTCGCGGTGGGACGAACGAGGAGAGAAGATGAACGACAATCCGGATTCTGCCGTGGTGGAGATGTTGGTCGAGCTCGCGTGTCGCGCTCCGTCGGTGCACAACAGTCAGCCGTGGAGGTGGGTGCACTCCGAACACGGACTCGATCTGTTCACCGATCGGTCCCGACTGCTCGGGGCGATAGACCCGACCGAGCGGCAGATGGTGCTCAGCTGTGGCGCTGCGCTCGATCATCTGTGCACCGCGGCCGCGGCCTTTCGGTGGACGGCAGATGTCGAGCCGATGCCGACGGCCGGTGCGCCGGACCACCTCGCGCGCATTCGATTGACCCATGACGCGCACCCCCGATCGCACGAGTTCGATCTGTTGTCGGCAATCAATCGCCGCCATTCGGATCGTCGGGCATTCGGTCCGGTACCGGACAACCGCATTCCGGCGCGCTACCTCGGGCGAGGGGACGGAACCGACCAGGTCCGAGCGACGTTCCTGTCGGCCGAATCCAAGCAGACATTGGCCACCGCATCGAGGCTGAGTGCGAGCGTGCGAAAGTACGACGCGACGTATCAGGCCGAGATCAGGTGGTGGGCCGGACACTCGTTCCGATCCGGAGGAATTCCGCCCGAGGCCCTCACCGATCGCGCGGAGGCATCCAGGGTGCAGGTGGGCCGTGAATTTCCCGAGCCGCATCGCATCGGCGGGACGCAGACACGAGAGCCGGTGAACGACGAGTCCACGGTGGTGATTCTCGGTACTGCGTCCGATGAACGGCTGGACTGGTTGCAGTGCGGGCGGGCCATGTCCGCCTTCCTGCTGGCCGCAACGGCCGATGGCCTGGCGACCTGCCCTCTCACGCATATGACCGAGCAGTCGGGAAGTCGCCGCCTGGTCGAGTCCTTGGCCCCCGGCCGGGGTGTGCCGCAGGTGCTGATTCGGATCGGTGCGCCGATGACCGGCTCGCCTCTCGCCCCGACCCCGAGACGAGCGGTGTCGTCGGTGTTGTCGGTGGCCTCCCGCAGCACGGCGCGGGGGTCGCGCAGAACCACTCCGCTGTGACCGGGTATCACGTACCTGAAACTGGGGACCAAATGCTCTGTGGCGCGGCCACTGTCGAGTTGTCCAATGGGAATCGAGCATCCGAGAACGGATGACCGTCGACGGGCCGGCCGTGTGGTCCGCCCGGACCGAGGACAGGAGATGGCCATGGTTCTGGCACATCATCAGAAAATCGTTGTGGGCGTCGATGGTTCGCCGAGCAGCATCAGCGCTGCACTGTGGGCGGCCACCCTGGCCGAGCGGTTGAAGGCCCCGCTGCACATCGCCGGGGCGGTACAGCATCCAGCGTTCTACATGGACGAGTCCGCGTCGGTCGTTCCCCTCGACGTCTGGGAAGAGCAGCGTCGCGCGGCAGAACGCATCGTCACCGATGTCGCCACCTCGGTGCTGGCCCGGCATCCGAACAGCGCCGTGACCACCTCCGTGGAAGAGATGTCGGCATGCTCGATGATGGTCGAGCTCTCGCGCACCGCACGCATGCTCGTCGTCGGCAACTCTGGTTCGGGGCCGATCGTGTCGGCGTTGTTCGGGAGCACAGCCCGGCGGACGTCGACCACAGCGTGGTGCCCGGTGATCGTATGGCGTGAGGGCATCGATGCCGTCGACGCACCGATTCTGGTCGGCATCGACGGAAGTGCGACGAGTGAAGCAGCGGTCGAGCAAGCTTTCGATCTGGCCTCGCGGTTCGAGGTTCCGCTGATCGCCGCACACGCCTGGCGCTCGTTGTCGCAGGGTGCGGCCCTGTCCCTGCCCGGATCGCCCGATGAGGCCGAGATCGAGCGCGAACAGCAGCTGCTGGTGTCCGAGAGCCTTGCCGGGTGGAGCGAGAAGTATCCGGACGTCATCGTGGAACATGTTGTACAGCAGACAAACCCGGCGCGCCTGCTGATAGAGCAGTCCAAGCGGGCCGGCATGGTGGTGGTCGGCAGTCATGGTCGAGGCGTTGTCGCCAGTGCCCTGTTCGGATCGACGAGCAACAACCTGACCCGGCACGCGCACTGCCCCGTGATGATCTGCAGGGACCGATGACCAATCGGACGGTGCCGAATCGCGTGCGTCACAGAGAAGAGAGTCGACGCATACTCGACGCGAGCACCGCGAACCGAATTGCGCGCAACGCGACACGGGCTCGGCTGATCGGCCACGATCACTTCGGCCCCACCGTCGACGTTCTGCCCTGCATCTGGATCGGGAGTCGGGTGTACTTCTACGCCGAGGGGCGGTCGCAGTTGGGGCGCAGCACACTCGGCTCGTCGGTCGTGCTGGAGTTCGACGCCGAGAATCCGGATCGCGCAACAGTATCCACTGTCGTCGTGCACGGTATCGCGCGTGTGGTCCTCGACGAGCGAGGGGATGTGCTCGAACAGGCCCTACCGCGGCCGCATTCGAAGGAACCACCGATGCACCGACTGATCGAAGTGTCCCCGACATCGATCTCGGGCGTCGAACTGACCTGCCCTGACCGTCGCACCTATCCGATGCCGAACGACGAGGCAGCAGAGGTGCCGGACGCGGTGGTGCTGGGGTCCGAATCCATCACGGTCGACATCCCGACCAGCGCGGGACCGAGAGTGTTTCCGGTGACCACTGCAGCGATCGGTGGCGTGGTCCGCGCAGTGATGATCGCGGAGTACGGGCCGATCGGTGGAGTCTCGCCGGACGGGCGTGTTCTCGCAACGGCCGTGCTCGATCGATGGCCCGGTGCACGAGTGTTCGAGCGGCGCAGTACCGGCGACCGCGGTGCCGATCCGCGTGGCTACGAGAGCTTCTACGTCGAACTGGACCCGAGTGGTCGTAGATCCGATGCCGAGCTCGAAGCGGTATCCGCACTGTTTCGCTGAACTCCCGGCGGCCTGCCTCGGGCTGGAGCTGACTCCGAATGTGGGTGCGGTTGCAGATCTACGTTCGATGCGATTCGGCCGCAACGACGGTCGACTACGAGAGAAGGAAGAATCATGAGTAATTCCACCGACCGCATGCTTCCCGTCCTGGTGGGCATAGACGGATCGAGAGAGGCCGATGCCGCCGCGCAGTGGGCGGCGTTCTATGCGGCGAAGGTGCACGCACCCGTGCGCCTGGTTCATGCGGTCCCGGCGGGGGATTGGTACGGATCGGCAGCGTTCGTCGACGGCGGTGCGCTGGAAAGAGACCTGCGGGCGATCGGACGCGGGCACCTCGCCCGTGCTGCTGCAGCGATTCACGACGCAGCACCCGAGGTATCGGTCGATACCGTCACCGCCGATGGGACCATCGCCTCGTACGTGTCGAAGGCCGGCGCGGAGTTGGTCGTCCTCGGATCGAGGAAGTCGAGCATTCTGCGCGACCTGACCCTCGGCAGTAACTCGCTCCGAGTGGTCTCGCATGCACAGTGCCCGGTTCTGCTCATGCGCAACGCGCTCGACAGTTCCGACCCCGCTCGTCCGATAGTGGTGGGGGTCGATGGAAGTGAGCAGTCGGATCGGGCGCTCGGTGTGGCGCTCGAGATCGCCCAGACCCTCGGCGCGCCGGTGGTCGCGGTGAACTACTGGGGATTCGCCGCACAGGCAGGTCTGGGAACAGGATTCGAAGAGGTCGACTGGGTGAGCATTCGCGCGCACGAGAAGCACTGGCTCGAAACACATGTGGAGACCATGCACGAGAAGTACCCGGATGTTGCGCTGAGCACCGTGAGCGCGCAGTCGAGCCCGACGAGAGGACTCCGTGCGATGTCGGCGTCGGCCTCGATGATCGTGGTGGGATGTCGCGGTCGAGGTGCTCTGCTCGGTACCGTTCTGGGATCGGTCAGTCAGAATCTGGTGCACCACGCCGACTGCTCGGTGCTGATCGTGCGATGATGTGCGGCGCGTGACTCGTTGCCACGCGGCATTATCGCCGGCGAGCCCGGAATTCGGAGCGGTGAACACTGCAGCACCGGAGGTGGCCGCCGCGCGCCCGGTTCACCCGGCCGACTGAGACAACGTCATCGTGCACTGGCATCGTAATGGCCATGCGTTCGTTCGATCACGTTCTGCATCCGGGTTCGATGCACACGACAGCGGGCCTTCGGACGCGACTGTTGTCGTACTTCTTGCTGTCCACGACGGGTTTGTACGCGGCCGATGTGATCCTGAATCTGCTGTACCAATTCGACCACGTGGTCTCCGATATCACCGGTGGGGTCGTGGCCGTGTGCCTGGGGACGGCCGGGTTGGCGATGTTGTGGCTTCGCCCAGGTGCGCCGATTGCGCATCGGTGTGCGCTGGCCGCAGCCATGGTCGCGACACCTGCGGTGATGGTCTTTCACCGACTTCCGGTGTCGCAGAGCCAATGCTTGGTGGCGGCGATGTTTCTGGCGATGTACATCCGAGCGTTCCACTCGGACGTGGTCGGCAGAGCACTCGTCGGCGTTCTCGCAGCGGTTGTCCTCGCGGCGGTGGCTGTCTCGCCCTCCGTGATGTATCCGATCTCGTATCTGGTGTTCGGCGTAGCGATCGTTGCTGCGGGCGAGGCGTTCGGAGTCGTGACCAAGTCGCTGGTCGTCGCGTCGTGCACCGATCCGCTGACGGGCGTGTTCAACCGGGCAGGCTGGGAGGTGGCGACAGCCGAGGCGACTGGAAGCGGAGCAACCGGGTTCCCGGTGGTCGTCGTGATCGTCGACGTCGACGATTTCAAGTCCGTCAACGATTCGGGCGGACACCGGGCGGGTGATGACTTGCTGATCGACCTGGCGCGATCGTGGTCGAGGGTCGCTCCGCCGGGTGCGGTGATTGCGCGCCTCGGCGGCGATGAATTCGCCGCCCTCCTGACCGGGCAACCGCGCGAGGTGGTGGACGAATTCATCCGAATCACGGCTAGGTCCCTGCCCTACGCCAGCGTGGGGACAGCGGAGTCGACCGCGCCGGAAGAGCCGGTCTCGGACATTCTCGCCCGCGCCGACGCCGATCTCTACGAGGTGAAACGTGCTCGTCGAGAGGAGCTGTGAGCGATCAGTCGAGGTTGCCCCGACCGATCGGCGGTGAGCCGAGATCACAGTGCGGTGGGCAGTTCGACGCGTCGCTGGCGTTCCCGCGGATCAGCACCGCGGCAATCAGAGCGCCGATCACCAACAGACCGGCGCACATCAGCATCGCGGAATGGAATCCGGCGGAGAACACCTGCGGGGACGAGTAGTCGGATCCGGCGATGCCCGCCAGTGCGGGCAGCGCAGCAACGGCAAGCAACTGACTGGTGCGGGCCACCGCATTGTTGACGCCGGAGGCGATCCCGGCGCGGTCATCGGGTGCCGCGCTCAGGACGGCCCCGGTCAACGGGGCCACCAGTGCGGACAGGCCGAGGCCGAACACGACGACGGCGGGAAGCACATCGGTCGCATAGGCCGATCCCGGCCCGATGCGCAGCATCAGCAGCAATCCCGTCGCAGACAGCAGTGGCCCCACGGTCATCGGGATGCGCGGGCCGATGCGTGCCGCGAGCCGTCCTGCGCGGGCGGACAATACGAGCATCAGCACGGTGATGGGGATGGTGGCCAGCCCCGCCGCGACCGGAGAGAACCCGACCGCGAACTGCAACTGCAGTACCAGGAGGAAGAACACGCCGCCCAGTGCCGCGTACACGGCGAAGGTCACCAGATTGGCCGCAAGGAACACCCGCGACGCGAACAGGGAGGGCGGTATCAGCGGATCGCGTGTACGGCGTTCGATCAGCACGAACGCTGCGACCGCGACGACACCGAGAGCCAGCGACAGGACGTGCGACTCGATGAGGCCGTATGTGAGCAAACCCAGTGCCACCGCAACCGCCACCGCCCCCGGTGCGTCGAGCCGACCCGTCGGATGTGGGTCTCGGCTTTCGGGAACATGTTTCGCAGCCACCCACACGACCGCGATGGCGAGTGGAACGTTGATCAGGAACACCGCGCGCCAGCCGACGGCGTCGACCAGCCAGCCGCCGAGCAACGGCCCGATCGCCGCCGCGACGCCGCCCAATCCCGACCACATTCCGATCGCCGCTCCTCGATCCTCGGTCCGGATGGACGCCGAGATCAACGCAAGCGAGCCGGGTGTCAGTAGGGCTGCGCCGACGCCTTGCAGCAGCCGCGCCGCGATCAACACTTCGATGTCGGGAGCGAGTCCGCAGAGCACCGAGGCGGTCGCGAACCATACGGTGCCCCAAACGAACACACGTCGGCGTCCGAGCCGGTCACCGAGAGAGCCGCCCAACAGAATCAACGAGGCCAGCGTCAGGGTGTAGCCGCTGAGAGTCCATTGCAGACCGGTGACGCCGGATCCGAGGTCGCGGCCGATCGCAGGCAGCGCGATATTGACCACGGTGGCGTCGAGCATCGCCAGAGCCGAACCGAGGACGGTGGCTGCGACGATCCAGCGGCCCCGTGCACTGGAGAGCGCGATGCTCTCGGTGGTCACAACTTCTCGACGCAGACCACGAAGTTGCGGGACTCCTTCTCGAATCCGTATTGCGCCGGGTCGGGGCAGTCGTCGACCGAGGACGAACCTTCCAGGATGGTCACGACGCGGCGGGTGTCGTCTCCGGGGGTGGTGCAGTCCACCCGTTGGGCGAATTCACCGGCGAGGTCCATGCAGCCGCCGACCACCCAGTCGATATCGAGGCACAGTGCTCCCTGCTCGATGTCGAAGTAGGTCTCGTAGTAGTACTGATCGGCATCATCGGGGCACTCGGCCGAGGTCGGTGTCTTGGCGAAGACAACGTAGTTGGACTGGGGAGATCCACAGTTCGCAGTGGCGATGTCGGCCTCGTCGACGGTGCCGCCGAGGTTCACGCACTCGCCGATCTCCACGTCGATGTCCACGCTGCCGCCGCCGTCGACGGTGCCGGTGGGGGCGCTGTCGGTGGTTCGGGGCGCGTTCGTCGTGGTGGGGGCTATGGAGGCACCGGAGATGGCGACGGCGGTACCGGACACCTCCGAGGCACACCCGCCGAGGATCAGAGCCGTGCACGCCGCCAGTGCGACGACGAGTGCGCGGATCGAACGAGTAGGTGACGCCATGGTGAGTCCTGCCCTCGTAGATTCGGTCGACCGTGTGTGTAGAAAATATCGGACTCGGTTGTCGGCCGCATGAGGCAGGATGATCTGCGTGGATCTTCCCCTTGCTGTCCCGGTCGCGCCGATGCTCGCCAAAGCGGCCAAAGTGGTGCCCGCGCAACCCGGAGACGGCCCGCCTGCGTGGTCCTACGAGCCGAAATGGGACGGGTTCCGCGCCGTTGTCTTCCGGGACGGAGACGAGGTGGTGTTGGGTTCGCGCGGGGGCAAGGACCTGGCGCGCTACTTTCCGGAGCTGGTCGAGGCCGTCAAGGCGGAGTTGCCGGACAAGATCGTCGTCGACGGCGAAATAGTGGTGCCCCGAGAGAAGAACGGTTCCACTCGGCTGGACTGGGAGTCGCTGTCGGAGCGAATTCACCCCGCGGCGAGTCGGGTGAGGATGCTCGCGGAGCAGACTCCCGCTCAGTTCATCGGATTCGATCTGTTGGCAATCGGTGACGAGGATCTGACGAACGAGCCGTTTTCGATTCGGCGAGCGAGGTTGCTCGAGGCGGTCGGCACGGGCGGGCCGAGTTGCTTCGTCACCTCGGCCACCGATGATGCCGAGGTGGCGCAGGACTGGTTCGAGCGGTTCGAAGGTGCCGGGCTCGACGGGGTGGTGGCCAAGAAGCTCGACGGGCTCTATCTGCCCAACAAGCGGGAGATGATCAAGATCAAGCACGCCCGCACCGCCGACTGTGTGCTGATCGGTTATCGAATTCACAAGTCCGGCAACGGTATCGGATCGCTGCTGCTCGGGCTCTACGACGGTGACGACTTGCGGATGATCGGCGGCGCGTCGGCGTTCACCGACAAGCGGCGGCTCGAACTGCTCGAAGAACTCGAACCCCTCCGGCTCGGAGCGGACGTCACCTACGACGGCGAGGCGACACGCTGGAACTCCTCGAACGATCGCAATTGGATTCCGGTGCGCATCGAGCGGGTCGTGGAGGTGGCGTACGACCAGATGGAAGGCGCTCGGTTGCGGCATGTGGCCCGGTTTCTGCGGTGGCGACCCGATCGTGAACCGCGCTCGTGTGCCTACGACCAACTCGAGGTTCCGGTGCGCTACGACGTGGCCGATGTGATTGCCGGAGGGCGATAGAGATGGCCGCGAAGACACCACCGGCATTCGTCGATGCCGGTGCACGCGAGGTGCGAGTCTCGAGTCCCGATCGGGTGATCTTCGAGGCCACCGAGCGCACCCCCGAGATCACCAAGTTGCAGGTGTGCCAGTACTTCGGTGCCGTCGGTGAGCCGTTGATGCGGGCAATCGGCGATCGACCCACTGCTATGGAACGGTGGCCCGACGGCTATCGCGAGGGCATGCGTCTGGCTCTCGGGCCCCAGGACAAGGACGGCGACGGCTTCTATCAGAAGCGGTTGCCCAAGGGCGCGCCCGAGTGGATCGAGACGGTGAAGATCGCCTTCCCCAGTAAGCGCACCGCCGAGGAGCTCTGCCCGTCGGAGCCGGCGGCGTTGGTGTGGGCAGCTCAGATGGGTACCTTGACCTTCCATCCGTGGCCGGTCCGGCGACCGGAGGTGGACCATCCGGACGAGCTGCGTCTCGATCTCGACCCGCAGCCGGGTACCACGTTCACCGACGCTCTGCGAGTAGCCGATGTGACCCGAGAGCTGTTGGAAGAGTTGGGCTTACGCGGCTACCCGAAGACCAGTGGCAATCGGGGCATTCATATCTATGTGCGCATCGAGCCGCAATACACCTTCGAGCAGGTCCGTCATGCGGCCATCGGTCTCGGCCGCGAACTCGAACGTCGCGACGACGGGGTGACCACCAATTGGTGGAAAGAGGAACGCGGAGAACGCATCTTCATCGACTACAACCAGAACAACCGGGATCGTACGATCGCCAGTGCGTGGAGTCTGCGGGCTCGGCCCGGAGCCACGGTGAGTACGCCGATGACGTGGTCGCGGTTGGCCGATGTCACCGACCCGCGCGAGTACAACCTCGTCACGGTGCCGGACTACCTGTCCGACGGGGACCCGTGGGCCGATATGGATTCTCGGGCTTACTCGCTCGAACCCCTTCTGCACCTGTGGGAGACGTTGCCGGGTGGGGAGCTGAATTTTCCGCCCGACTATCCCAAGATGCCCGGAGAACCGCCGCGAGTGCAGCCGTCGAAGAAAGTCGCCGAGCACTGGGATGCGGAGGGAAATCGGACGGACGGGTAGCTAGCTGTTCTCGAGCGCCCGGATCAGAGTGGCCGCATCGTACGGTCCGACGTGTCGGACGAGGTTCTTGTCACCTCGTCCCAGATAGAACGTCGGTGTCCCGCCGACGTCGGAGGACGAGGCATCGAGTTCGTCGTCCTCAACGCGCACGACATGATCGCCGGTGCGGATGTCCTCGTCGAACTTGTCGATGTCGAGTCCGAGTTCACGTGCGTAACCGTCGATGTCCTCGGGTTCGAGGTTGTCGCTGTTTCGGAACAACACGTCGGCCATCTCCCAGAATTTGCCCTGCGCTGCGGCGGCCTCGCTGGCGTATGCGGCGTAGCGGGCATGCGGGTGATAATCGTCGAGCGGCAGGTGGCGGTAGACGTAGCGAAGGTCATCGCCGAAATGTTTGCGAACCTCGGCGACGCTGCCGGTCGCCTTGCTGCAGAAGGGGCATTCGAAGTCGGCGTACTCCACGATGGTCAGTGGTGCGTCGACCGGTCCACGGATGTGATCGCGCTTGGCGTCGACCGGACGCAGAATGCGTAGTGATGCTTCGGCTTTCGGAGGGTGAATCGTGGCGTCGATGCGGAACAGGATCCAGCCGAGCAGTGCGGCGATCACCGACGCCGCGAGCACGCCGACGCGTGCCTCGTCGGCCAGCAGTGGATCGTCGAGGGCGAGATCGATGATGAACAGCGAGATCGTGAACCCGATTCCGGACAGCGCTGCACCGCCTGCGATGTGCGAGAGTGTCAGGCCGGGAGCGAGAGAAGAGGGTTTGACTTTCGCGAAAATCGCTGACGCACCGGTGATTCCGACGAGCTTGCCGAGGACGAGCCCGGCGATGATGCCCCAGGTGAGCGTGGACGTCGATGCGGCTTTCAGTGTGTCTGCGCTCAGCACCACTCCAGCGTTGGCGAGCGCGAAGATCGGCACGATGATGAACGCCGTGTACGGCTGGTACAGACGCATCAGTCGCTCGTTGACCGAGACCGCACGATCGAGGCCGAGTCTCGCCGCGCGCGCGTATTCGGGATTCGGTGATTGCCGGAACGCCCGGGTCAGATCCGACGCGTGTTCCACCTCGGAGCGGCGGGGCGGGTAGACCGGAAGGATCAGCGCGATCATCACCCCGGCCAGGGTGGGGTGAACTCCCGATTCGTACATCGCGACCCAGGTGAACAGGGCTACGACGAAGTACCCGACGCCGCGCCACACCTCGAGCCGACGCATCAGAAAGATCAGGCCGAGGCCGACGAATGCCAGTGCCAACGGCAGCAGGTTCAGGTCGTCGGTATAGAAGAACGCGATGACCGCAAGCGCGCCCACATCGTCCGCAACGGCGAGGGTGAGCAGGAAGATGCGCAACCGCGCGGCCTTCTTCGGCCCGAGCACCGCGAGGGCACCGAGCAGGAACGCGGTGTCGGTGGAAATGACCACTCCCCACGCCTGGGCGGCCGGGCCGGAGGGATTGAAGGCGAAGAACAGCAGTGCGGGTGCGGCGAGCCCGGCGAGGGCAGCGACGATGGGGATCGCGGCACGTGAGCGGTCGGTGAGCTCACCCATCGCGAACTCGCGTTTGACCTCGAGGCCGACGACGAAGAAGAACAGTGCCATCAGCCCGTCGTTGACCCAGTGCGCGAGATCGAGGGAGATGCCCTGCTCGCCGACGGTGATCGACAGTTCGGTGTGCCAGAAGGAGTGGTATGTATCGCCGAGGGGTGAATTCGCCCAGATCAGGGCAATGAGTGTGGCCGCGAGTAGGAAGCCCGCCGCGAGTGTCTCGCTGTTCTTCTCGCCGCGAGCCTGCGAGATCCGTTCGACGAAACGTGCCATCGGCCGATTCGTCGGCGTGATCTGATCTGCCATCTGCGGCCCGGTCCTTCCACGAAGTGTTGTGAAGCAGTCTGCACCAACACGGCCGACGACGGTTTGCTTCCACGCAGGTGGGAGCGCGCAGAGTAACGTTATGACGCTGCCGAACCCGCCGCAGCGCGAAAGATGAGTGCGACATCGTCGAGAAATGGCATTAGTTCGTACCCAAACGGGAATACGGGCCCGACTCGCCCCTGCAATGAAGGAAAATCCATGCGTGATTTCATCTGCCGCAAATGCGGACAGAAGCTCTCGTTCGAGAACTCGCTGTGTCTGAGCTGCTCGAGCGCACTCGGCTTCCATCTGCCGAGCAGAGCCCTGCTGGTGCTTCCCGACAATGCCGACGACGGAATCGCCGAAGCCGAGGTCGACGGTGCCACCTGGAAGATGTGCGCCAACCTCAACACCGCGCGCTGCAACTGGCTGGTCGATACCGCCGACTCCGACGAGCTCTGCCTGTCTTGCCGGCTGACGAGAACCCGGCCGGCCGACGAGGATGTGGACGCCATGGCCGCGTACGCCGACGCCGAGACCAACAAGCGCCGCGTCATCCTGGAACTGACCGAACTGGGGCTGCCGATCGTCGGCCGGAACGAGGACAGTGCCACGGGACTGGTCTTCGATCTGCTCTCGAGTGCCGACAAGCAGGTGATGACGGGCCACGACAACGGTCTGATCACCCTCGACCTGGCCGAGGGTGATGATGTGCACCGCGAACAGCTGCGCGTGGCGATGTCCGAGCCGTACCGCACGTTGGTCGGTCACTTCCGTCACGAGATCGGCCATTACTACCAGATGGTGCTGGTAGGAAACGGCGAGCATCGAGCGGCGTTCGAGGAACTGTTCGGCGATCCGGATTCGGATTACCAGGCCGCTCTCGATCGGCACTACAACGAGGGTGCACCCGACGGCTGGGAAGACGATTACGTCTCCTCCTACGCCACGATGCATCCGGCCGAGGACTGGGCCGAGACCTTCGCGCACTACCTGCATATTCGTGACACCTTGGACACGGCTGCCGCCTTCGGGATGGCACCTGCCGGTTCGACGCTGGAAAGCCCGCTGCCGGGCGACGTCGGCTTCGAGCAGATCGTCGAGTGGTGGCTACCGCTGTCGTGGGCGCTGAACCAGATCAACCGGTCGATGGGTCACCAGGATCTCTACCCGTTCGTACTGCCGCCGACGGTGGTGAAGAAGATCGGCTTCGTCCATTCTCTGATTGCACCCAGCACACTCTGATGCCCGGCTAACGTTCGTTGAGCTTTCTGGACGGGGGCGTATTCTGTGTTGTCGGCATTGCGCCGACCGGGGGTACGCCCCCTGGTAGCACCAGGACGAGGTGATCATCATCAGCGAGCAGACGGTGGAGTCGACCGGCATGAGTCCCTCGGTCTCCGATTTCGTGCTCAGCCGTCGTCTGGCGGAAGTCGCGGAGAAGCTTCGTCGCCAACACTCGGATCCGGATCGAGTGCTGCTGACGATCACCGAATCGGCAGTGGCCAACGTCCCGGCCGCCGAGTTCGCGTCCATCACCACCGTGCTGCAGGGCACCTTCGTGCACAGTGCTGCGCTGGTGGGCGAGACGGCAGGTCATTGCGACAAGATCCAGGAGCAGTTGGGCGAAGGCCCGTGCCTGGAATCGGCGATCGAACAGATGACCATCAGGATCGACGACATGGACACCGACACACGCTGGCCACTGTTCACCGATGCCGCGTCCGCTCTCGGGGTCAAGAGCATGATCTGCTTCCAGCTCTACGTCGAGGGGGTCAACTTCGGCGCGCTGAACCTGCACTCCACGCGCGCCCATGCGTTCTCGGCCGAGGCGGAATCGATCGGCTCGCTGTTCGCTGCCCACGCCGCCATCGCATTCTCCACCGCACGCGAGGAGCAACAGATCCGTGCAGCATTGACGAGTCGAGACGTGATCGGTCAGGCCAAGGGCATGCTGATGGAGCGGTACAACCTCAACTCGCAGTCGGCGTTCGCCCTGCTGGCCAAGCTGTCTCAGGACACCAACGTCAAACTCGCCGACCTCGCCGCGCAAGTGGTGGCCGATGCGGCCGCATCCAGCGACTGAGCTGCGTCACCGCACATCGAGGCCGTCGGAACTCGCGACCGACACCGCCGGACCGTCCGAGGCGACGAAGACCTCGATGCGGACGTCCTGGTCGAGATAGCGACTGAGCAAGGCCAACCCCTTCGTGGCGGCGATGACCTCGTGCACCTGGTCGCCCGTGAGGGGATAGTCGTCCACATCGTGACGCCAGTGTGCCGCCACGAGCGTGCCCCCTACCTCGAGATGCTCGACCGCACGCGTCATGGCCGACGTCAGGTCAGCTGTGTCCAGGTAGTAGCCCACCTCGCTGATGACGATCAGATCGAAGAGCATCCCCGGCTCGGGAAGGGCAGACCAGTCGTCCGACAGCGACCACAAGGCGAATTCGACTGCCGCAGTGTCGCCTATACGACTGCGAGCAGAATCGAGTGCGCTGCGCACCACGTCCGTGGACACCACGTGCTCGCACCGAGCGGCGATCTGCTCGGTGAGAACGCCGATGGAGCAACCGGGCTCGAGTGCGCGCCGATACTGCGCCTTGGGCAGTGAGGCCATGGTCACTGCGTATTTGCGCCTCTCGTACCATTTGCTGTTCAGCATGAACGGGTCGGCTTCGCACTCGTAGACGCCGCGGAAGTACTCGGCTCCCAAACTCATTCGCGGACCCTGCTCATTCGAGGACCCTGCTCATGCGAACACCACCTCGAAAGGACGCTGATACCGGGCGAGTACGTGCGGCGGTAGTACGGCTCGGTCCGCGGGATGATCGGACAACGGCCGGATCTGGGAGTCGAACTGCTCGATCGAGGCACGCTTGGCGTCGAGAGTGTGCGCAGGCAGATCGATGCGGCGGCATCGTGTCCACGGAACAGCCGGGTGATCCGGAGTTGCCCAGTGCCACATCCAGATCGGATACTCCAGCACCGGTACGCCCACCGAGTTCGCCGCGGCGATCGTGGCCCGAGCGGTCGCCTCGTGATCGGGATGTCCGTCCCCGCGCCACGGCGTCAGACACCAGGTACCCGGGGTGGCGTCGAGCAACGGGCTCAGGGCAGCGGTCAGATCGTCCTCGCGCTGCTCGACGGCTCCGTCGGTGAAGTGCAGACGCGTCGGGGAATGATCGACTCCGAGTGCGGCCAGAGCACGTGCGGATTCGAGGGGGCGGCGGGCGCGCAGATCTTCCGCTGTCACCGTAGGGGAACCGGGATGCGAGCCGTCGCCGTCGGTCACGGCGACCACCCGCACATCGACGCCTGCCGCTGCGGCCAAAGACAGCAGTCCCCCGATGCCGAGCACCTCGTCGTCCGGGTGTGGGGCGACGACGATCATCGTGACGACCTCGCTCCACTGCAATCCGGGGACCGACCAGTTCGCCGACATCCAGTCCGACTCCGCTGTGCCGGGGTCGTTTTCGGTATCGAAGGCGTTCTCTACCACGGGTTGTCCTCCTCGGCGATGTCTCGACCGAGAGCTTCGAGATCGCGCTCGGCGTGGCTCTGGCGCAAGTAGACGGTCAGATCGGCGACGCGCCCGGCGTGCTCGGCGTCGCCGCACAGGGGGCCGGCACCGAGGGCGCGACCGACGCGGTCGATGCACTGCGTCGCGGCGTCCTCGACGACCGCGCGCACGATGCGTGCCCGCGTTCGCGCGCGACCGGAACGATCGAACGGGTCGGCGTCGACCTCGGCAGCGGCGGTGGTGAGTGCGCTCGAGGCTGCGCCGAGCGCGGCAGCGATGGCACCGAGATGGGCCAGCCGATGCGGGTCCGGTCGGTCTCGGACTGCAGCGTGCAGCGTGTCCGCAACCGCACAGGCGCTGCCGAACCAGGCCGCCGATACCCCGATTGCCCCGTGCCAGAAGCCCGGTCGGGTCAGATAGTCCGTCGGTCCGCCGACGGCGACGGCGGGGACCTCTTCGAATGCAACGTGACCGGAGTCGCTCTCGCTCATTCCCACCGCATGCCAGGTGTTCGGCACCGGAGTCACTCCACCGTGCGTCAGATCGACCGCGAACAACCGCGGGCCACCGTCCACCCGAGCAGTCACCAAGGCATGCGTGCACAGCGACGCGCCGGAACACCACGGTTTGGTTCCGGAGAGCACCCAGCCCGAATTCTGCTGTACCGCTTCGAGTATCGGGGCAGGCGGCTCCGCGGCCCATACTCCCCAGATCTGCCCGCGCTGCGGCGTCGGCCCGTCGAGTTCGTGCAGGATCGCGATCGCATCGGTATGTGCCTCGCTCCACCGGCCGAGCACGGTGTGCAGCCGACTGAGCGCAGCGAGCGATTGCCACCGCAGATCGGTGTACCCCGAGCCGGGCAGCGCCAGGTCGAGACGCCCGTCGGCCTCGAATGCCAAGAATGCAGCGCGCAACCCGCTGTGTCGCTCGGTTCGGTCGGTCGATGCGCGCAGGCTCGTCTCGATCATGCGGAAGGCTCCAGAGAACGTAGGAATCCGGCCATGCCGTCGGGCGCTCGGCCGCGCAGTCGGCCCGATGTCGCGACCGCGACGTCGCACACCCGAGTACATACGATGCCGGCGAGCTCGAGCCGACGGACCAGGTCGTGATCCTCGCCGGTCGCCAGTGGCGCGAATCCACCGACGGTCACATAGTCGGCCGCCCGGATTCCGAGATTGGCTCCGTGTACGTGCGGGTGGCCGAGTTCGTGACGGTACTGCGCGTCGTACGTCGAACGCAGCGCCACCATCTGGTCGACAGGGCCCTCGAAGTCGACGGTCACCGTTCCGACGACCGCTCGCGCGCCTGCCGTTGCGTACCGGAGGTGGTCGACGAGCCAGTGCTCGCCGACTCGGGTGTCCGCGTCGGTGGTGGCGAACCAGGTGGCCGCGTCCAGTCCGTGGCTCGCGGGCAGGCTCGCGAATCCGGCCGCCCGAGCTGCTCCGACATTGCGATGGGCTACATCGACCGTCGAGACACCCGGGTGACGTGCGGCAATGCGGGCGGACTCGTCCGTGCACGCATCGAGAACGAGGATCGTCGAGACGGTCACCGAGGCCACCTCGACGACGCGACGCGAGGCCCGCGCCAACGCCGTCAGGCAGGCGTCGAGCAGATCCGCCTCGTTGTGCGCGGGTACGACGACGACCATGTGGCCGATGGGTGCAAGGCCGAGTGGGCCACGAGGTACAGCGTCGGCGATCACGGTTCACCCTTTTCGACACCGGACGTGCAGTCCGCAATGAGAGCCGCCGGTGTCTGGACGGATGGTGTGCTCTTTCACTCATACCCACTTCGGGGCCGTCGACACCTATGCCCTGACCTGCAACGACAAGGCTCGGGTTCGGTGTGGAGACGGTAGTCGTACCCGGATTGTCCTCGCCGCTGTCGGCTGTATCCGATTAGCAAATGTTCGGGTGGTATGTGTTAATGGGTCTCGCCCGCGCACAAGCACTGTCGATGGGCATCGGGACGCAGCACGAAGGATGGTCGGATTACATGGCATCACCGGTTCGCACACGCAGACTCGCCCGTATCGGCGCGATCCTTGCAGGTACAGCCCTTGCCGCCTCCGCCGCATTCGGCTCGGCGCAGGCAGCCCCGCTCTGGCCCGGTGGCCCGGACATCTCCATTCCCGGACTGCCCGGTTCCTCGGACCCGGCCGCGCCCGCGCAGCCTCTCGCGCCACAGCTCGCACCGGCGAATTTCGCCGATCCGAGCATCAGCCCGTCCGGCGGCGAGGTGGTCGGAGTTGCGCAGCCCATCGCCATTCGATTCGACGAGCCCATCGGAGATCGCGATGCGGCGCTTCGCGCCATCCGCGTCACCACCGACCCGTCCGTTGCCGGCCACTTCTACTGGATCAACGACAGTCAGGTGCGGTGGCTGCCCGACGAGTTCTACCCGGCACACACCCGGGTGACCGTCGAAGCGGGCGGCGCGAAGGCCGAATTCTCCACCGGCGACTCGATCATCACCACCGCTGACGACAACACCAAGATGATCACCGTCACCCGCAACGGCGAGGTCGTCAAGACCATGCCCACCTCGATGGGCAAGGCGGGGCACGAAACCCCCAACGGCACCTACATCGTCGGCGAGCGATTCCGTGACATGTACATGGATTCGTCCACGTACGGCGTCCCCGTCGATTCCGAGGAGGGCTACCGCACGTACGTCGAGTACGCGACCCGCATCTCCTACAGCGGAATCTTCGTACACGCCGCCCCGTGGTCGGAATCGCAGCAGGGGTACTCCAACTCCTCGCACGGCTGCCTCAACGTCAGCACCGAGGACGGCAAGTGGTTCTTCGACAACGCCCAGAAGGGTGACCCTGTCATCGTCGTCAACACCGACGGCGGCACCCTGAGCGGTTCCGACGGCCTCGGCGACTGGAACCGTTAGAGCGCCGCCGCCCCTCTAACGGGCCGAGATCTGCTCCCGCAGGATGTCCGCATGCCCGCGGTGGTGAGCGAGCTCGCGTAGAACCTGAAGGTAGACCCACCGGACCGTACGCGGACCAGCCCGGTGGCCGGTGACGATCGCATCGAGCGAGAGGTTGTCCACCGCGGCCCGAGCGTTGCCGCACGCGATCCGGTAGCTCTCCAGCACAGAAGAGACGGTGTCTGCGGCGTCGAGGCGAAACGACTGCTCGGGGTTCTGTACCAAACCGAGTTCCCGACGCGACGTTCCGCCGATGCATTCCTCGAACCACACCCGCTGCATCCACGTGACGTGCTTGACCAACCCGAGCAATGTCGTCGCGGACGGCACCAGGCGACGGCGGGCCTGCTCCTCGGTCAGGCCCTCCAGGGCGGCCTCGAAACTGCTCCGGTAGTCCTCGACGAACGCGTCGAACTGCGTCCGCTCATCGGCAACTCCAACGTCGAACGAGCCCACCGGCATCTCCGTTCGGGTTCGATGGTGAACGTAAGCCGATGGTCACATTACGGGACCACTGCGCAGCATTGGTCTGCGCGACGGTAGCCGTTGGAGCCGAGTTCACCGTCCGTTGGCCGAGACTGAGCACAGTGCTCGCGGTGAGCGCAACAACCGAACGAGTGCTGCCCGCACCGCGGAAGAAAGAGCGAGCCGGTCGGCTCCACTCCTTCTTCTCGCGGCCGTGGAGTGATTACGCACTGTTCTTCGTCCTCGTCGGCCCCAACCTGGTGCTGCTGGCGGTGTTCACGTATCGGCCGCTGGTGGAGAACTTCCAGTTCTCGTTCTTCGACTGGAATCTGTCCTCGCCCACGTCCACGTTCGTCGGCTTCGCCAACTACCGCGAGTGGGCCTCTCGCGAGGACACCTGGCAGATCGTCGGCAATACCGTCGTGTTCACGGTCGCGGCCGTTGTCGGTTCGTTGGTGCTCGGCCTGATCCTGGCCATGCTGCTCGATCGAAAGCTGCGTGGCCGCAACTTCGTTCGCTCCGCGGTGTTCGCCCCGTACGTCATTTCCGGTGCAGCGATCGGTATCGCGTTCCAGTTCGTCTTCGATCCCAACTTCGGCCTGGTACAGGATCTGATGCGACGCGTCGGGCTCGGCTCGGTGCCGGATTTCTACCAGGACCCCAAGTGGGCGATGGTGATGATCACCGTGACGTACCTGTGGAAGAACCTGGGGTACACCTTCGTCATCTACCTCGCGGCTCTGCAGGGCGTGCGCAAGGAGTTGATGGAAGCAGCCGAGATAGATCAGGCGAGCCGCTGGACCACATTCCGCAAAGTGCTGCTCCCGCAGCTACGTCCGACGACGTTCTTCCTCTCGATCACCGTGCTGCTCAACTCACTTCAGGTCTTCGACATCATCAACGTGATGACGCGCGGCGGCCCACTCGGCACCGGCACCACCACGATGGTCTACCAGGTCTACGAGGAAACCTTCCGCAATTTCCGGGCCGGATACGGTGCCACCGTCGCGACGATCCTGTTCCTCGTGCTGTTGATCGTCACTCTCGTGCAGGTACGAATCATGGATAGAGACGATCAGCGATGACAGTAGTCAGCAAGCCCGCCGCAGCGGTGCCGGAGAAGCCGGCGCACGACCGCGATCCGCAGCGCACCCGCCGCACGGCGAACATCCTGGGCTACGCCGCCATGGCCGCCGTTCTGCTGATGATCGGGCTTCCGCTGTTCTGGATTCTGATCACCTCGTTCAAGGACCGCCCGGACATCTACGTGCAGCCGGTGACGTGGTGGCCGAGCGTCTTTCATCCGCAGAACTACGACGAGGCAACGACGGAGGTGCCGTTCTTCACCTACCTGCGCAACTCCATCATCATCACCTCCGTCCTGTCTTCGGTGAAGTTCGCTCTCGGTGTGCTCAGTGCCTACGGGTTGGTGTTTCTGCGCTTCCCGGGCAAGAACATCGTCTTTCTGGTCATCATCGCCGCGTTGATGGTGCCCAACCAGATCACCGTCATCTCGAACTATTCGCTCATCGCAGATCTGGGCTGGCGTAACTCGTTCCAGGGCATCATCGTTCCGCTGGCGGGTGTCGCCTTCGGCACCTTCCTGATGCGCAACCACTTCCTGTCGCTGCCCCCGGAGATCATCGAGGCAGCCCGCATGGACGGGGCTGGTCCGGTGCGGCTGATGTTCCGGGTGATCCTGCCGCTGTCCGGTCCGACCATGGTGGCCTTCGCCATCATCACGATCGTCACCGAGTGGAACGAGTACCTCTGGCCGTTCCTGATGTCCGACGACTCCTCGGTCGCGCCGCTTCCGGTCGGCCTGACCTTGCTGCAGAACAGCGAGGGTTACACCAACTGGGGCGCGGTGATGGCGGCGACCGTGCTGACCATTCTGCCGATCCTTCTCGTCTTTCTCGTCCTGCAACGCCACATGATCAAGGGCCTCACCTCCGGTGCGGTCAAGGGCTGATTCACCTCACTATCAGGAGTCGAACACCATGGCACACATCATCAATCGACGTGGATTCCTCACGCTCACCGGTGCAGCGGCCGCTGCCGCTGCTCTGGCCGCCTGCAGCGGCCCCGGATCGGGCTCCTCCTCCGGCGACGGTGTCGAGGGCGATGCGAGCACGATCAACTTCTGGTCGAACCACCCGGGCAAGTCCCAGGACTACGAGAAGGAACTGATCTCGCGCTTCCAAGCCGAGAACCCGGACCTGACGGTCAATCTCATCGATGCGGGCAAGAACTACGAGGAGGTCTCGCAGAAGTTCAACGCCGCACTGTCCGGCAACAATGTGCCCGACGTCGTCGTGCTCTCGGACGTCTGGTGGTTCAACTACGCCCTCACCGGTGCGATCGAGCCACTCGACAAGCATTTCTCCGCAGCCGGAGTGGACCAATCCGATTACGTGGATTCTCTGCTGGCCGACTACAACTGGAACGGCAGCCACTGGGCTTTGCCGTACTCGCGCTCGACGCCGCTGTTCTACTACAACAAGGCCGTCTGGTCGGCTGCCGGACTGCCCGATCGCGGACCCGCCACCTGGCAGGAATTCGACGAATGGGGCCCGCGCATTCAGGCGGTCGTCGGCGACGGCAAGCTCGCCCACGGTTGGGGCAACGCCGTCGACTACCTCGGGTGGACGTTCGAGGGCCCGATCTGGACCTTCGGTGGGGCCTACTCGGATCAGTTCACGCTGAAGTTCGACGACCCCAATACCATTGCGGCAGGCAAGTTCCTGCAGGAGATGATCCACACCAAGAAGTACGCCGCGGTGTCGAACGACATCGCCAACGATTTCGCCGCAGGCATCCTGGCCTCCACCATCGCCTCCACCGGCGATCTCTCGACCATCACCAAGGGTGCCGGTTTCGAGTTCGGCACCGCGTTCCTGCCCGCTACCGACGGCACACCCGGCTGCCCCACCGGCGGTGCAGGCCTGGCCATTCCGGCGAAGATCTCGGACGAGCGAAAAATCAACGCGCTCAAATTCATCGACTTCATCACCAACGGTGCCAACACTGCCTACTTCTCGCAGAAGACGGGCTACATGCCGGTCCGGAAGTCCGCGCAGCAGGACGCGTCGGAGATCGCGTTCCTCGAGGCCAACCCCAACGCGAAGACGGCCGTCGACCAACTGGCGAAGACCCGTTCGCAGGACTACGCCCGAGTGTTCGTACCCGGCGGCGACAAGATCATCGGTACCGGACTCGAGCAGATCGCGTTGCAGAACGCCGATGTCGCCACCACATTCGCGTCGGTCTCGGATCAACTGCAGCAGATCATCGACCGTCAGATCACCCCGAAGCTGCCGAAGTAATGGCTGCCGTTCACTACGCCGGTGTCTCGCACCGGTACCCGGGTGCCGAGTCGCTCGCTGTCGACAACCTCGAACTCGATATCGCGGATGGTGAATTCATCGTTCTCGTCGGGCCCTCGGGCTGCGGGAAGTCGACGAGTCTGCGGATGCTCGCCGGTCTCGAGTCCGTCGAAGGCGGGCACATCGCCATCGACGGAGTGGATGTCACCTCGTTGGCGCCGCGGGCCAGGGACGTCGCGATGGTGTTTCAGAACTACGCGCTGTATCCCAACATGACCGTCGGCGACAACATGGGCTTCGCGCTGCGCAATGCAGGAATGAGCAAGTCGGACACCGCAGCCCGGGTGCTCGACGCGGCGAGAATGCTCGAGCTCGAGCCGCTGCTGGACCGTAAGCCCGGCAAGCTCTCCGGCGGGCAGCGTCAGCGAGTGGCCATGGGCCGGGCCATCGTGCGTCAGCCCAAGGTGTTCTGCATGGACGAGCCACTGTCCAATCTGGATGCCAAGCTGCGAGTGTCCACCAGGGCCCAGATCGCCGGTCTGCAAAGGCGATTGGGTACCACCACGGTCTACGTCACCCACGATCAGGTCGAGGCCATGACGATGGGCGATCGTGTCGCGGTGTTGCTGGGCGGAAAGCTGCAGCAGATCGCCTCTCCGCGTGAGCTGTACGACAACCCCGTCAACACGTTCGTCGCGGGATTCATCGGGTCACCCGGAATGAATCTCGTCGACGCACCCGTGGTGGACGGCGCTGCCGTGATCGGTGAACTGCGCATTCCGGTTCCGTCCTCGACCCGAGAACGCGTGACCGTCGGGATCAGGCCGGAATCCTGGGATCTCGTGGGTGAGGGCAGCGGCGCCGCGCACAGTGGCCTGCAACTGACCGTCGAGCTGATCGAGGAACTGGGTGCGGAGTCGTTCGTGTACGCCTCCGCACCCAGCCCGGACGGCGGATGGACGACGCCGTCCGGGAGGATCGCGCTTCGCGTCGACCGAAAGCTGTCCATCGCGCTGGCCGAAACTGTCCGGCTGATGCCCAAACTGGAGGAATTGTTCTTCTTCGACTCCGCTACCGGCCTGCGGTTGTCGTAGCGGGTTGACCGAGGTCGATCGGAAGGCTTGCCCACCCGTGCAGTACGCGGGTGTTGCGCCGGGTTCCTTCTCCCGCGGACTGTAGCTGGGGGAACCTGTCGAACAGGGCCTTGAGTCCTACTTCCGATTCGGCCTTGGCGAGCGCGGCACCGAGGCAGTAGTGACGTCCACCCGAGAACGACAGATGCTTGCCCGCGTTTGCCCGGGTGACGTCGAACGTGTTGGGGTTCTCGAACACCAGTGGGTCGCGGTTGGCCCCGGCGAGTACGAGGATCACCAGCGATCCCTCCTTGATGGGCACGCCCTCCACCACGACGTCGTGTTTGGCGGCCCGCGCGGTCAATTGCACCGGTGATTCCATTCGGAGCATCTCGTCGATGGCAGTGGGCCAGTGCGAGGGATCGTGCTGGAGTACGGCGAGCTGATCGGGGTGATCGAGCAGCAGCCGGATTCCACTGCCGAGCAAATTGACGGTCGTCTCGAAACCTGCCGCCAACACCAATCCTGCAGTGGCCCTGAGCTCCTCGTCGTCGAGGCCGATGCCCTCGTCCTTCGCGGCGATCAGCTGGCTCATCAGATCGTCACCGGGATTGCGGCGCAGGTCCGCGATGTGTTGCGAGAGCCAGGTATCGAAGCCGACCAGTCCGCGTTCGACCTGCTTGAACTGGCTCCACGACAATCCGATGTCGAGGCTCGGTGCGGCCATCTCACCGAACTCGAGCACCCGCTGATTGTCCTGCGCCGGGACACCGAGGATGCGCCCGATCACCGCTACCGGTAGGCGTGCGCAATACCGATCGACGATATCGACGACCGGAGATCCGTCGGTGAGCTCGTCGAGCAGCGCGTCGGCGGTCTCCTGCACCTGATCGCGCATCTGCGTCACCGCGCGGGCGGTGAACACCGAGGACACCAGTTTGCGATACCGCGTGTGATCGGGCGGCTCCACCGACAACAGTGACGGCGGGAGAATCGGATGCAGAGCACCCGATCTGGTGTGCCGCTCGACCCACTGCAGGGGCGTGGGCAGCGTTCCACCCAGATGGGTGACGCGGAAGTCGTCGGAGCGTAGGAGGTCGAACGCCACCCGGTGGTGCACGGTGATGTTCGAGATGCGGGTTTTCACCAGTGGCGCGGTGTCACGAAGTTTCTCGTAGATCGGCGACGGATTCGCTCGCGTCTGCGGATCGGCGACCAACATGGACTGTAGATCGCCTGCTGCCGCGGCCCGCTTGGCGGCGAACCTGATGACCCCGTGCGCTGCGAGCCATCGTACGAATTCCCTCATCCGAAATACCCTCCCCGTATTGCCCGATGATGTGACCGGAGCTACCAGATCTTGACGCGCTTGTCCGGCTCCAAGTACAGCGCATCCCCGGGCTGTACGTCGAAGGCTTGGTGAAAACTGTCCAGATTGCGCACGACGCCGTTGCAGCGGAACTCCGGCGGCGAGTGCGGATCGACTGCGAGTCGGCGGATCGCCTCGGCATCGCGTGCCTTGGTGCGCCACACCTGCGACCAACCGAAGAACACCCGCTGCAATCCGGTCAAGCCGTCGAGTACCGGTGCGTCCTTGCCTTCGAGGGAGATCTCGTAGGCGGTCACGGCGATGGACAGGCCACCCAGATCGCCGATGTTCTCGCCGATGGTGAATTCGCCGTTGACCTTGTGGCCGGGTAGTGCGGCGGGTTCGAACTCGTTGTACTGCTCGATCAGTGCTTTCGTGCGCTTGCCGAACTCGGTGCGGTCGCTGTCGGTCCACCAGTCGACCATGTTGCCGTCACCGTCGTACTTGGCACCCTGATCGTCGAATCCGTGGCCGATCTCGTGGCCGATCACCGCTCCGATGCCGCCGTAGTTGGCTGCGTCGTCGGCCTCCGGGTCGAAGAACGGTGGCTGCAGAATGGCTGCGGGAAAGACGATTTCGTTCATTCCGGGGTTGTAGTACGCATTGACGGTCTGCGGCGTCATGAACCATTCGTCACGGTCCACCGGGCCGCCGAGCTTGTCCAGATCGCGCTGGTAGTCCGCGGCGTAACCGCGGCGGTAGTTGCCGAGCAGATCGTCGGCGTGGATCTCGACGGCGGAGTAGTCGCGCCAGCGATCGGGGTAGCCGATCTTGGGAGTGAACTTGTCCAGCTTGTCGAGTGCTTTCGCGCGCGTGTGCGGGCTCATCCACTCGAGGTCGGAGATGTTGCGGCGGTAGGCCTCGGTGAGATTGTCGACCAGGACCTGCATCCGTGCCTTGGAATCGGCGGGAAAATGGCGTTCGACGTAGAGTTTGCCGACGGCCTCGCCGAGAATGTCCTGCACCAGCGAGACCCCGCGCTTCCACCGCTCGCGGTTCTCCTCGGTGCCGGTCAGTGTCGTTCCGTAGAACGCGAAGTTCTCGTCGACGATCGCACTCGTCAGGAACGGCGCGCGAGAATGTACGACACGCCAGGCCAACCACGCCTTCCATGCTGCGAGGTCCTCGGAGGTCCACAGCGATACGAAGGTGCTGAGGAACGACGGCTGTCGGACGACGATCTCGGTGAACTGCTCGGTGCTGGCACCGAGCCCGGAAATCCATGCCGCCCAGTTGAATCCGGGTTCGTTCTGTACCAGTGAATCGAACTGGACGAGGTTGTAGCTCTTCTCGGCGTCACGCCTGGCCACGACGTCCCAGTGACCGGCGGCGATCTTGCGTTCCAGCTCGAACACCGTCTGCGCGTCGTACTCGAGTCCGCTGAGCGCGAACATCTTCGAGATGTGTTCGATGTAGGACGTGCGTATCTCTGCGTACTCGTCCTCGCGGTAGTACGACTCGTCGGGCAGGCCGATGCCGGATTGGCTGAAGTGGACGAGGTAGCGGTCGGACTGCTTGGCGTCGGTGTCGACATAGTGGCCGATGGCACCGCCGACTCCGGTGCGTTGCAGGGAACCGAGAACGCCGGCGAGAGTGACGAGGTCCGGTGCGTCGGAGACGGCGGTCAGTTCCTCGGCGATCGGGGTGACGCCGAGTTCCTCGGCGCGGTCGGCGGCCATGAAGGAGGAGAACAGGTCACCGATCTTCTGCGCGTCGCTGCCTGCAGGGGGTTCGGCGGCGGCGGACTCTTCGATGATGGTCTGCACATCCACCTCGGCGCGGTCGTACAAGGTCCTGAAAGCGCCGTCGACGGCCCGATCGGCCGGGATGGCGTAATCCTCGAGCCATTTGCCGTTGACATGCACGAAGAGGTCGTCCTGTGCGCGTGTGTTCTCGTCTTGGTAGCTGAGATCGATGCCCGAGTTCACTACTGAAGTCATGCGTCCATCTTTACACTCTTGCGCGCGGTTGAACGAGTGTTTAATGTGCTGTACATGCGTACAGCATCGGAGGATCTCACGACGAGGGCCCGAATCCGCGATACCGCAATCGACGTCTTCGGTGCGCAGGGCTTCACCGCCGGGGTGCGATCGATCGCCACGGCCGCCGGAGTCTCACCCGGGCTCGTCAACCACCACTTCGGGTCCAAGGACGGGTTGCGCGCGGCCTGCGACGAGCATGTTCTTCGGGTGATCCGCGACTCGAAGACTGCGTCGGCCGCACCCGCGGCGATGATGGAACAGCTCGCTCGCCTCGACGAATACGCACCGATCGTCGCGTACATCGTCCGCAGCTTCACCGCTGGCGGTTCGCTGGCACGAGAGCTGTTCGAGCACATGGTCGACGACGCCGTCCGCTACATGGACGACGGTGTGCGTGAGGGACGCTTGACACCCAGCCGAGACCCGGTGGCCCGCGCCCGATTCCTGACCCGACAGAACGTGGGCGGTCTACTGCTGTACGTGCAGATGGCCGGCCCCGATGTGACCTTCGCCGAGGCACTGACCGCGCTCGGTGACGAGGTCACGCTACCGGCGCTCGAGCTCTACACCGACGGGCTGCTCACCGATTCGCAGGCTTTGGACACGTATCTGGAGGCGAAGAAATGACCGACGCAATCACGGTGGAAGGCCTACGCAAGACCTTCGGCACCGTCACCGCCCTCGACGGACTAGACCTGACCGTCGAGACCGGTGAGGTGCACGGCTTCCTCGGGCCCAACGGCGCGGGTAAGTCCACGACGATCCGCATCCTGCTCGGTCTGATCCGGGCCACCTCGGGTGCCGTGCGCTTACTCGGAAGCGACCCGTGGACCGACACCGCCGCGCTGCATCGGCGGTTGGCCTACGTCCCGGGCGATGTGACGCTGTGGCCGTCGCTGACCGGCGGCGAGGTGATAGACCTGCTCGCTCGGATGCGCGGCGGGATCGACACCGCTCGGCGCGCCGAGCTGATCGAGCGGTTCTCGCTCGATCCGGGCAAGCGCACCCGCACGTACTCCAAAGGCAACCGGCAGAAGGTCGCGCTGATCTCGGCGCTGGCATCGAACGTCGAACTGCTGATTCTCGACGAACCCACCTCGGGGCTGGACCCGCTGATGGAACAGCACTTCGCCGACTGCGTGAAAGACGCCGCCCGACGCGGAGTCACGGTGCTGTTGTCCTCGCACATTCTGTCCGAGGTCGATGCGCTGTGCAGCTCGGTGACCATCGTCAAGGACGGGCGAACCGTGGACGCAGGCACGCTCGCGTCGATGCGGCACCTCACTCACACGACCATCACCGCCGAGGTCGATCGAGTACCCGAGAATCTGGACACCCTCGCCGGGGTGAGCGCAGTGACCGTGGACGGTGCCGCCATCACCTGCACCGTCGACAACGATGCCCTCGCAGCGACGATGCGCATCCTCTCCGACGCCGGGTTGCAGAGCCTGGTCAGTTCGGCCCCGACTCTCGAGGAGCTGTTCCTGAGGTACTACGCATGAGCGCCCTGGTCGGTACCGGCGCGTTGCTGCGTCTGTACCTGCGCCGTGATCGGGTGGTGGCGCCGCTGTGGATCGTTCTGCTCGGTGCGCTACCGCTGCTCTATGCAGTCAGTATCGAGGGTCTGTATCCGACGGCCGCAGATCGTCAGACGTTCTATGTCGGCACCGTCGCCGTCCCGGCTCAGGCGGCACTCGTCGGCCCGATCTTCGGCAGCAGTCTGGGCGCTCTGGTGTCGTGGCGCTCCGGACTGATGCTCACATTGGTGCCGCTGGCAGCGATCCTCACCGTGGTTCGGCACACCAGAGGGGACGAGGACGCCGGACGAACCGAGTTGATCGGGTCCACGGTGGTCGGGCGATACGCCGGGCTGACCGCCGCGATGCTGCTGGCAGGCGGCGGGGTCGCGGCGACGGCACTGTTGTCCTCGATCTCGTTGTCGGCGTTCGGTCTGCCGTTGGTCGGAAGCGTGGCGTTCGGAGCGGCGATCGTTGTCGTCGGTGGCGTCTTCGTCGGCTGCGCTGCGCTGGCGGCGCAGGTGGCACCGGATGCGCGTGCGGCACGCGGCTACGCGCTCGGCGTGTTGGCCGCGGCGTTCGCGCTTCGGGCCATCGGCGACGCAGGCTCGGGCACCCTGTCATGGTTGTCACCGATCGGATGGTCGGCCCAGGTGCGGCCCTTTGCCGACGAGCGGTGGTGGCCGATGCTGCTGTCTCTGGCGACAGCAGCCGCGTTCTGCGCAGCGGCCTTCGTGGGGGCGAAGCGACGCGATCTCGGCAGTGGCCTACGAGCCGAGCGTCGCGGCTCGGTGTCGGCCGCGCCGTCACTGTCCGGGCCGGTCGCCCTCGCCTGGCGGCTCTCTCGCGGGACCCTTGCCCTCTGGACCGTCGGGATCGCTTTGTTCGGCATCACCATCGGATCCTCGGTGGACGGAATCGGCGGGCAGATCGGCGCGAGCACCACCTTCAACGATGCACTGGAAAAGTTCGGCGGCAGCACCGTCGAACAGTCGTTCATCGTCGCCGTGCTGAGCGGCGTCGGCATCCTCGTGGCCGCCTATTCGGTATCGGCTCTGCTGCGGGCGCACAGTGAAGAAGAGGCAGGGCTGGCCGAGATCGTGTTGGCCACCGACGTCTCGCGTCTTCGTTGGTTGGTCGCCCACCTGCTGTTCCCCGTGCTCGGGCCGGTGTGGTTGCTCGTGGTCCTCGGGCTCACCATCGGGGCAGGCTACGGTGCGTCCACCGGTGATATCGCAGGAGAAATCGGTTCTGTCGTGGGCGGAGCACTGGGGCAACTGCCGGCCGTGTGGGTGGTGACGGCGCTCGGTGTTGCGCTGTTCGGCGCGTTCCCTGGGTTCGCGTCGGCCGTGTGGGCCGTTCTCGCCGGCTTCGTGGCGCTCGGTCAGGTCGGGGCGGTGATCGGACTGCCGCAGCCGTGGCTCGACCTGTCCCCGTTCACTCATGTTCCGAGGTCGCTGGGCGGCATCGACTCGCTCGAGTCGATCGGCTGGCTGCTCGTCATCGCGGCCGTCGTCTGCAGTGCGGGCTCGGCAGCCTTCGTGCGAAGAGACATCCGCGGGTGAGGATGGGCGAGCAGCATTGCTTGCCGGCTGGTGGAGAGCGGATCGCTGAGCGTCGGCCCTACGCACCGAGCCGTGAGTGCATCTCCCAGATCAGTACCTCGGCCGGTTCGATGGCGCTGATGCGCTGTCCACCAGTGGAACTCATGCGTACCGCATCGCCCTCGTACAGATCACCCACACCTTCGAGCACGACGGTGCCGCGCGCGACGAACACGTGCAGAAACGGTGCCTCGGGCACGGTCACCGTCTTACCGGGAACGAGCCTCGCAGCGTGCAGAGCGGCCGACTTCTGGCCGATGCCGATCGCGGCCTGACCGCGATGTTTGTCCATGCCCGACGCGACCGTGACCAGCCCGCCGCGCAACAATTCGTCGCCGATCTCGAGTTGTTCGTAACCCGGGGTGGTGCCCGGGCTGTCCGGAATGACCCACATCTGCACGAAGCGAACGGGTTCGGTGTGTCGATTGCCGTCGATGCTCCAGGAGTCGTTCTTCTCCGAGTGCATGATGCCTTTGCCTGCGCTCATGCGCTGGGCCAATCCGGGATAGATGATTCCGGAGTGTCCGATCGAATCCTGATGTACCAGTGAGCCCTGCACTACCCACGTGACGATTTCCGTATCCCGGTGCGGGTGGGTCTCGAATCCCTGACCGGCGGTGACGATGTCGTCGTTGTTGACCAGGAGCAGTCCGTGATGTGTGTTGTCGGGGTCGTAGTGCTGACCGAACGAAAACGAATGTTTCGAGTCCAGCCAGGACACACGGGTTTTCAGACGGTCACCGGCGCGGTGCACGTCGATGTGGGCAGTCGATGGAGCGGACATGAAACCACTCTACGAGCATGTCGGTGTGCGGGCGTACGACCCGCATAACGTTCGGGTGTCTTTGCTGCCGGGGTGTGGACGTGGCCACGAGTGGGTAGGTTTCGCTGCGTACGGTCACATCCTCTGCACACTCCGAAGAAGGCGGCGAGAGATTCTCATGATCGATTCCAGCTCGAGTGTGGCACGCACTGTCGAACCGCAGCTCACCGAAGCTCTGACGACGTGGTTGCCGGCGCAACGCTGGTTCGGCGCAAAGGGGTCGACGGTGAACTCGGTGCGGATCGTTGCGCGCGAAGTTCTCCGTGACGAACCGAATTTCGCCGCAGAACACTTGCTGGTGGAGGTGCAGCTCACTCAGGACGCGGCGGTGGTGACGCAGACCTACCAGGTGCCCTTGGGGTTCCGCACCGAGTTGACCGATGAGCTTCGACCGTGGGTGCTGCCGGTGGTCGGCGAGGTGGCCGTGTTCGACGGTCTGCGAGATCCCGAGATCATCGGTTTGTACGGCGATGCCTTTGCAGACGAAACTGGCGCGGGCAGTATCGAATTCAAAGTCGTCGACGGCTCGAGCGTGCCGAGCGGGTTGCGTGGTCGGGTTCTCGGGGCCGAGCAGTCCAACACGTCGGTGATTCTCGGTGATCAACTGTTGCTCAAGCTGTTTCGTCAGATACCGCCGGGGATCAGTCCCGATGTGGAATTACATCGTGCTCTGGCGCAGGCGGGCAGTGTCAACGTGGCACCGCTACGGGGCTGGCTGGAGGCCGAGGTCGGCGGCGAGCGGACCACACTGGGGATGATCCAGGATTTCGCCGCGAACTCGGCCGAGGGCTGGACGGCTGCATTGGCGAGCGTGCGCGAGGTGTTCGATTCTCCGGAGACGGCGGTGGAGGACCTGCCCGGTGACTTCGCCCCGGACGCGCACCGTATCGGAGCGGCCGTCGCGCAGGTGCATCACGACCTGGCGTCGGTGATGGGCACCGTCGAACGCCCGGTGGAATCCACTGCCGTCGAGGAGATTCTCGCCCGCATTTCGGGAGTGGCGCGAGTGGTGCCGGACATCGCTCAGTACATTCCGGCAGCGACGACCCTGATCTCGCGGGCCGAGGCGTCGAACAGTACCTCGGTGCAGCGGATTCACGGTGATCTGCATCTGGGACAGGTATTGGGGACGCCCGAGCGGTGGTTGCTCATCGACTTCGAAGGCGAACCGGCCAAGACCTTGGCCGAGCGCAGGCAGATGGACAGCGCCCTGCGTGACGTGGCGGGAATGCTGCGCTCGTTCGACTACGCCGCGAATCATCTGCTTGTCGACGCTCCCGAGGACCCGTCGGTGCGTGAGCGTGCCGATCGGTGGGCGGCGCGGAGCATCGCCGCCTTCTTCGAGGGGTATGCCTCGGTGGCCGGGCATGATCCCCGAGACGAGGCCGATCTGCTTCGCGCATACGAACTCGACAAGGCTGTGTACGAGGTCCTCTACGAAGCCCGCAACCGACCGACCTGGTTGTCGCTGCCGATGCGTGCTGTGGCGCGCTTGGTGAGCTGAGAACGACCGATAGGGCCGGAGTGGAGCCTGCGGAACGACCGAGAGGGCTGGAGTGCAGCCTGCGGAACGACCGATAGGGCCGGAGTGGAGCGGCGGGTCTACGACAAGTACCGTATTGCCTGACACGGGAGGCAGGACATGAACGGTATCTTGGCAATTTTCGGCATCGCGGTGGTCGTCATCACCATCGTCGTAGTGGTGGTTCTCGTTGCGGTGTTGTTCGTCGCGTCGATCAAGGCGGACAGCCTGAACATCGACCTGGACCGCAAGAAGCGCGCCCGTGAAGAAAGTTCTTCGAAGGCCTGAGACTTCCGTCACGTCCGAGTATCGATGTGTCGGTACTCGGAGTTGTATCGAGTCGAAGCGCTGACCGAACGCTTCCGGTTCTGCAACTGGAGACCTCGTGAGTACTGCGGTGAAAGCGTCGGGCCCGTCCGGGCGGCCGAGCTGTGCCCCTCGCATCACGGCGCGACTGCGCGAGGAGTCGGTGTTGGCTCAGTTCGCGCGTTTCGTCCTCGTCGGCGCGTCGAGCAATGGTGTTTATGCCCTACTGTTCGTCGCCCTGTCTTTTCTCGGATCGTTCACCGCAAATCTTGTCGGTGTCGCGGCCAGCACTGTCCTGGCCAACGAGCTGCATCGCCGGCACACCTTTCGGGCCGCAGGCCGGGTGGGCTGGTTCCAGGCCCAGTGGGAGGCCGGTGGGCTTGCTCTGATCGGACTCGGCCTCAGTACCGCTTCGCTGGCTGCCGTGCATATCCTGTTTCCCGGTGCGGCGACCTATGTGCAGGTGTCGGTGGTCATCGCCGTCAGCGGGATTTTCGGTGCGGCTCGGTTCCTGGCTCTTCGCGGGTGGGTGTTTCGCGCACCGACGTTCTCGGCTCCCGAGGCTGCACAGCATTGACCTGTGAATCGCACCAGTGGTCGCGGGGTCGGGCTTGCTACGTCTAACAGAATCTCGGCGAGGCTTCACGTTCGTCGGGTGTATGGCTCTAGGCTGATGAGCTGACGTCAATGCTAGGAGGCATGTCGATGGCCAGGGATCTGACACAGCTCGAGCTTCTGCAGGAGCTGGTGCCCACTGCCGAGGACAACGTGAACCGTCACATCTCGATGGCGCGGGAATGGCATCCCCACGACTACGTGCCGTGGGACGAAGGCCGCAATTTCGCTGCCTTGGGTGGCCAGGACTACGACCCCGAGCAGTCCAAGCTCTCCGATGTCGCGCAGGCCGCGATGATCACCAACCTGCTCACCGAGGACAACCTGCCCTCCTACCACCGGGAGATCGCCGAGAACTTCTCCCAGGACGGTGCATGGGGAACCTGGGTCGGCCGGTGGACCGCCGAGGAGAACCGCCACGGCATCGTCATG
>NZ_JBMIRQ010000096.1:0-1734 GCF_049195265.1 Rhodococcus sp. MALMAid1271 | reverse complement strand
CGTGCCGTGCATGGTGAACAGCTGGTTGTACTGCTCGTTGGACAGGAACTGCAACCCCGGTACGGCGAGTTCGGTGCGCATGAGCAGCGCCATCAACCCGCCGATGAGGAACAATCCGAACGAGGTGACCAGATACATCTTCCCGATCGTCTTGTGATCGGTGGTGGTCACCAACTGAAACAGCGTCGAGCCCTTGGGTTCTCGGCGTGCGGGATACGGCCGGGCGGCGTCGGTACGTGGGATCAATGCGGTCATCGATGAACTCCCGATAGCGTAGTGAAAGCGATGATGATGAGCGAGGTGATACCTCGAGATCTGTGCTGCGGCCGGCTGGACAGGCCATGTCTATGAGGATTCGCCGACGGCTGCGGGACGCACCCAGAGCTAGAGCGCAAGCGATGCTTGAACGGTAACGTAGACGGCCACGACCAACAACAGAACTGCGAAGCTTCGGGTCAGTGCGGTCGCCGATATCTTGTCGCTGACCACTTTCCCGGCGAACGAGCCTGCAATCGCCGCGAGGGTGAACGGTACGACGATCTCCCACGGGATGGTGGCACCCGTACCGAGGCGTTCGGTGAAGGCTCCCGCGCTGGTGATGGAGATGATCACCAGTGACGTTCCGACCGCGACGGGCATCGAGTAGCCCAGTGCCAGAACCAGGGCGGGGACGATGAGGAATCCGCCGCCCACTCCCAGAAACCCGGTGAGGAAGCCGACGACGAGCGCGGAGGCAACCAGCTTGACTACCTGCGAAGTGGTGATCTTTACTTTCGTGGGCTTGGTGGCGACCGCGACGGCACCCGGGCGTGTTCCCGCGGCCTCGGCCGGGTTCGGTAGGTCGGCATCGTGTCCGCGCCGGGTGCGGCGCAACATCGCACCGGCGGCGACGATCATCAGTGCCGCGAACGCGAGCAACAAGATCTGCGGGTCGACCGATCGGTTGAGAATCGATCCACCGAAGGCGGTGACCGAGCCCAGAATTCCGAACACTACCGCTGCCCGCCACCGAACGTGCCGTGCTCGCGCATGGCTGATGGCCGCGATGATCGAGGTGATTCCGACGATGATCAGCGAGGCGCTCGTTGCCGATTGCGGTTCGACTGCCAGGAGATACACCAGGGCAGGAACAGTCAGTATCGATCCCCCACCGCCGAGCGCGCCGAGGGAAAGCCCGATGAGAATCCCTGCGGCAACTGCGATCGCCAGGGTGGCGACCATGTCAGATCACTGCGCCGGGGGTGCCGTCATCACGGACCACAGGGCGACCGTCTTCGTGCCACGCCTTCATTCCGCCCGACAGATTGTGCGCTGCGCGACCGGCATCGGTGAGGGCTGCGACAGCTTTGCTCGACCGAGCGCCCGAGCGGCACACCACGACCAATTTCTGCTCAGGAGGGTAGGCAGCAGGATCGAGATCGCCGAGGCGTACGTGGACGGCGTCCGGGGCGTGGCCGGCTGCCCATTCGTCGTCCTCGCGGACATCGATCAGGATGGCTCCCGATTCGGCGATCAGTGCGTGTGCGGCGGCCGGATCGGCTTCCGGTGGTGCTTCAGTCATGAAGAACGCTCCTTCGATCAGTGGGTGCTTACAGGGCGTGCAGCGGCGTGGCCGGCACGAAGCGATAGCCGTCGCTCGGTGAGAACGTGGCCGAGACGGTGAACCGATCTCCTCGAATCACTGTGTGCCGCAACTCCACCGGCCGGGAATTCATGCAACCCAAGCGGCGGATC
>NZ_JBMIRQ010000095.1:0-1692 GCF_049195265.1 Rhodococcus sp. MALMAid1271 | reverse complement strand
CGTGCCGTGCATGGTGAACAGCTGGTTGTACTGCTCGTTGGACAGGAACTGCAACCCCGGTACGGCGAGTTCGGTGCGCATGAGCAGCGCCATCAACCCGCCGATGAGGAACAATCCGAACGAGGTGACCAGATACATCTTGCCGATCGTCTTGTGATCGGTGGTGGTCACCAATTGGAACAGCGTCGAGCCCTTCGGCTCATGACGCATCGGATACGGCCTGGACGCCTCAGAGCGGGGAATCAGTGCGGTCATCGAAGATCTCCTCGATCCAGGTGTGCGATGCGCCGCATTGGCGTGCGCAGAATTAGCCTCTGTGATGCACAACGATGTGCGTTACAGGGCTATGGAGGCTTGGACAGTGACGTAGACGGCCACGACGAGCAACAGAGCTGCGAAGCTACGGGTGAGCGTGGTGGCAGAGACTCTGTCGCTGATGACTTTTCCTGCGAACGAGCCTGCAATTGCCGCGAAGGTGAACGGTACGACGATCTCCCACGGGATGGTGGCACCCGTGCCGAGGCGTTCGGTGAAGGCCCCCGCGCTGGTGATGGAGATGATCACCAGTGACGTTCCGACCGCGACGGGCATCGAATAGCCCAGTGCCAGAACCAGGGCGGGGACGATGAGGAATCCGCCGCCCACTCCCAGAAACCCGGTGAGGAAGCCGACAACGAGCGCGGCGGCGACCAGCTTGAATACCTGCGACGTGGTGATCTTCACTTTCGTGGGCTTGGTGGCGACCGCGACGGCGCTCGGGCGTGTTCCCACGGTCTCGGCCGGGTTCGGTGTCGGTAGGTCGGCATCGTGTCCGCGCCGGGTGCGGCGCAACATCGCACCGGCGGCGACGATCATCAGTGCCGCGAACGCGAGCAGCAAGATTTGCGGGTCGACCGATCGGTTGAGGATCGATCCACCGAAGGCGGTGACCGAGCCCAGAATTCCGAACACTGCCGCTGCCCGCCACCGCACGTGCCGTGCTCGCGCATGGCTGATGGCCGCGATGATCGAGGTGATGCCGACGATGATCAGAGAGGTGCTCGTCGCCGATTGCGGTTCGACCGCGAGGAGATACACCAGTGCAGGAACAGTCAGTATCGATCCCCCACCACCGAGTGCGCCGAGGGAGAGCCCGATGAGAATCCCTGCGGCAACTGCGATCGCGAGGGTGGCGACCATGTCAGATCACTGCGCCGGGGGTGCCGTCATCACGGACCACAGGACGGCCGTCTTCGTGCCACGCTTTCATTCCGCCCGACAGATTGTGCGCTGTGCGACCGGCATCGGTGAGGGCCGCGACAGCTTTGCTCGACCGAGCGCCCGAGCGGCACACCACGACCAATTTCTGCTCAGGAGGGTAGGCAGCAGGATCGAGATCGCCGAGGCGTACATGGACGGCGTCCGGGGCGTGGCCGGCTGCCCATTCGTCGTCCTCGCGGACATCGATCAGGATGGCTCCCGATTCGTCGATCAGTGCGTGTGCGGCGGCCGGGTCGGCTTCCGGTGGTGCTCCAGTCATGAAGAACGCTCCTTGGATCAGTGGGTGCTCAGAGGGCGTGCAGCGGCGTGGCCGGCACGAAGCGATAGCCGTCGCTCGGTGAGAACGTGGCCGAGACGGTGAACCGATCTCCTCGAATCACTGTGTGCCGCAACTCCACCGGCCGGGAATTCATGCAACCCAAGCGGCGGATC
>NZ_JBMIRQ010000094.1:0-26988 GCF_049195265.1 Rhodococcus sp. MALMAid1271 | reverse complement strand
CCGCCTACGGCGTGCACAGGGCCAGCTGTCAGGCGTGATCGCCATGATCGAAAGTGGCCGTGACTGCAAAGACGTCGTCACCCAGCTGGCTGCGGTGTCGAAGGCGCTCGACCGGGCCGGGTTCAAGATCGTCGCCACCGGGCTCCGCGAGTGCATCACGGGAGCGGAAACAGGCGAGAAGATGAGTGAAGCGGAGCTCGAGAAGCTGTTTCTCGCCCTCGCCTGAGGTCGGCGCAGCAGTCGGCCGGAATCAGGTCAGCGGGGTCCGTGCGGGTGGGTGAACACCGCACGGGCCCATAGCGCTGTGGACAGCACGGCTGCCACCGCGCCCAGATACAGCCCTATCGACGGCCCCGTGTACGCCGCATCCGGAGCCAGTGATTGCCGCGACCAGATCGCGAGCACACCGAACACCATGGTGACGCCGTTGCCCGCTAGTGCCAAGCCGGCCCAGCGGAACCTTCGAACGGCGCGGGCAGTTGCCGCCACCGTCACGGTGAACGTCATGCTGAAGGCCACGAACAGGGTCGGGAGTGCTCCTGCGGATTCGTTCTCGGCACGTGAGGTCCTGAACAGCACGTCGTATCCGTGTGCAGAACCGGTGAGGGGCAAGAGGAACCCCAGAGATGCGATGGCAATCGCAGCGATGAGCACTGGTGTACTTCTGCCGAACTCGATCTCGGGCACCACGCGGCGTTCGATGGCGTCGAACACCGCGCGGTAGCGACCCAGTTCGTCGTCGTCGCTGTTCTTACGCACTTCGGTACCGTAGCGCGCCGCGATCGGCGTCGGGGATGCCCGTGGCCCCCCGGCTGCTACTTGCTCGAGAACATCCGTGAGAAGAACCCTGGTGACTTCGGTTCGCCGGCGTGCCCCGCGCATCTATCGGAGGCGGGCACGCCCCGCATCACCTGCTGCACGTGTTGACCGCAACCGGCCCACGTCGTCTTTCCACACTTCTTGCACTCGACCGCTCTGCACATGCCTTCTCCTTCGTCCTGACAACCTGACCCTCACTATACCCTCAGGGGTATCTGTGGAATCCGGTCGAATCGGGGCGAGGCCGTGCTGCGGGCTTTGTAGCTAGCTGGGGGAGTTCGCACCGTCGAGCGCCGCGATCGCCGCCTGCAGCAGCGCAGTGGCTTCATCGGCAACGTCGGCGAGACCCGGTGCCGCGGACAGTCCGACCATCAGCTGCGGGTTCATTGCTTCGACGATCGTGTCACTTCCGTCGGAGCGGACGACGACATTGCAGGGAAGGAGTAGGCCCACCTGGCGATCGGTGTCGATCGCGGCCTTGGCCAGCCGCGGATTGCAGGCACCGAGGATGACGTAGCGTTCGATGTCGGCATCGATCTTCGCCTTCAGAGTGGACTGCATGTCGATCTCGGTGAGTATGCCGAATCCCTGTTCGGACAGTGCTTTTCGAGTCGATTCGACGGTTTCCTCGAAAGTGGAGTTCACCCGTGTGCTGATTGCCAGTTCGGTCATGATGTTGTGCTCCTGCAGTTGTCGACAGTAGGCCCGGCCACGAACGCGATCGACTCGCCGGTGGTGGCCCCGTGCGTGAGGACCAGCATGTGAGGCCCTCAGGGAAGAGGATACCCGCATGGGTATCAGAGGCCATGGGGTGATGAGCATCGACAGAACGCAGCGGCCCGAATCGACACGGGACCGCTCTACGCCTGCGAACGCGCTGACAGACCTGCGACACTTTGGCATGGTGGAACGATGCAGCGGCGCGTGGGCGAGAGTTGGTCCGTAGGGCCGGTCTCAGGGGCAACCCCTGGGTGCATCACGAGAATCGATCACTGCGTCCGAAGCAGCTCTGCACGCTTCGCGTGCTCGACTGCTCCGAGGACGAAAGATTTCGGTCGCCCCGCGCCGCTGCATGTCACGCCGCACGTCATGGCGTTCCACCCCGCGCAGGTCCTGACATGACAGAGCGCGAGTTGACGCCGAGGGCGGCGGCAATTCTCGCGCGGCTGGCCGTCGATGCCGACTGGACCCGATCCGGTCTCGACGAGGCATTTGCGCGGCTGATTCCGGCGAAGGCGACGCGGCTGGCGGATCGCGTCATGAATTTGTATCCGAGTCCGCCGTTCGATGAAGCCTCGATTTTCGTTCTGTTGCGCGATCTTCCGTTCCTCGCCGAGCCCTCGGTCTCCTCGGATAGACCGACACATTTCGGTGGGAAACCCTGGCGATTCGAGGTACCGCGCTACGAAACGACCGGGGACCTTGCGCGATCGCTCGACCTGACGATTTCCGAGATCGAATGGTTCGCCGACCTGGAGGGCAGGCTCCGATCCGCGCCGTACCCGTTGCAGCACTACCGATCCGCGCGACTCGACAAGCGCCAGGGTATTCGGCTGCTGGAGGTGCCGAAACCGCGGTTGCGTGAGATTCAGCGAAAGATACTGCGTCGCATTCTCGATCGAATCCCACCCCATCCGGCTGCTCATGGATTTCGGAAAGCGAGAAGTCCGCGCACGTTCGCGCTGCCACACTCCGGCCGCGCCGTGGTGGTCTCCATGGATCTTCGACGCTTCTTTCCGTCCATCGGGTTCGACCGCGTGGTTGCGATCTTCGAGGCAGTGGGGTACCCAGGGACGGTGGCGGCGCACCTCGCTGCGCTGTGCACGACGGTCACCCCTGCGGTCGAATTGATCGGGATGGACCGTCCCACCGCGTCGAGGCTTCGCGCGACCCACCTGCCGCAGGGCGCTCCCACCTCGCCCGCACTGGCCAATCTGGTTGCGCGGCAGCTCGATATCCGTGCATCGGGTTTGGCCCGGTCGGTCGGTGCCCACTACACCCGCTACGCCGACGATCTGGCATTTTCTGCCGCTGCGGATCTCGACGTCGACAGACTGTTGTGGCTGATGTCCCAGATCGCGTACGACGAAGGGTTCGCCGTTCATCCCGGCAAGACCCGGGTCGGACGCGCGCACCAGCGTCAGCAGCTGACCGGTCTCGTCGTCAACTCGTCGCCCGCAGTGCCGCGAGAGGAATACGACAATCTCAGGGCTCTGCTGAACAACTGCATCAGGGCCGGAGTATCGGGGCAGAACCGCCGCGGCGCGGACGACTTTCGCGCTCACGTCTACGGGCGAATTGCGAGGATCGGGGAGACGAACGAGACGCGTCGAACGAAGCTGCTGAACATGGCAGCTCGGGTGGACTGGCCGACGCCGGTGTTCGAGCCACGGAATTCGGGTAGTAGAACAGCGCACACCCCAGCGACGGAGGAGGATCGATGAAGGACCTGACGTTCACCATCGGACACGAGGAACTGGTGATTCGCCAGCGATGGGAAGTCGTCAGCATCATCAACGACATTCTCATCGCGGTGTGGTTCATCATCGGCAGCATCCTGTTCTTCCACGAGAGCACCACCATCGCCGGTACCTGGCTGTTCCTGCTCGGAAGTATCGAACTGCTCATCCGTCCGATGATCCGGCTCGCCCGACGCGTCCACCTGACCAGAATCAGACGCACGCCCACCGCGGCCGACAGCGACCAGGACTACTGACCGATTACTGGACTCCGCTCAGAGCGTGGTCAGTCGTAGCAGCACTCCGGTCTGAGGGAACAGCACCGGGAGCGCGACGCCTGCCCGAGCCAACGCAGCGCCCGACAGCTCGAGGACTCCGCCGTCCGCGATCCACGGCGGCGGTGCGATTCCGTTGCCCGGATCACTCAGCGCATGAACGAACTCGACCCGATAGCGGGTGTTCGGATTCAGGCCCGGGAGCCGGACCCGATCCGTTCGATCCTCGGGAGAGGTATCCATCCGAACCACCGCGTAGGCGGCCTCGGATGCGTCTGCTGCGACGACCCCGTGAACCCATACGCTCGGGTCGGGATGGTCGGCCCGAACGAGATCGCCGGTATGCAACAAGCCGCGCAACTCCTTGTACAGCGCTGTCCAGGACGTCAGGTACTCGTGTTCCTCCGACGAGAGTTCGGTGACGTCCATTTCCAGGCCCGCGTGACCGAACAGTGCAGTTAGACAGCGGAATTGAAGTGTCGACCAGCGGCCGGAGGTATGTGCGATCCGAGGTCCGACGTGCGATCCGATCAGCTCCGGCGGAATCAGCTGCGTCGTCCACCGTTGCAGCCGTTGACGTTCGAGCGGATCGTTGGTGTCCGAGGCCCATACCCGGTCGGTGTGTTCGAGAACCTCCAGGTCGATGCGGGCACCCCCGGATGCGCAGGACTCGAACTCGACCTCTGGATGCCGCGACCGTAGCTCGTCGAGCAGCCGGTAGAACGCCGCGGTCTGATCGTGCACCGCGGCGTGTCCAGTGGAATCGACGGCGAGCATCAGGTCTCGGTTGTGATCCCACTTCACGTAGTCCGGTCGTTGCGTGCCGAGCACCTGATCGATGGACGACAGGAGGTAATCGAACACCTCGGTGCGGGTGAGGTCCAACACGTGCTGGTGACGCCACTCCAACGGAATGCGATTCGGTGCCGCGAGCAGCCAATCAGGATGAGCCCGAGCAGTATCGGAGTCGAGGTTGATCATCTCGGGCTCGAACCACAGCCCGGGGCTCATGCCGAGATCACGGACGTGGTCGAACAGCGGGGCCAGACCGTCCGGCCATACCCCCTCGTCTACCTGCCAGTCGCCGAGGCCCGCCCGGTCGTCGCGTCGATGACGAAACCAACCGTCGTCGAGCACGAATCTCTCGACGCCCACACGAGCAGCGACGTCCGCGATACCGCGAAGCCGGGCGAGATCGTGATCGAAGTAGACGCCCTCCCACACGTTGAGGACCACGGGTCGAGCAGAGCTGGGGTGAGCTGGGCGAGATCGCATCCAACGGTGCAGGGATCGAGCGGAACCATCCAACCCGGCGGGGGAGTACACGAAATGCACCCAGGGGGTCGAATACGTCTGGTCGGTACCCAACGTGACCTCACCCGGCGCGAGAAGTTCCCCGCCTCCCAGGACGGCCGAGGCTTGACCGGCCCGTTCGGGCAGACGCTCGGCCAGGTGCAGGTGATCACCACTCCATGCGACGTGCGCGCCCCAGACCTCGCCGTCGCGGAAGCCGAATCCCTCGCTTCCTGCGGTGAGAACCAGAGTGGAATCGTGTCCGGTGCGGCCACGACGCGAGGCGCGCACCACCGCCCCCAGATCGAACCGTCGGCGCTGCGGGGTGCGTTCGCGGCAGTGACGACCGGTCAGATCGAGCAGTTCGGTTGCCGTGTCCGGCAACGGCATCAGGGTGACGACGCCGTCGACGGAGAGGGTGGAGTCTGCGGTGTTGCCGAGGTGTTGACGCACCCGCAGTGACCCACCGACCTCGAGTGACAGCTCGATCGACCATCGGATTCCCAACTCGGGATCAGCAGCGTCGATGGTGCACCCGAACTCGCTGCTGTCGATCGATGTGCCTGTCCATCGTGGATACTGCGCCGAACCGTCGCGATGTAGCGCGAGAGCTGGGGTGCCCTGCCAGGCGTCGTCGCCGCCGGGTGCGAGCGTGAACCACCGCGGTACGTCGACACTCGAGTGCGGAACCGCTGGTACGGCCGCACGCCGGAGTTCGGCGAGATCGTGGTCGGAGAGTTCACCGAGATCGGAGCCCCAGTACAGCACGGCCGGAACAGCGGTGGAGGAGGACCCGAGAATCACCATGACGCCGTCGCGTCGCAGCACCACGAAGCTCACTTGTTGGCACCCATCGTCAGACCTGAGACGAAATGTCGCTGCAGCGCAACGAATACCAACACCGTCGGAAGGGCGACCAGTACCGAGCCCGCCGCCAGCAGGTTGGTGTCGGTGAAGAAGCTGCCCTGCAGATTCTGGAGTGCCGTCGTCACCGGAAGTTTGTCGCCGCTGACCATCAGGGCCAGAGCCCAGAAGAAGTCGTTGTAGATCCACGTCACCATGAGTGTGGCGAGGGCGGCGAGCGCGGGCCGACAGAGTGGCATGACGACCTGCCAGTACTGGCGAAACAATCCGGCTCCGTCGACGGTTGCTGCTTCGAGCAATTCGTGCGGCACGGTCTTCATGTAGTTGCTGAGGACGAACACGCAGAACCCCGTCTGGAATGCGACGTGCACGATGATCAAGCCCCAGTAGCTGTCGTACAACGAGCCCGAGGAACTCATCCAGTACGGAACCGGAATTGCGTTGTACAGCCGAAACAACGGGGTCAACAGCGTCTGCTGCGGCAGCAGGTTGCCGGCGATGAACACCGCCAGCATGAAGATGTTGAACTTCCAGCTGAATCGCGCCAGGATGAACGCCGCCATCGAGCCGAAGAACAGGATGAGCAGCACCGAGGGGACGGTGATGATCATCGAGTTGAGGAAGTAGTGCGGGATACCGCCGATCTGCCACGAGTCGATGTAGTTGTCGAATGTGAATCCGCCCACCGACAGGTAACCGTTGAGCAGCACGAAATCGTAGCTGCGGAACGAGTTGTACACCGCCCACGCCAGGGGGAACAGCCAGGCCAACGCCATGACGGTCAGCAGCACGTAGATCGCGATCTGTGCGGTGCTCGCGCGTCGACGATTGGCGACGGCCGCGCGGTTGCGGGTCGACGGGTCGCGTTCGGGAGGCGCTGTGCGCGTGAGTGAAGTGGTCATCAGTCTTTGCTCCGAAGAACGATGGCGAGGTACAGGGCGATGAAGACGAGCGAGATGCCGAGCATGATGGTGGCCAGCGCAGAACCGAATCCGACTCGGCTCGCCTCACCGACCACGTTCGCCGTCACGAGGGCCGAGATCAGCTCGAGTCCGTTGCGGCCCTTGTTGATCACCCACACGAGGTCGAATGCGCGTAGTGCCTCGATGACGGTGATGACGATGATCAGTAGGTTGGTGTTCTTCATCAGCGGGAAGATGACGCTGAAGAACGTCCGAATCGGTCCGGCACCGTCCATCACCGCGGCCTCACGGACGGACGGGTCGATGGCCTTGAGGCCGGCCAAGTACAACAGCATGATGTAGCCGGTGTGCCGCCAACCTGCCGCGACCATGACGGCCCAGATGTTGATGTCGGGATCGCCGAGCCAGTCGACGTCCGTGCCGAGCAGGCTGTTGAGGACGCCGCCCTCGGTGGAGTAGATGAGCTGCCAGATGAACCCGATGAGGGCCATCGACAGCACCACGGGCACGTAGAAGATGCTCTGGTAGAGCCGAGATCCCTTGAGATTCTTGTCCAACAGGATCGCGAGCAGGATGCCGATGACGGTGGGGACGAGGAACAGGAAGACGAGCCAGAGCACGTTGTTCTGGAGTGCCTGCTGGAAGGGAGGATATGCCTGTACCGCGTCGGCGTAGTTCTGCGTACCGATCCACTCGATGCTCGAGGTGCCTCCGATTCCGTCCCAGCGCGCGAACGAGAGGATCACCGTGAAGACGGTGGGAATCCAGACGAGACCGACGACGATCATCGCGGGAACGCCGAGCATCAAGGCGATGGTCCACTTCTCGCGAACACTGCGCCGAATCTTCGGCGACTTGACCCGTTCCGGTGCGGTCATGGCATTACCTGATCTCGAAGTCGAGGGAATGATGGAGGTCGAATCACACTGCGCACAATCATGTTCCGAACACCGCCGACTTCTGACGCTCGATGCTGCGAACCAGGCCGTCGACATCGTTCGGGTTGCCGATGAACTGCTGCAGGGCCGGGATCATGACGATCGACGCGAAATCGGGTCGCGTGTCGCGGTCGAAGAACTGCGTGATGTCTTCGGCGTTCTGCACGAGGTTCGCCGATTTACGAACCAGTGCAGGGAAATTCGACAGGTCGGCGTCGCGGTGTGCGGGGATGGCCTGCGGATCCTGCATAGCATAGGCGACTGCGGGCTCGGGGCCGGTGAGGAAGGTCAGCAGCTGCTCGGCAGCGGGACGGTTGCGCGGATCGGCGCGCATCATGAAGCCGTCCATCGGCGCTTCGACCGTGGAACTGCCGATGGCGGAGTCGAGTTCGGGGAAAGGGAAGAAGTCGAGGTCCTCGCGTTCGGCCCCGGCGGGGAAGCTCTGTGCGACGAACATGCCGGCGACCAGAGACCCGACGCTCTTGTTGAGCAAGGCTGTTTGCGCATCGGCGATCTTGCGGCCGAGCGGTTGCGGTTGATGGAACGGCAGAAGCTCGCGCCAGGTATCGAAGACCGTGCGGACGCGATTGTCGGTCCAACTCACATCACCGGCCAGCAGGGTGCGGTGGAAGTCGACACCGTTGAGGCGCAGGTTCAGGTAGTCGAACGTCCCCATCGGGGGCCATCCGTCGCGGGCTCCGAAGCCGATCGGGGTGATGCCGTCGGCCTGCATCTGCTTGTTCAGCGCAACCCACTGGTCGTAGGTCTTGGGTGGTTCGTAACCGCGCTCGGCCCACAGGCTCGGCCGATAGAACACTGCCCAGGGGTAGTAGAAGAACGGGATCAGGTATTGGTTGCCGTCGGATCCGGTCGAGTTCTTCCTGAAGCTCTCGCTGTAGCCGCCGCCGTTGCTCGCCCACACATTCGAGATGTCCTCCACCAGACCCTTGTCCGCGAAGTACTTCATTCGGTAGCCGCCCATCCACGTGAACACGTCGTCGGGTGTCCCCTGGAGGTAGTTGTTGACGTTCTCCTGGAACGACGTCGAATCGACGGTGTTGACGCGGATGTCGCCGCCGGTCTGTTGCCGATACATGGCGACGACGTCCTCGACTCCGACTTTGGAGTTCTTGTCCGACAGTCGCGAGCCGAGCGTGACCGTGTTGGGATCGAGACTGCTCGAGCACGCCGAGAGCATGCCGCCTGCGGTGACTGCCCCCGCGGCGACGAGCGCTGACCTGAGGAAGTCGCGTCGAGACGGCTGCCACGTGCGCGGCCACTCGTGTGGGTTCATGGGAGTCCTTCGACGGAAAATATCGATAACGATCAGAAATGAACATCCATGGTGTTCGTTGGGCGATCGATTCTGACCGTTCGGGGTGATGCAGGTTACAGAAGCATGACTCGAGCAGGACTGTCAAGCCCTTCGAGGGCTCTCCACCTGCGAGAGTATGAAAATGTTCATTTATGTTGACATCTGAGTGACGCTCGTTCATATTGTGAGCATGGACACAGCACGACGCAGCACCTGGCCGACCCGGGGAATCTCCTTCGGGGGCGATTACAACCCCGAACAGTGGTCCGAGGACGTATGGCATCGCGATGTCGAGCTGATGCACGAGGCGGGCGTCGACTTCGTCACCGTGGGTGTCTTCTCCTGGGCCCGGCTGCAGCCGACGGCCACGACCTGGGATTTCGAGTGGCTCGACCGCGTCATGGATCTGATGCACCAGGGCGAGATCCGCGTCGACCTGGCCACGGCCACCGCCTCGCCCCCGCCGTGGTTGGCCACCGCCTACCCGCAGATGCGTCCCGTGGACGAACGCGGGTACCGCTACGCCATCGGCAGCCGTCAGACCTGGAGCCCCAGTTCCGCTGTGTACCGGGAACATTCACTGACTCTCGTCGAGAAGATGGCGCACCGTTACGGGGGGCACCCGGCGTTGGCGATGTGGCATGTCTCCAACGAACTCGGCTGCCACAACGCCCTGTGCTATTCCGAAGACAGTGCCCGCGCATTCCGGAAATGGCTCAGCACCAAGTACATCGACCTCGAGGCCCTCAACACCGCGTGGGGCACCGACTTCTGGAGCCAGCGCTACAGCGACTGGGCCGAGATCGTTCCCCCCTCGGTGAGCACCACCTTCGGTAACCCCACCCACCAGCTCGACTGGCGACGCTTCTGCTCCGACGCACTGCTCGAGCAGTACCGCGCAGAGAAGGCCGTGCTGAACAGCATCACCCCCGCGATTCCCGTGACCACGAACTTCATGGTGGGTATGGGTCAGGGCCCCGCGCTCGCCGGCAACATGGACTACGCGTCCTGGGCTCCCGAGCAGGACATCGTCTCCACCGACCACTACCTCGTCGGACCCGAAACCGGCGACGCTGCAGCACATCACAAGCTCTCGTTCTCGGCCGACCTCACCCGCGGCGTGGCAGGCCGTCGGCCATGGTTGTTGATGGAGCACTCCACCAGCGCCGTCAACTGGCAGCACATCAACCGCGCCAAGGTTCCCGGCGAGATGATGCGTAACTCCCTGGCACACATGGCCCGCGGAGCAGACGGCATCGCCTACTTCCAGTTCCGGGCCTCCAAGGCGGGCGCAGAGAAGTTCCATTCGGCACTGGTCCCGCACGCAGGCGAGGACTCCGCCCGCTGGCGTGAGGTCGTCGAACTCGGCGCGGCTCTGCGTCGCATGGCGCCGGTAGCAGGCAGCACCGTCGATGCTCGGGTCGCCGTGCTCTTCGACTGGGCCTCCCAGTGGGCGTGCGAACAGGAGGGCCATCCGTCGATGGCGATGCAGCCCATGGAGATTGCTCGACGCGCACATCGTGGATTCACCTCGGCAGGTGTGACGTGTGATGTCGTCCCGTCGTCCACGGACCTGGACGGCTACGACGCGATTGTCGTTCCGGCCCTGTACCTGTGTAGTGACGAGACAGCCACACGGATTGCCGATGCCGCCGAAGCAGGTGCGCAGGTGCTCGTCACTGCGTTCTCGGGAATCGCCGACGAGGACGATCACGTGCGACTCGGCGGCTACCCGGGTGCCTTCCGCGAGCTGCTCGGGGTCCGAGTCGAGGAGTTCTTTCCACTCGCTGACGGCGAATTCCTCACTCTCGACGACGAGACCCTCGGCGAGATCTGGAGCGAATACCTCACCGCATCCGAGGACGTCGATGTCCTCGCACGGCACACCCAGGGGCATCTGCGCGGCGTTCCCGCGCTGACCACACGCCCTGTCGGCTCAGGAGCCGCCTGGTACGTGGCCACCGTCCCCGACGCGGCCGGCTGGGACGGGCTGGCCGACAAGCTCTGCGCTGCAGCCGGTATCGACTCTCGCCGCGATCTCGGATCCGATGTGGAGATCGTGCGACGATCGGCAGGGGACAAGTCCTGGCTCTTCGTGCTCAATCACGGGAGCGACAAGATCAGCGTGCCTGCCACAGGTACCGACCTGGTCGGCGGAGTACAGGTCGACGGTGAGCTGATCGTGGCCGCGGGCGGTAGCGCAGTGATTGCCGAGACCCGCTGATGCTCGCCCATCAGCGTCAACAGAAGATCCTCGACCAGGTGACGGCCTCGGGCGCAGTCAAAGTGGCAGACCTAGGTGCAGTGCTGTCGGTGTCGGACATGACCATCCGACGCGATATCAACGAACTCGTCGCTCGCGGCCTCGTCGAACGAGTGCACGGCGGCGTCACGCTCCCACGATCGGCGAGTGTGTTCGAGCCGGGCTTCTCCGCCAAATCGGAACTCGATCGCGACGCCAAGTCCGCAATCGCCAAAGCCGCAGCGCGTTTCGTTCGGCCGGGAACATCGATCGGTATTTCCGGAGGCACGACCACGCATGCGCTGGCTCAGGAACTGCTCGACGTCCCGGACATCACCGTCGTGACCAACTCGCTCCCCGTTGCCGAGGTCTTTCACACCGGCGGCAGGACGGATCAAACCGTGTTGCTCACCGGCGGGGAACGCACACCCTCCTACGCACTGGTCGGACCGCTCACGGTCAGCGCATTGCAGAGCATCCACCTGGACATGTTGTTCCTCGGAACGCACGGGGTGGACATCGAATCGGGGCTCACCTGCCCCAATCTCATGGAGGCACAAACCAATCAGGCTCTGGTGGCGTCCTCCCGGCGCGTCATCGTGCTGGCCGATCACACCAAGTGGGGTGTTCGTGCGCTCGCGAACACCGTTCCGCTCTCTCGCGTCGACGTGTTCGTCACCGATGCCGGACTCGATCCTGGCGTTCAGGACGCGTTGTCCGAGGTTGTCGACGACGTGGTGATCGCCGGAGACCCTGTCGACACGAACGAGGAACGAGTATTCGATGACCGCGCGTGAAGCCACGACGCACCGATTGCGCAAGACGTCGACCACTCTGGCCGACGGCCGCGAGCTGATCTATTACGACGACACCGAACCGTACGTCTGTGGCGACGCCACCCGCGAACTCGTCGACACACGGGCGCTCTCGCCGGCCCTGTCGCAATCGCAGATGCGGTTCGACGTCCTCACCGGTGAGTGGATCGTCATCGCCGCTCAGCGGATGGATCGGACGTTCCTCCCACCGGCCGATGCGTCGCCGCTGGCACCGAGCCGTCCCGGCCGTCCGGCTACCGAGATCCCGGCGGCGGACTACGACGTGGTGGTGTTCGAGAACAGATTCCCCTCGCTCGCTGAAAGTGCCGCGCAACAACGTCTTCCGGCCGAGGTGGACGGCGAGGCACTCTGGCCGATTGCACCTGGCACGGGCCGCTGCGAGGTGATTTGCTTCGCCAGTGATCCCGATGCGTCCTTCGTCTCGCTGGAGCTGTCCCGAGTACGCACCATCATCGATGTCTGGGCCGATCGCACCGCCGAACTCTCGGCGATGCCCGGGGTGCAGCAAGTGTTCTGCTTCGAGAATCGCGGCAAGGAGATCGGCGTCACACTGACCCATCCACACGGCCAGATCTACGCGTACCCCTATCTCCCACCGCGCACGGACGCGTTGATACGTCAGTCTCGCAAGCACTTCGAGCGAACGGGGCGAGTGCTGTTGGCCGATGTACTCGCTGCCGAACTGCGTTCGGGGCGACGCATCGTCCTCGATACCGAGCACTGGGTGGCGTACGTCCCAGCGGCCTCTCGTTGGCCGGTCGAGGTTCATCTCGCCCCGCGCCGCGACGTCGCGGACCTCACCGAGTTGAACAATGCAGAACGTGACGAGTTGGCCGTGGTCTACCGAAAGTTGCTGCGCGGAGTCGACGCGTTCTTCGAAGGCGTCGACGAGGTGCCGTACATCTCCGCGTGGCACCAGGCTCCGGTGGCAGCGGACCGTGAGCTGGGCAGGCTTCATCTGCAACTGTTTTCGATGATGCGGTCACCGGGCCGGATGAAGTTCCTGGCCGGATCCGAATCGGCGATGGGCGCATGGGTCAACGACACCACGCCGGAGCGGATCGCCGATCGACTGCGCGAGGTACTCCGATGACCTGGCTCGATGTGGTCGCCGAGGACGATCTCGCAGACGGGGCGGCAGCGCTGTTTCGCAGCGCGTTCGGCGGTGAACCGGACGGCGTCTGGATTGCCCCGGGCCGAGTCAACCTGATCGGTGAACACATCGATTACGCAGGCGGACTGGTGCTGCCGTTCGCGTTGCCGTACGCCACTGCGGTCGCTGTACGTCGCCGCGAGGACACGGTGATGCGCGCCGTATCGACGCGCACCGACGAGTCGTGGACGGGTCAGCTCGAGGAGATCGGCCCGGGAACGCCCTCGGGATGGGCCGCATACGTGGCAGGCGTGGCCTGGGCACTGCAGGAGCACAGGATAGGCGGGGTCGATGTTGCGGTGCACTCATCGGTGCCGGTGGGCTCGGGCCTGTCGAGTTCGGCGGCCCTGGAATGCTCGTTCGCGCTGGCGCTCAGCGACTTGTTCGGCCTGGCGGTCGATCGAAACGTACTGATCGACGCCAGCATTCGGGCAGAGAACGAGATTGCCGGGGCGTCGACCGGTGGCATGGACCAGAACATCGCGATGTCGGCGCGAGCCGGGCATGCGCTGCTACTGGACTGCCTCGACGGTTCGACGCGTCAGATCCCCTTCGACCTCGCAGCTTCCGGAACCAGTCTGTTGGTGATCGATACCAATGCGCCGCATCGGCTCGTCGACGGCCAGTACGGTGCCCGTCGCGCGGCGCTCGATACCGCGTGCTCCGAACTGGGGGTAGCTACGCTGCGAGGCCTCCCTCTCGAGGAGGCGGTCTCGGGGCTCGTCGACGACACACTGATCGCGCGAGTTCGCCACGTCATCAGTGAGATTCGGAGGGTCGAGCTGGCGGTCGATCTGCTCGACGGTGGTGCCGCAGGTGCCGAACTGGGTGAGTTGATGACCGCGTCGCATCATTCGTTGCGGGACGACTACGAGGTCAGCTCGCCGGAACTGGACAGTGCCGTCGACGCGGCACTGCGCACAGGCGCGTACGGAGCCCGCATGACCGGCGGCGGATTCGGAGGCTCGGCGATCGCGTTGGTGCCCTCGGATCTCGTTCGGACGGTGGCCGACGAGATCACTTCCAGTGCAACGCGATCCGGATTGCCTGCGCCGACCTTTCTCATCGCCGAGCCCGCCGGCTCCGCGCACCGATTCTTCTAACTCTACAAAGGAGCACTCCCATGGCACAGGTCAGTTACGAAGGGGCCACCAAGCTCTACCCGGGTTCGGACGTCGCGGCGGTCGAATCACTGGATCTCGAAATCGAAGACGGTGAATTTCTCGTGCTCGTCGGGCCGTCCGGCTGCGGAAAGTCCACCTCGTTGCGCATGCTCGCCGGGTTGGAGGACGTCGACTACGGTGCCATCAAGATCGGCGACCGCGATGTCACCTCGCTGGCACCCAAGGAACGAGACATCGCCATGGTGTTCCAGAACTACGCGCTGTACCCGCACATGACCGTCGCCAAGAACATGGGCTTCGCTCTGCAGATCGCCGGTATGGACAAGTCCGAGGTGGGTCGACGCGTCGAGGAGGCGGCGAAGATTCTGGACCTGACCGAATACCTCGACCGTAAGCCCAAGGCGCTGTCCGGTGGGCAACGGCAGCGTGTCGCCATGGGTCGCGCGATCGTGCGAGACCCGCAGGTGTTCCTCATGGACGAACCGCTGTCGAACCTCGATGCGAAGCTGCGTGTCCAGACACGTGCGCAGATCTCGCAGCTGCAGCGCAGGCTCGGCACCACCACCGTGTACGTCACTCACGATCAGGTCGAGGCCATGACGATGGGGGATCGCGTGGCCATCATGAAAGCCGGCGTGCTGCAACAATGCGCCAGTCCGAAGGAGCTCTACGAGCGTCCGGTCAATGCCTTCGTCGCCGGCTTCATCGGTTCGCCCGCCATGAACCTGTTCGAGGTCGACGTGGTTGCAGGCGCTGCCAGAATCGGTTCGCTGTCGGTACCCATCGAGCGGTCGATTGCCGACCGGATCGATGGCAGCCGCGTGACCATGGGCGTGCGACCCGAAGCGTGGACGGTCTCCGATTCGGGTACCGACGTGCGTGTCGATGTGGTCGAGGAACTCGGCGCAGATTGCTACATATACGCCCGAATGGTCGAGGATGCCTCGACCAGCGGGACGGCCGGAGCGCAGATCGTCGCTCGAATCCCCGATATCGCGACTCCCTCGCACGGCGACGTCCTCCGCATCGCGCCGCGCGCCGACACCGTGCACTACTTCTCGACCTCGACAGGATCGAACCTGTGTTCGCAAGCCTGAATCGATAGATTCTCAACGGCTGTTGCGATAGTCTCCCCTCGGAAAAGGTGCGATTCGTCCGAATTGCACCGTCGAATTCTCGGGGGGGAGTTGAAGTTGAAGAATCAGTGGTTGCGTGCTGCCGTGTTGTCAGCGTTGACGATCGCGGTCTGTCCGATGGCGCCTGCATCGGCCGAGCCTGCGCCGAGTCCCGCACCGGCTACGGTCATGGGGTCCATCGACGACGGTCCCGGTAGCTTCAGCGTCTATCGCACCGTCGACAGCGGCCAACGCCCCACCGGGGCAGACAATGCCGCGTGCAACGAGTACTTCGGGTCACCACGCTCGCTGACCGTGGTCGAGCGCCTCGATGCGCGGATGTACACCTTCGCCAACAATCCCTCGACGGGCTTCCTGACCGATCCGACCGCGAAGAACGTCGGGCCGATCTACGTGTGCGACGGCCCGACGATCGACGGCCAGGCCTTCCTCGATCAGTGGGGCGTGCTCACTGCGCCGGGACTGGGCAGGCTCGCGATGAGCGGACCCTGCGGGCTCGAGTTCATGATCGGCTCACCCGGACGCGCGGCCGTCGATTGCGTGCTTCGAGTGCAGCCCAATGGTTCCGGGGTCACCGACGGAGTGGCAACCAGCAACTCGGTCGCCAATCCCCTTCGTCTGCCGGACGGACGCACCGGTTCACTGTGGACTCTGTACACATTGGGCGAGGGAACTGCCCCGGTCGCTGATCCGGCGCCCGGAACTCCGCAGCCGACCGGTTCGGTGAAGTACAGCGTCGGACGCGAGGTCAACTCGGTCTCGAAGGGCGCAACCCCTGCGTGCCCAGGTGGAGTACGCACGACCGAGATCCACGCAGTGTCGGTGGATCCGGCCACCGGCGCAGCCTCGACCGAGCCGTCCGAGGACATCGCCGCAACGGCGTCGATCTGCTACCAGAACCCGTCGTCCCCGGACTTCAGCGCGTCGCTGAGCATCACGAGTTTCGGCGTCACCCCGGCACTGACCGCGACCTCCATCGGACAATGCCGTCGGACCGATCTGGCCGTAGGTCCGGGCACCGTCCAGCAGTCCTGCGGCTTCACCCTGCCGCCGCAGTTCGATCGGGGCTTGACCGGTGGCCAGGTGACGCTCAATGGACTCGTTCCGACGAACGATCCAGCAGGATCGGCCAATTCGGCAATCTGGACCACCTCGTTCCTCGGCTCCATCACTCCTCGATGATTCGGCGAGGCGCCGGGATCGTCCTTCTGGCGTCGACGGTGATCTGCCTCTCGGGCGCGGTGGTGACCGCGCCCGAGGTGGCCGCCGAACCACCGCCGACGAACGTTCCTCTCGAATACGGGCAGACCAGGGACATTGCCGTCGTTCCGCTGCCCGGTCAGCCGGAGGGAATGGCCGTCGATCCTGGCGACGGCAGCATCTGGTCGGGATCGAACCGGCCCAATTCATCTGCAGACGTGTGGCATTGGGATTCCGAGGGACGTCTACTCCGGACGTACACGCTGGAGAATCACGTACCTGCCGAACACGGTGTCAACGGAATCACGCTCGACGGTGACGGCCGGGTGTACGCCCTCGACTACTCGGGTGCCAGGGCCGTGCGGATAGATCCAGCGACCGGAGAGCAAACGGTGTACGCCACCTTCGCCGATCTCCCGGCATGTGCGGCTGCCGCGGGTGCGCCCTGCGAACCCTCGCCCGTCGATCGACCCGCGTGGCCGAACTGGGCGACGTTCGCCCCCGACGGAACCATGTACGTCAGCGATCTGAACCAGGCCACCATCTGGAAAGTGCCTGCCGGTGGTGGTGCAGCTGAAATCTGGTATCAGAATCAAGATTTCGCGTCTGTGTACAGCGTCAACGGAATGCAGTTCGACGCCGCGGGCCGGCTCAACTTCGTGGTGACCGTGTCGCTCTCACCGGACATCACCACCATCGGGAGAGGTGTCGTATACCGAATCGAGCTCGACTCCAACGGTTCACCTGGCCGACTGGAGCGCGTGGCTGTGGTCGCACAAGGAGACGGCCTGGCTATCGGAACGAGTGGGCGTATCTATCTGCCGATCTCGAACCCGATCATCAATTCGATCCAGGTGGTAGACCCGAACACGGGATCGATCGTGGGCGAGCTACCGACCCTCGTCGATCGCGTCAACCGTTCGATTCCGTACTCCACTCCCGCCTCGGTCGCGTTTAGCGGAACATCCCTGATCGTGTCCAACCACGGACTCCTGGCCATCGACCCGCACCAGTGGGCGATCCTGGAACTCGGCGTCGGTGAAACGGGATTGCCGCTGCACTATCCGGTGGGCCTCGAGTAAGGGACGGTGTGGTCGCGGCTGCGCGGCCAATAGAATCGGGTGCAGTTGACCGCGCTGAGCGCGGTCAACTGCACCCGATTTTTCGTTCGCTTGACCCTCACACAGTGTGAGACGGAATTCTCGGAGGGGTCATGTTCAGTATCGGAGAGTTCGCATCCATCGGTCGAGTGTCGGTTCGGATGCTTCGGCATTACGACGAGATCGGACTGTTGACGCCGGCACGGGTGGATCGGTTCACCGGATACCGGTCGTACGAAGGCATGCAGTTCGAGGACCTGGGCCGCATTCTGATGTTCAAGGACCTCGGCTTCCGGCTCGACGAAGTGAAGGCGATCATCCACGCTCAGGTAGGTGAAGATCAGCTGCGTGAGATGCTCGCCGCCAAACGCGAGGACCTCGCTCGTCGGCTCGATCTCGATGCCGCCCGCCTACGTCGACTCGATGCGCGACTCTCACACACCGAAGGGAATTTCATGATCACCGTGGACACCAAGTCGCTGCCGACCGATCGCATTGCTTTCGTCACCGAGACTGCCGCCGGTTTCGGACCAGAGAACATCGGGCCGGTCATCGGACCCATGTACGCGCGACTCGCCCAGGCCCTCGCCGGGCACGGCGTCGAGTTCGGCCCGTCATCGATCGCCATGTACGAGGCCATCGACGACGGAGATGGCACCGGGGTCACCGTGCACGCCGCGTTCGAGGTAGGACCGAACGTGACCGCCGCCGAGGGATACGACGTCCGAGAACTGCCACCGGTCGACCTTGCGGCGACCACTGTTCACCACGGTTCGATGGCGACGATCGGTGAGACCTGGCAGCAATTCATGGCCTGGATCGACAGCAGTGGTTACGAGCTCGCGGGGGTCTGCCGCGAGTACTACCTGGTATCCGAGCCGGAGCCGCAGGAGAACTGGGTCACCGAGCTGCAGCAGCCGGTGGTGCGGCGTCAGGAAGCCTGAGCCAGTTCCACGAGAGTGGTGCACTGGCAGCCTCCGGTGACCTCCTCGCATTCGAGGATCAGGAAGTGCCGTACGTACTCGAGGTCCACGCAGTCCGGCTCCGTGCACTCCGCACCGCCGACCGCGTGGATCACGAGTGTGCCGTGGCAAGTATCGAAGTCAGCGGACATGCGAAACCCTTTCTCTCGTCTTCTACATCCTTGATATCACCGGGCTCCGACAAGTTCGGGAGTAGACGGGCGTGTTCGACGCCTGAGCTGGCAAACAACGATGACCGTCACGGCGGGGATCCAGGCGTATCCCAGGGCGGTCCGTACGACGGACTGGTCACCCAGCCATGCGCCGACCGTCACCAGCGCAGCGGCCCAGACCCCGGCCGCGAGGAGACTGAGTACGGCATATTCACGCTGACGCAGCGAGGTGGACGCGAGCAGTCGAGGTGTGATGGTGCGGATACCACCGACAAGGTGTCCGGCCACCGCTACCGCGCGGGGCCGTCTCTCCACCGACGCTGTGACACCGAGGACCACCCGCATCATCGAGCGCCCGATCGCGGCCTCGACGCGGGCGGAACCGAGAATCGTGTCGGTGCGGCGGCCGCGCCACAGGGCCCATTGTGCCCCGATGCTCGACGCCACGGCGGCGGTGACGACGGCAGGCAGCCACGGTACGACGCCGATGGACGTCAACACCCCCAGTGCTATCGGCACGTTGTTTCCCGGGGTGAAAAGGCCGAGCGGAGAGCCGGATTCGAACGCCAGCAGTACGGCAACACCGACGAAGACCACCCACACCGGTATGACGGACAGTCGATCGACGTCCAGAAGGTCGAGGTTCATGCCTGTCGAATCTTCCCGCTCGCCTCGCGAGAAGCACCACGACCGACCCACCGGTGAGCAGTATGGCTGGCCCTACCCTCGGGCGGTGGGTTCACAGTGGGGACACTGCGAGGACACCGCACTTAGGCTGATCCGCATGAACGAGGCACTACCGATTCCCCTGAATCCGCTCAGGGCGTGGATATCGCCGCACTGGTGGCTGGCCGTGGCGTCGTTGCTGGCGTCGATGCTGGCGGGGCTCGGTGGGTGGTTCATCCTGGGGCTGCTGGTACTGGCTGTGTGCGCACTTCCGTTCGCGCTCAGTGGGGTCCTGGTATTCGCGCTCACGATCGTGCTGCTTCGGTGGCTGGATATGGCTGCCCGGGCGGGTATCGGCTTCACCAGCGGCATCGTCATCGCGGGCCCTGCCGAGACTGTCTACCCCACCCGTTGGCGAACCTTCGTCTGGTGTGTTCGCGATGTAGGGCTGTGGAAATCGTTGTGTTACTGGATGGTTCGCATTCCCTTCTCGGCGGTCCTTCTGTTCCTCCTACCTGCGCTGTTCCTGGCCCTTCCGGTTCTTGTCGCAGCACCGATAGCCTGGATCGTTCTCGATCCCGTCGGCAGCCAATTCGAGATCGGTGATCGAGTGGGATTCTTGCCCGTCTTGGCGGTCGGGATCGTAGCGCTGGTGATGCTTGTCGCCGGGCTTCCACCGCTGTTGACGGCAGTGGCAAAGCTCGACTGGTGGTGTGCTGCTGCGCTACTCGGGCAGTCCTCGTCCAGGATGCGGGTGGACGAGTTGACGGCGAGTCGGGCGCGGGTGGTCGACGCCGCGGATGCCGAGCGGCGCCGGATCGAACGTGACCTGCATGATGGGGCTCAACAGCGCTTGGTCTCGGTGGCCATGTCCGTAGGTCAGGCGAAGTCGCGGATCTCGTCGAGCGACGACGCAGTGCTGAAGGGCCTGCTCGATGACGCCCACCGCGAGGCCAAGAACGCCATCGGCGAGATCCGAACTCTCACCCGCGGTTTGCATCCGCCGATTCTGACCGACCGCGGACTCGATGCCGCACTGTCCTCTGTCGCCGCGCTGTGCACGGTCCCGGTGACCATCGAGATCGATCCTGCATCGACCGGAGAGCGACGCGCGAGCGCCACCGTCGAATCGACCGTCTACTTCGTCGTCTCGGAGGCACTGACCAACGTGAGCAAACATGCGAAGGCCGGCCACGTCCGAGTCGCCGTCACCAGGGACGATTGCGCTGTTCGGGTGACGGTGGACGACGACGGGTGCGGCGGTGCGCAGGTGCCTGCGCACGGAGGGCTGGCCGGTCTGCAAGACAGGCTCAGCGGAATCGACGGCACCCTGTCGGTTGATTCGCCGGTCGGCGGCCCGACGCGTCTCGAGGTGATCATCCCGTGCGAGTGATCATTGCCGATGATTCGGTTCTGTTGCGAGAGGGCGTTGCTCGACTGTTGGTCGACAGCGGAGCCGATGTGATCGACAAGGTGGGTGACGCATCGGAGCTACTCGCGTCGATGTCCGCCGCCGAGCCGGTCCCCGATGTGTGTGTCATCGACGTACGTATGCCGCCGACCTACCTGGACGAGGGCCTCCGCGCAGCGCTGGTCATTCGGCAACGATGGCCCGAGGTAGGAGTTCTGGTGCTGTCCCAGTACGTGGAGGAGCGGTACGCGGCGGAGCTGATCCGGCAGAGCACGGACGGCGTCGGGTATCTGTTGAAGGATCGCGTGGCCGATGTGGACGAGTTCGCCGATGCGGTCCGCACGGTGGCAGACGGTGGAACCGTCATCGATCCCGAGGTGGTGCAACAGATTCTGGCTCGTGCACCACGATCGGATCCGCTCGATTCGTTGACTCCTCGGGAACGAGAGGTGTTGACGGCCATGGCCGAAGGCAAGTCCAATGCCGGAATCGCGTCGGCACTGGTGGTCGGTCAGGCTGCCGTCGAGAAGCACATCGGGAACATCTTCGCCAAGCTCGGCCTACTCGGAGACAGTGCCGACCACCGTCGTGTCATGGCCGTACTACGATATCTGGGAGCTATCCAGTGACAAAAGCATTGTGGCGCATCATTGTTGCGGCTGTCGTTGCCGTAGTCGTCGTCGGCGTCGCCGGAGCGGCAACCACGGTGGCGATTGCATACGGCTTCACCACGCCGAAGGTGCAGTCCTTCCACTACGCTGCCGACAGGACTGTCGCAGCTGAAAATCTCTCGTTCTCAACGAGGTTCGCACAGCTGAAGGTGTCGATGAGTCCCGACGCGGATCTGCACGTGCAGGCCGGTGGAGAGTATCGAGGGGATACTCCGACCGTCGAGATCAGCGACGATGGATCGACTATCGCAGTGGAATGTTCCGGCTCCAATCGAGGGTGGTGTGATCTCGATGTCGAGCTACGCATACCTGCCGGATCGACACTCGACATCGACGGGTTAGCGGGGGAGGTCCTGCTCGCCGACGTCGATGCCGACACCACGGTGACGACCTCGACCGGGTCGGTGCTCGCTCGCGGGCTGAGCGGAACACTGAGTGTGACAACTCGGTTCGGCGACATCGACATCTCCGACGCTGCCTTGTCCGAGGTCGAGGTGAACACGATCTTCGGGCAGGTCGTCGTGGACTCTCGCGTGCCGCCCGACTCGATGCGCATACAGAACACGAGGGGGGACAGCACGATCACGCTTCCCGGTGCCGAGTCCTACGACGTCGCGGCGGAGTCGGAGAAGGGGGACGTGGAGATCGAGGTGATCGACGATCCGCGTTCGCCGAGATCGGTGGCCGCAACCAGCGAAGAGGGGCGGATCTCGGTCGGACGCCGGTAGTGCTCGGTGACTGCGCGGACGGTGACTGCGCGGTCGGGGATGGTCGGTGACTGCGGGAGTTGTGGCGTTGGGGTCGTCCTGCCCGGTCGCACCGAGCGGGAAGCGTGCGAGTCAGGGACGGGGCAGCCGTCGATGTAGCGGGTTGGAGGTTGTTCGGCTCGAGGATCGGCCGCTGTGCGGAATGGACGAGACCACGGTAGGTGCATCGGCGGTGGCTCGCGATGCATCGTGCGCCTTCATTGCGGCACTGTTCCCCCGGCCCAGGGCAGGGGAGGAGATTTTTCGTGCGGCCGCCCCTCCGCATTCCGGGCACGGCACCTCGGAGGGCACGTCGGACATGGGAAATATCTGGTCGACGGGTGCGCATCGCCCGGCGCAACGAAAGCTGTAGGTCGGCACGTGTTCGAGAGTAGCGCGATCAGCGGTGTTACGGCACAACGTCATACAAGATCAACCGTCATACAAGATTTACCTGCCAGAACCGACCGCTAGGACAACATCGGTGCAATGATCAGGACAGGAGAATTCAGCGCAACCGGAGGTGCCGCGTGCCAGAACTGCTGTTTCCGCTCGACTCGACCAAGAGTTTCACCGAACAGGACATCGTCGGCCACAACCGATGGCACCCTGACATCCCGGCGGCGGTCACGGTCAAACCCGGCACGTCCTTTCGAGCGCACTGTCGCGAATGGTTCGACGGGGCCATCCACAACGACGATTCTGCCGAGGACATTCTCAACGCGCCTCTGAACAACGTGCACACGTTGTCCGGGCCGTTCCACATCGAGGGGGCTGAGCCCGGCGACCTGCTGATCGTCGACATTCTCGACGTCGGTCCGATCCCGCAAGAGGACTCGGGCCCGCTGGCGGGTCAGGGTTGGGGCTACACGGGGATCTTCGCCAAGCAGAACGGCGGCGGATTCCTCACCGATCGATTCCCCGACGCGTACAAGGCGATCTGGGACTTTTCCGGGCAGACGACGACCTCTCGCCACGTACCGCATGTGAAGTACACCGGCATCGCCCATCCCGGGCTCATGGGTACCGCGCCATCGGCACAGTTGTTGGCGAAGTGGAACGCCCGCGAAGGTGCGCTGATTGCCACGGATCCGAATCGGGTTCCACCACTGGCGCTGGCCCCCGAACTCGACGGGGCAATTCTGGGGTCGCTGAGCGGTGACGAATTCTCTCGCGTCGCCGGCGAAGCCGCGCGGACGGCACCGCCCCGGGAGAACGGCGGCAACCAGGACATCAAGAACCTCACCAAAGGTACTCGCGTGTTCTATCCGGTGTTCGTACCGGGCGCGAAGTTGTCGTTCGGCGATCTGCACTTCTCGCAAGGAGACGGTGAGATCACCTTCTGCGGGGCCATCGAAATGGGCGGCTTCATGGATCTGCACGTCGACCTGATCAAGGGCGGCATGGAGACGTACGGGGTGAGTGAAAACGCAATCTTCATGCCCGGCAACACCGCACCGCAATACTCGGAATGGATTGCGTTCTCGGGTATCTCGGTAACTGTCGACGGTGAGCAGAAGTATCTGGACTCCGACCTGTCGTATCAGAATGCCTGCATGCACGCGATCGACTACCTCACCAAATTCGGATACAGCCCCGAGCAGGCATACCTGCTGCTGGGGTCTGCGCCGATCGAAGGCCGCCTCTCCGGTGTGGTGGATATTCCCAATTCCTGTGCCACCGTATATATCCCGACGGCGATCTTCGACTTTCCGATAGCGCCGTCAGCCAGCGGACCGTTCCAGATCGATCCGGGAATGGGAGCTCCTCGGGCGCAGTTCTGATCGATTCGTCTTGATATGACGCAACTGTGGATGCTCGAGGACAGGGAGGCTTGGCCCGACGAGCCTGCCGTGGGCTCGGTGTTCACGCCCACCACATGCTGGGCGTCACCCGATACGATGGACCTGCCCGCCGAGGTGTGCAGCGACGTGCCGGCTCGAGTCGAGGCCGTGACCGTGGCCGGGCGAACGGAGCGGGTGGCGCACCTCGGGAACGGCTTCACCACGATGTTGCATGACGGCGACCTGGTCGGGGACGTGATGCTGCACGGTTGTCTGGTGTGGGACAGATACCTGTGGATGGACTTTCACACGCGAACGTCGGGCCATCTTCGCATGCTCGATCGATCAGGTGTTCTTGCGCAACGCATGGAACGGTCCCCGACGCGACATCCGGGCTCGTTCGCTGTGACGTATCACGGTGCGCTGAAGTACTGCCAATGGGGTTCGATGCCTGAGGAATTCGGAATTCGATGGGAAGCCTCGCTGGTCGAGACTTTCGGCCCGGGTGGCTAGTGTTTCGCGTCGGGGCCCGCGGTGATGATTTGTTCGACGCGGACCGGCTGGGACTCGACGTCGCTGAGCGCGAGAACGTCCGCGACAGTCTCCGTGCTACCACCGAGATAGGCACACGGGAAATCGAAGTGCTGGGCCACGCACCAGGTGTGGTCTGCAGGCCACCACAGGTGCGGCGACAGTCCCTCGAGCGTGTCGGTTGCGCATGCGACCTGCCCTCTCAGCAGGAAGTAGTTGTAGCCGGCAATGGTCGCCGTCGGTGCCTTGCCCCGAATGTCGCCGAGGGCGGTATTGCCCTCCCAGACAGCGAAATAGCAATCGTCCGGTGTTGTGGTCTTCCGGACGAGAATTTCGAGGATGGCCGATAGCTGATCAAGCCAAGGCACACCAGGTCTTTCGGGCACCGGGCGGTGTGTGTTGGGCCGAGCGGGATAGAGGATGCGGGCATAGGCGTCGAACACGGTGGGGACCAGCGAGCACACAGTCGTCGTGGGAACGACCTCCAGGCCGTCCTCCACCCAGCGTGCTGCCGAGACGTCCTGCTGCAGTTCGCAGTCCGACTATTGTTGTCGGTACGTGCTCAATGGCTCTCCCAGGGTTGTGCCGCGCTGTGACCGTCCATGACGGTATCTACGCGAGGATCGCCGATGTTGGCGAAGTGGGGCCGACGTCGTCGGCGATGTACCAGGTACGGCCTGCTTGCCAGACGAACGAAGGAATCTGCAGCCAGGACGTCAGGTCGTGTTGGCCACAATGAGGTCTAATGCACCAGGTGGGGTGCGTGCACGTCGCCGACGGTCGGACGAGCCGGCAGGGACAGCGACTCGAAAACAATATGTGGCGGCGCAGGCTGGTTCCTTTTCCTCGAGCCGATCTGGTGCATCGGTACGACGCTACAGACGTCCGGAGGGGGCGAGGCAACTCATCTTGGTCGCGAAGACTTCGCGTCCGGGCGACGCCCCATCCGATCCGCATGTATCGATAAGATGAAAATATAAGAACGTGTGTTCGAAAGTGTGTCGGTGGGTCGCGATAGATTTCGTGCATGCTTTCGGGGGACGGCGGATCAGGGGTGGACGGCATCGAGACCGTGCCGCCCGCCCCTGAGGTGTCCGACCCCGAACTATCGGTGTTGGTCGCTCGTGTCGAGTCCGCGGTCGCCGCATTGACGGAACAGGCGTCGGTGTCGTGGACGAACGCCGACCGGCGTGCAGTGATCCAGCGGATGGAAACGGTGACCCGGTCGCTGACTGCGCACTCGCACACCTGGTTGAACGAGTTGATCGCGCAGCACGGCCTCGATGTATATCCAGGGTCGGTGCCGGCGTCGGTGGCGTGGATGCTGCGGATCACCCCACGCGCGGCCGGGGCACGGGTTCGCCTGGCTGCGGAGCTGGGCGACCGGACAGCATTGTCCGGTGAGGTCCTGCCTGCGTTGCTGCCGCACACCGCCGAAGCATTACGGGCCGGGTTGCTCGACGCCAAGCATGTGCAGATGATCCGCGAATTCTTCCGCCATCTGCCCTCGAGTGTGGATCCGCAGACCCGCGATCTCGCCGAAGAGCAGTTGGTGGGCTACGCATCGACCAGGCGGCCCGACGACTTCGCGCCGCTGGTGGCGCACCTCGACGCAATCCTCAACCCCGACGGCGACTACGACGAGGACGAGGACGAGGATGGGCAGCCCAGGCCGCGGAAGCGACGTGATGCGTTCTTCTATCTCGGTGAGCAGGGTGCCGACGGGATGTCTGAAGGACGCTTCTGCGTCGACCCCGAACTACGCGCCTACCTCGAAGCCCTGTTCTCCAAAGCCGCGAAACCCGGAGTGAACAACCCCGCCGACCCGACATCGGTCGTGCACGAGGGCGAACGTAGCGACCAGACCGGCGACGACGAGAGCGACAAGACCTCCGGTAAGGATGCTGCAGCACCACCACCGCAGCCGGCACCGACGCCCGACGATGCCGGCTCCAGCGATGCAGGCCTGTGGGATGGGACGGACTGCAACGGGGACAGCGACTGCGCGGATGATCATGACTTCGGTGACCAATCCTGCGGTGGCAAATCCTGCGGTGGCAACGGCTGCAGTGAGAGCGGATGCGGTGAGAGGAATTGCGGCCACGGTACCGACTGTGGTTGCGGCACAGCGTCCGACACTGCGCCTGAACCCGATGACAGAGAAACCGCGGCTGCGGCGCGAGCTGCCGCCGCGGCTCGGGATCTGCGCACCCAGAACGAACGACATCACGACGCCCTGAAACTGGCGCTCCGGCACACGCTCGCCTCAGGGACCCTCGGCACCCACCGCGGCCTACCCGTCACCGCCATCATCACCATGACCTTGAAAGACCTCGACGCCGGCTGCGGCTACGCCATGACCGCCAC